>NZ_JBSGJX010000048.1:0-65984 GCF_053605785.1 Nonomuraea sp. NPDC003754
TCAGTGAGGTCTCCACGCGCCATGTCGATGGCCTACACGATCGCAGACCAAAGCACAGGCGAATCCCGCTGATCTCAACTCCGTACAGGCCCTAGGCGCACCAACTCGACCGGCTTCCCTCCATGGGTCACAGCAGCCCGCCAATTGAGGAAGTCGCAGGTGGCAAGGGGTTTGGGAGTCGATCCGGAGCCCCTTTCCACGGTCCTGGCGCCGATGGAGCCGAACGGGGCGCCGACTCGCGCGGACGTGCCCCTCCTCCTCGGGTCAGCCCTCTCGTCGAGCATGGGGGGGCTGGGCGGCATGGCCGCCATCGGCTCTGCCGTTCGAGGTGCTCCACCCGCGGCGACTCGCCGAGCTCGCCGTCCGGGATCCCGCGGTTCTGGCTGGCCCCTGGGGGGAATGCGCCGTGGAACGGTGACCGGCGGACCAGCGGCGCTCCTGGCCTGTCTGCGCCTCCGGCCGGGCGGCGGAACCCGGTCTCTTGCAAACCCCATGGGGGTATGTTACGTTCCCTGCCGTCGAAGACACATACCCCTACCAGGTATAGGAATGAGCGTCATGTCAGCAAATCCGTGCCGGTGGTGGGCACTCATCGTGCTCGCCGCCGCGCAATTCATGGTCATCATGGACACGTCGATCATCGGAGTGGCGCTGCCGGACATGCAGCGCGACCTCGGCTTCTCCCAGGGCGGCCTGCAGTGGGTGTTCAACGCCTACGTGGTCGCCTTCGGCGGGCTGCTGCTGCTGGGCGGTCGCCTGTCCGATCTGTTCGGCGCCCGCAAGATCTTCACGGCGGGCTGGGCGATCCTGATCATCGGTTCGGTCGTCGCCGCGGCCGCGAGCAGCGCGTGGGTCGAGATCCTCGGCCGAGCCGTTCAGGGTGTCGGTGGCGCGCTCATCGCCCCGGCGGCCATGACGCTGCTGATGATGCTCTTCAGCCACGACCCGCGCGAGCTCGGCAAGGCCATGTCCCTGTACGGCGCGGCCGCCCCGGCCGGCGGTACGGCCGGCGTCTTCCTCGGCGGCGTCATCACCGAGTACCTCAGCTGGCCGTGGGTGTTCATCGTGTACATCCCGATCGGCGTGGCCACCCTGCTGGCCGTCCCCGCCCTTCTTCCCGCCACTCCCGGCAGGCGCGGCTCGGTCGATGTGCTCGGCGGCATCTCCGCCACCGCGGGAGTCGCTCTGGTCGTCTACGCCATCGTCGACATGAACTGGGCCGTCGCCCTCGGCGGTGCGGCACTGCTCGCGCTGTTCTTCGTCATCCAGCGCACGGTGAAGGCGCCGCTGATGCCGCTGTCGATCTGGCGGACGCCGGGCCTGGCCACCGCCAACCTGGCGATGACCCTGCTGGGTGCGGCGTGGATTCCGATGTGGTACTTCCTGAACCTCTACCTGCAGCAGGTGCTCGGCTACGGCGCCTTCCCCAGTGGCGCGGCGTTGCTGCCGATGACCGTCGCCATCATGATCTTCATGATCGGGATCACCGCGAGGCTGCTCGGCCGCTTCGGCGCCAAGCCGCTCATCGTCCTCGGCCTGCTCGTCCTGGCGGCGGGGGTCGCGGGGCTGTCCTTCGCCCGGCCTGACGGCACCTTCGTCGCCGACGTGCTGCCTGCCAGCCTGATCGCCGCGGTCGGCATGTCGCTGGCCTACATCCCGGCCATGATGTCGGCGATGTCGGGAGCGCGTCCTGAGGACGCCGGTCTCGCCTCGGGCATCGTCAACACCACCTACAACGTGGGCTCGGCTCTCGGCCTGGCGGTCATGACCGCCATCGCCACCTCGCAGGGGGCCGGTGAGCTGGGCGACCTCGGCAAGCTCACGGAGGGTTTCCAGGCGGCCTTCATCGGGGCGGCGGTCGTCGCCGTGGCCGGCGCGCTGCTTTCGCTGGTGCTCATGCGCCGGCCGGCGGCCGTGCAGGAGCAGCCCGACCCCGCGCGAATTTGACATTGAAATACCCTAGGGGGGTATGGTGTTCTCGTAGGAGACAGAGCGAGGGGAGCGGGTGATGGCCGGTTACACCGACGCGAAGCACGACCACCTCCGGCGGCTGCGCCGGATCGAAGGGCAGGCCAGAGGCCTGCAGCGGATGGTCGAGGACGACAAGTACTGCATCGACATCCTCACGCAGGTGTCCGCCGCCACCAGCGCCCTCCAGTCCTTCGCTCTGTCCCTCCTCGAAGAGCACCTGGCCCACTGCGTCACCGAGGCCACCGTCAAGGGCGGACCCGAAGCGCAAGCCAAGGTCAAGGAAGCCACCGACGCCATCGCACGACTCGTCCGTTCCTGAAGGAGTGAATCGATATGAGCACCGCCACCTACACCGTCAAGGGCATGACCTGCGGCCACTGCGTCAGCTCGGTCAAGGAAGAGGTCAGCGAGGTCACGGGAGTGACAGGCGTCGAGGTGGACCTGGCCACCGGCCTGCTGACCGTCCAGAGCGAGCAGCCCGTCGAGGCCGGCCAGATCGTCGCCGCCGTCGAGGCGGCCGGATACGAAGTGACGAACCAGTGAACACTCCAGCCAAGCTCGGCGCCTACGTCCTGGGCCTTGCCGTCGTCTTCGGCGGGGCCCTGGGCGTGGGCAACGCGGTCGGCGAGGTCGGCGCGCCGCCCCAGGCGAACAGCCACAGCCAGGGCGCGGGCCACACCCCGAGCAGCCGGCCGACAGGCGCACACGACGGCGGAACGCACACCACGAACGCCAAGCCCGCTGAGGCGGCTTCAGAAGATACCCCCGGGGGGCTCCAAGTGTCCGAGAACGGTTACACGCTCAACCCGCTCACCACCACGATCAAGCCCGGCGAGCCGACCGACTTCCAGTTCACGGTGACGGGCCCGAACGGTGGCGCCGTGACCGACTACCAGGTGCAGCACGACAAGAAGCTCCACTTCATCGTGGTCTCCAGGGACCTCGGCAGCTTCCAGCACCTGCACCCGGTGGAGGCGGGCAACGGTGTCTGGTCGGTGAAGCTGACGCTGCCGGCGGCGGGCGCCTACCGGGCCTTCGCCGACTTCGCCCCCACCGGCGGCAGCGCCCTGACGCTCGGCGCGGATCTGCTCGTGGCCGGCGACTACACGCCCAAGGCGCTGCCGGCGGCCAGCCGTACGGCCGACGTGGACGGCTACACCGTCACCTTGGACGGCGACCTGGTCCCCGGCCAGGCGAGCAAGCTCACCCTCAAGGTGAACAAGGACGGCAAGCCGGTCACCGACCTGCAGCCCTACCTCGGCGCCTACGGCCACCTCGTCGCCCTGCGCGGCAGCGACCTGGCCTACCTGCACGTGCACCCCGACGGCGAGCCCGGCGACGGCAAGACCAAGGCCGGCCCCGAGATCGTCTTCTACGCCGAGGTGCCGAGCAGGGGCGACTACCGCCTCTTCCTGGACTTCCAGCACGAAGGCAAGGTCCGCACCGCCGACTTCACCGTGAACACCGGGCAGACCGCCACCGCCACCGCGAAGCCCACGCCGAGCACCGCGAAGTCCGGCGGGCACGGCGACCACAAGCACTGATCCGCAGGACCCTGAGAAAGGAGAGGTGATGTCCTCCCTCACCGACGACAAGCCCCAAGGCTCGGTCGAACTATCGATCGGCGGCATGACCTGCGCGTCCTGCGCCAACCGGATCGAGCGGAAGCTGAACAAGCTCGAGGGCGTGACCGCGACGGTCAACTACGCGACGGAGAAGGCGAAGGTCACCTTTCCTGAGGGAGTGGACCCGCAGGAGCTGATCGCCACGGTGGAGTCGGCGGGCTACACCGCCGCGCTCCCCGCGCCGCCGCGTGCCGAGTCGGCCCCCGAAGCCGAGCCCGAGGACGAGCTGCGTCCGCTGCGCAACCGGCTGTTCACCTCGCTGGCGCTGAGCATCCCGGTGATCGCGATGGCGATGATCCCGCCGCTGCAGTTCACCAACTGGCAGTGGCTGTCGCTGACGCTGGCCGCGCCGGTCGTCGTCTACGCCGGCTGGCCGTTCCACAAGGCCGCGTGGACCAACCTGCGCCACGGCGCGGCGACCATGGACACGCTGGTCTCCCTGGGCACGCTCGCCGCGCTGGGCTGGTCGCTGTGGGCGCTGTTCTTCGGTACGGCCGGCACCCCCGGCATGACCCACCCGTTCGAGTTCACCATCGCCAGGACCGACGGCTCGGGCAACATCTACCTCGAGGCCGCGGCGGGCGTGACGGCGTTCATCCTGGCGGGGCGCTACTTCGAGGCCCGGTCGAAGCGCCGGGCGGGCGCCGCGCTGCGGGCGCTGCTGGAACTGGGCGCCAAGGACGTGGCCGTCCTCCGCGACGGCGTCGAGGTCCGCATCCCCACCGGCCAGTTGGCGGTGGGAGACCGGTTCGTGGTGCGGCCGGGCGAGAAGATCGCCACCGACGGCGTGGTCGAGGAGGGCTCGAGCGCGGTCGACGCCTCCATGCTGACCGGCGAGTCGGTCCCGGTGGAGGTGCGGCCGGGCGACGCGGTCACCGGCGCGACCGTCAACGCGGGTGGTCGCCTGGTCGTGCGCGCCACCCGGATCGGGGCCGACACCCAGCTGGCCCAGATGGCCAAGCTGGTCGAGGACGCGCAGACCGGCAAGGCGCAGGTCCAGCGGCTGGCCGACCGCATCTCGGGCATCTTCGTCCCCATCGTCATCGCCTTGGCCCTGGGCACGCTGGGCTTCTGGCTGGGCACCGGCGGCGGCGCGGGCGCGGCCTTCACCGCCGCGGTCGCGGTGCTGATCATCGCCTGCCCGTGCGCGCTGGGCCTGGCCACGCCGACGGCCCTGCTGGTCGGCACGGGCAGGGGCGCGCAGCTCGGCATCCTGATCAAGGGGCCGGAGGTGCTGGAATCCACCCGCAAGGTCGACACCGTGGTGCTGGACAAGACCGGCACCGTCACCGAGGGCAGGATGACGCTGGTCGCCACGCACGTGGCCGACGGCGAGGACGCCGACGAGGTCCTGCGCCTGGCAGGCGCGCTGGAGCACGCCTCCGAGCACCCCATCGCCCAGGCCGTCGCACGCGGCGCCGCCGACAAGGTGGGCAGCCTGCCCACCCCGGAGGACTTCGCCAACATCGAAGGCCTCGGCGTCCAGGGCATCGTCGACGGGCACGCCGTCCTCGTCGGCCGGCCCAAGCTGCTGGCCGAATGGTCCCAGCACCTGCCCGTCGATCTCGAGCGTGCGCTGGAGGCGGCCCAGGCCGCCGGCCGTACGGCGGTCGCGGTCGGCTGGGACGGCAAGGCACGCGCGGTGCTGGAAGTGGCGGACGTGGTCAAGCCCACCTCCGCCGAGGCCATCCGGCAGCTGCGCGCGCTCGGTCTCACCCCGGTGCTGCTCACCGGCGACAACGAGGCGGTCGCCAGGACCGTCGCGGCCGAGGTCGGGATCGACGAGGTGATCGCCGAGGTGCTGCCCAAGGACAAGGTGGACGTCGTCAAGGAACTGCAGGCCGAGGGCCGGACGGTCGCCATGGTGGGCGACGGGGTCAACGACGCCGCCGCCCTCGCCCAGGCCGACCTGGGCCTGGCGATGGGCACCGGCACCGACGCCGCCATCGAGGCCTCCGACCTCACCCTCGTCAGGGGCGACCTGCGGGTGGCCGCGGACGCCATCCGGCTGTCCCGCCGGACGCTCCGCACCATCAAGGGCAACCTGTTCTGGGCGTTCGCCTACAACGTGGCCGCCCTGCCGCTGGCCGCGATGGGGCTGCTGAACCCGATGATCGCCGGTGCCGCGATGGCGTTCTCCAGCGTCTTCGTGGTGAGCAACAGCCTCAGGCTGCGCGGCTTCAAGTAGGGCGGCGGCGAGGAGGAGAAGAACCCCCGACATGGCCGGAGACAATGGCGTCTCCGGCCATGCCGGCGTCCTCAGGCACGACCCTGGGGACACGCGCAGGACAGAGGCGCCTGGCCGCGGCCGCCCGGTGGCGCCGCGTCAAGGACGCACCGCTCCGAGCAGGCGGTTGCGCCAGTAGTCGTCCAGGTCGACGACCTTGACGACGTCCCCGGTCTGGGGCGCGTGGACCATCTTTCCGTTGCCGGCGTACATGCCCATATGGCCCAGGCCCTTGCTGAAGAGGAGATCTCCCGGTTGCAGCTCGTCCAGGGACACGCGGCGATCGGCACCCCAGCTCCACTGGTCCCAGGTGGTGCGGGGCAGTTCTACTCCCGCCACCCGCCAGCTCGCCTGGGTGAAGCCGGAGCAGTCGTAGGAACCGGGGCCGGTGGCGCCGTATC
Source organism: Nonomuraea sp. NPDC003754 (assembly GCF_053605785.1). NCBI lineage: Bacteria > Bacillati > Actinomycetota > Actinomycetes > Streptosporangiales > Streptosporangiaceae > Nonomuraea > Nonomuraea sp. NPDC003754. The sequence goes on from NZ_JBSGJX010000048.1 coordinate 6,225, forward strand.
GGTACGGCTTGCCGATCTGCGCGTAGGCGAACTGGAGGGCCAGGCGCGCGTTCCCCGAGGCGGAGCCGGTGTACGTGACGCCCGTGCTGGTGGGGTTGCCCTGTTTGAAGGCGCCCAGTCTGCGCAGGAGCTTGGTCTGGTCGCGGACCAGGTTGTCGACTTTCGCCTTCTCGCCGCGAACGCGGTCACGCGCGGCGTCCGCCTCGGTCAGGGCGGTCTTGGCGGCGACCCGCTGCTCACGCAGCTCCTTCGTGGCCGCCTCGAAGGCGGCCAGCTCCGCTGTGCTGGTCTGTGCCATCTGCTCGATCGAGGCGAGCGATCCCAGCATCGCCTGTGGTTCGCCCTGGACGAAGAGATGCCCCCAGCCGGTCGGGTCGCCGTACTGGTAGCGGTTGACCGCAACCGTGACGAGGCTCTGGCGCAGGGCGTCGACGCGCGCTCCCTTCGCCTTGAGGCCGGCGTTGAGGGAGTCGTACTTCTTCTTGGCCTTCCGGTGCGTCTCCGTGGCCTGGTTGTACTTCTCGACCATCTGATCAGCGCGCTCGTTGAGCTTCACGAGCCGGGCTCGGGCCTCAGGAATGGTGGGCGGTGGCGCGGCGAGGGCGCCTCCCTGTACGGAGATCGGGGCGGCCAGAGCAAGCACGACAGCCGCCGACCTCAACTTCACCACTACGATGCTCCCTCGTACTCGCGTAGCCGTGGCCGAAATGGTACAGAAGTGGCGCAGCCATTTCGCCGGGTTCGCCAGGTTGTCTGAGGGAAGACGGGCATCGATCGCCTACTATCGTGGCTCGTCCATCAGGCTGACATTCGGTCGGGATCCGTGGTGGGCAAGCCGTGGGCACCCTTCCGGTCATCTGTCGCCCGCGCGGACCGGCTCCGGCCCTACCGGCGACAGGAGGAAGGGCGCCGGCGCTCGGACATGACAACAGGCCGGCGCGCCGCCTGCGCACCGGCCTGGTGGGAGCTTGGTCGAGTCAGCTACCGACGAGCTCGTATCCCGCCTCTTCGACCGCCTCCCTCACCCTGGCCTCGTCGACGGGTCCGTCGGCGGTCACGGTCACCTTGCCGGAGGCAAGCTCGACGTCGACGGCGGACACTCCGGAGACCTTGCCAACCTCGGACTTCACCGTGCCGACGCAGTGTCCGCAGGTCATTCCGGATACAACGAACGTACTGGTGGTCATCGCTTTCACCCTCTCCTCAGATACCCCTAGTGGGTATCGGCATGCTGCACCATATGCGCTCGCGGTCGAAGACGCAACCCATACCGGGTGAGGGTATATGAGACGAAGATCACATCGTCTGCATATACCCCCCTTGGGTATGTTGTCGGCCATGAGAAACCTACGAAGAGTTGTCGTCGTCGGCGCCTCCCTCGCGGGGCTCCGCGCGGTCCAGAGTCTCCGGCGAGAAGGATTCGACGGGGACATCACGCTGATCGGCGCGGAGAAGCACACGCCCTACAACCGCCCGCCGCTGTCCAAGAGCGTCCTTCGCGGGGACGACGACGTCTCGTTGCCCGGCGCGGAGGAGCTGGACGACCACTGGCTGCGCGGCCGGCAGGCGGTACGGCTGCGCACCACCGACAAGACGGTCCTTCTCGACGACGGCTCCGAGGTGGGCTACGACGGTCTGGTCATCGCCACAGGCGCGAGACCGCGAAGCGTTCCTGGGCCGCTCGACGGAGTGCACACGCTCCGCACCATCGAGGACGCGCTGGCCCTGCGGGCGGAACTGGAGTCCGGCGCCGAGCATCTGGTGATCATCGGTGGCGGGTTCATCGGGGGAGAAGTCGCCTCAACCGCCCGCGGGCTGGGGGTGAAGGTGACCGTCGTCGACGCGGGGCCGTACCCGATGAGCCGCACTCTGGGGACGGCGACGGGACAGTGGTTGGCGGCGCATCACGAGCGCAACGGCGTCGAGCTGATCTCAGGCGTGCGGGTGTCCGGCGTGCGGGGAACGAAACGGGTGACCGGTGTCACGCTGACGGACGGCAGGAACATTCCCGCGGACCTCGTGGTGGCCGCGGCGGGCGTGACGCCCAACACCGAGTGGCTGGAGGGCAGCGGACTGGCGCTCGACGACGGCTTGCTCTGCGACGCCACGCTCTTCGCCCGCGGCCATGACGACATCGTGGCGGCCGGCGACGTGGCCCGCTGGCCGCACGAGATGTACGACGGAGAGCTGGTCCGCGTGGAGCACTGGTCCAATGCCAACGACCAGGGCGGGGTGGCCGCCAAGAACCTCCTGGCCGGCCGGCAGGACGCCAGGCCCTATCTCGAGGTGCCGTCCTTCGCCACGCACGTGCACGGCGCCAGGATCCAGACCGCGGGTCTCCCGCACCTGGCGGACGAGGCACAGATCGTCGCGGGAGCGCTCGAGGAGGACCGGTTCGCGGTGGCCTTCACCCGGCGGGGCGTGGCGACGGGCGCCGTGGCGGTCAACTCTCCCAAGGACTGGATACGGCTCAAGCGCGAGATCACGGCCTCGGGCGGGCGCTGAAGCCCGGCAGTCCGGAAGACGCTTGGCCGAGCCCACGAACGGGCGGGCCGCCAGTGGTGCGACCTGACGAACACCACCGTGTCCGCCGCCCCTATGCTCCCCCGGAAACGAGCCAGAGGGGAAATCGGTGTCGAAACTGGATGAGATCGCTGCGTGGTTGCGGCACCGGCTGCCGGATCTGCTCGCGGAGAACCAGGTACCAGGGGCGGCGGTGGCGGTCTGCGCCGGCGACGGGACGGCCGACGCCGCGGCCGGGCTGCTCAACACCGTCACGGGCGTCGAGGCCACGGCCGACTCGCTCTTCCAGATCGGCTCGATCACCAAGGTGCTGACCACGACGTTGGCCATGCAACTGGTCGACGAGGGCAGGCTCGACCTCGACGCGCCGGTGCGGGCCTACCTGCCCGGCTTCGTGATCGCCGACGAGCGCGCGGCCGCGCGGATCACCGTACGGCAGCTGATGTGTCACGTCGCGGGCTTCGAAGGCGACATCTTCACCGACACCGGCAAGGGCGACGACTGCCTCGAGAGGTACGTCGACCTCCTGCGCGAGGTGCCGCAGCTGTTCGAGCCCGGGGAGATGTTCTCCTACAACAACGCCGGCTTCTGCGTGCTGGGCCGGATCGTCGAGGTCGTCCGGGGCAGGCCGTTCGACGACTGCATGCGGGCGCACCTGTTCGAGCCTCTGGGCCTGACGCACGCCGCGAACGACCCGTACGACGCGATCCTCCACCGCGCCGCGGTCGGGCACATCGAGCAGGAGCCCGGTGGCCCGCTCGAACCCACCCGCGTCTGGGCGCTGGCCCGATCGAACGCGCCGGCCGGCTCGATGCTGGCGATGCGCGCCCGCGACCTGCTGGCCTTCGCCCGCATGCACCTGGCCGGCGGCCTGGGGCCGGACGGCCGCGCCGTGCTCAGCCAGGAGAGCGTCCGGGCGATGCGGCAGCCGCAGGTCACCCAGCCGGATCTCGACCAGGGCACCGGCTGGGGCCTCGGCTGGGAGCTCTTCCACCGCCCCGACCGGGCGGTCTTCGGCCACGACGGCAACACCATCGGCCAGTCGGCGTTCCTGCGCGTGGTCCCGGAGCGCGACGTGGCGCTGGTGATCCTCACCAACGGCGGCTCACCGAAGCCGGTCTTCCGCGAGCTCGCCGGGCGCGTGCTCGGCGAACTCGCCGGCGTCGAGCCGGGCGAGGCGCCCCGGCCGGACCCGGCCGCGCCCCCGTTGAACGCCGCCCGCTACGCCGGTACCTACCTGTCGAGCACCTCGCGGACCACGGTGAGCCGGGACGCCGAAGGGCGGCTGTGGCTGGACCGCGTACCCCTTGGCGTCACCGCCGACCTGGACGAGGCGCCGTACCGCACCGAACTGGTCGCCTGGCGCGGCGACTCGGTGCTCCCGACCGAACCCGAGCGGGGCGTCCGCGCGCCGCTCGCCTTCCTCGGGGACGACGGGCAGGGGCGCGCCCTCTACCTGCACACCGGCCGGGCCGACCGGCGCGCGCCGTCCTGAACGCCTGGCTGTTCTGTCCCGCGAGGTTCGGTACGCGACCGGCGGGACAGAACGCCTGGCCGTTCACGATTCCCGCCCCGCCGCGACGGCTCGCGGCGATCAGTTCGTCCCGGTGGACGAACGCGGGCTTCAAGGTTCGATCGACGTGACGAACACCACCAGGGGGATCGGGTCCCACTATCGTCGAATGGATTGGGAGAGCACTGCCTTGAGCACTGCCTTGAGCACGGCCGATGATTCCACGAAGGCGGATGGCGGCCGCGTGCTGACGATCCGTGACCTGTCGGTCGAGATCCGGCGGGGCGATCGGGTCGTCCGCCCCGTCTCCGGCGTCAGCCTGACGCTCGACCGAGGCGAGACGCTGGGGATCGTCGGCGAGACCGGGTCCGGCAAGTCGATGACCGGTCTGGCGATCATGGGCATGCTGCCGGCCGGCGGCCGGGTCACCGCCGGCTCGATCGACCTGGACGGCAGGGAGCTCGTCGGGCTGCCCGCCGCGCAGTACCGCGCGATCAGGGGCAACGACGTGGCGATGGTCTTCCAGGACTCGATGACCGCGCTGAACCCCACCAAGCGCATCGGCGAGCAGGTCGCCGAGCCGGTTCGGCTGCACCGCGGCGCCTCGAAGCGGGAGGCGCGCGCCCGCGCCGAGGAGATGCTGGCCCTCGTGGGGCTGCCGCGGCCGGCCGAGCGGCTGGACGACTTCCCGCACCAGCTCTCCGGCGGCATGCGGCAGCGCGTGATGATCGCGATGGCGCTGGTCTGCGAGCCCCGGCTCGTCATCGCCGACGAGCCGACCACCGCGCTCGACGTCACCATCCAGGCGGAGATCCTCGACCTCCTCGACGACCTCAGGTCCCGGCTGGGCATGTCGATGATCCTGGTCACCCACGACATGGGGGTGATCGCCCGGCATGCCGACCGCGTCGGGGTGATGTACGCCGGGCGCGTGGCCGAGACCGGGCCGACGCCCGTGCTGTTCGCCCGGACACGGCACCGCTACACCCAGGCGCTGCTCTCCTCGATCCCGTCGCTCACGCAGGACCGCAACGAGGAGCTCTTCAGCATCCCCGGGGCGCCCCCGGACCTGACCGTGGCCCAGGCGGGCTGCCCGTTCGCGCCGCGTTGCGCCGCCGCGACCGACCGGTGCCGCCAGGAGCCCCCGACGCCCGCGACCGAGGCCGACGGCCACGTCTACGCCTGCTGGCACCCCGCCGACGGGACGGCCGCCAGGGCCCGCGCGCGGCTGGTCGTCCCGGCGCCGGTCGTCACGGAGCCGCGCCTGCGCGTGGTCGACCTCCGGCGCGAGCACCCGGCGGGCAGGGCCGGCCTGTTCGGCGGCCGCCGCACCGTCAAGGCGGTCTCAGGCGTGAGCTTCGAGGTGGCGGCGGGGGAGACCTTCGGGCTCGTCGGCGAGTCGGGCTGCGGCAAGTCCTCCCTGGGCCGCATGCTCGTGGCTCTCGACCGGCCCACCTCCGGCGAGGTGATCTTCGACGGCGAACCGGTCACCCGGATGAGCGCCCGGACGCTGGGGCCCCGCCGTACCCAGTTGCAGATGATGTTCCAGGACTCCAACGCCTCCCTCGACCCGCGCATGCGCATCGGCACGATCCTGCGCGAACCCCTGGCCATCCAGGGGATCGGCACCCGCGCCCAGCGCACCGCCCGCGCCCGCGAGCTCCTGCGGGACGTGGGCCTGCCGGCGAGCATGCTGGAGCGCTACCCCTACGAGCTGTCCGGCGGGCAGCGGCAGCGGGTGGGCCTGGCCCGCGCGCTCGCCCTGGACCCGAAGGTGCTGGTCGCCGACGAACCGGTCAGCGCCCTGGACGTCTCCATCCGCTCGCAGGTCCTCAACCTGATGCGCCGCATCCAGCTCGAGCGCGGGCTCAGCAGCGTGGTGATCTCGCACGACCTCGCGGTGGTGCGGTACCTGGCCGACCGCGTCGGCGTCATGTACCTGGGCAAGCTGGTCGAGACCGGCACCACCGAAGAGGTGTACGGCTCAGCCGCGCACCCCTACACCGCGGGGCTGCTGGCCGCGATCCCTGAGGCCGACCCCGATGCGCCGCGACCCCCTGCGGCCGCGAGGGTGCGCGGCGAGCTGCCAAGCCCCATCGACCCGCCCAGCGGCTGCCGGTTCCGCACCCGGTGCGCCCTGGCGACCGAGTTGTGCGCCCAGAAGGAGCCCCCCTTGACACCGGTCACCGGCACCCACCACGTCGCCTGCCACCACCCACTGCGCCGAGCGGAGTCTCGCTCATGACCTGGTACGTGCTCCGCCGCCTGGCGGTCTCGCTCCTCGTCCTGCTCGGGATCTCCGCGGTCGTCTTCCTCATGCTGCACCTGGTGTCGGACAGCCCGGGACGTGTCGTCCTCGGGCAGCGCGCCTCGCCGGAGGCCGTGGCGGCCTTCAACCGGGAGCACGGCTTCGACCGCCCGGTCGTCGTGCAGTACATCAGCTACCTCGGCCAGCTGCTCCAGGGCGACCTGGGCCGGTCGTACAAGCTGAACGAGAACGTGGGCGCGCTGCTGGCGCGGAACGCCGGCCGCAGCGCGATGCTGTCGCTGGCCGGGCTGGTGCTGGCGCTGCTTGTCGCGGTCCCGCTCGGCATCCTGCAGGCGGTCCGGCGCAACAGCCTCGTCGACCGGGTCGCCACCGCGGCGTCGTATGTGCTCTACGCGACGCCGTCGTTCCTGCTCGGGCTGCTGCTGATCGCCGTCTTCAGCCAGACGATCCCGATCTTCCCGGCGGAGGCGTCGCAGTCGCACTCGCCGTGGGTCGTCTTCACCGATCCGCGGGCGATGGCGCTGCCGGTCATCACCCTCGCCGTCACCAGCGTTGCGGTCTTCGCGCAGTACCAGCGTTCCGCCGCCCTCGACCAGCTCGGCCAGGACTACGTGCGAGTCGCGCGCGCCAAGGGCCTGCCCGAGCGGCTGATCCTCACCCGCCACCTGCTGCGCAACGCCTGCCTGCCGCTGGTCATGCTGGTCGGCACGCTCGTCCCCACGCTGCTGGCGGGCAACCTGATCGTCGAGTCGCTCTTCAACTATCCCGGCCTGGGCCTGCTGTTCCTCAACAGCCTGCAGCGCGAGGACTACCCGGTGCTCCTGGCCTACACCCTCATCGGCGGCGTCCTGACCGTGGCCGGCAACTTCATCGCCGACGTCGCGGTGGCGGCCGCCGACCGCCGAATCGAGCTGAGCGCATGACCGCACCAGACCTGACCGCCGTTCCATCCCCCGAGGCCGAGACGTCGGCGGACAGAAGCCGGGTCTCGACCCGGTCGGTCCTGCGCGGGCTGCGCCGGCATCCGCTCGGCCTGGCCGGCGGGCTGCTCCTGCTGCTCATCGCCGGGTTCTGCTTCCTCGGGCCGCTGTTCTACCAGACCAACCAGACCGACGTGGACCTGGTCAACGCGGCGCTGCCGCCCGGCCCCGGCTACCCGCTCGGGACCGACACCAACGGCTTCGACGTACTCGGCCGGCTGATGTCCGGCGGCCAGGTGTCGCTGCAGATCGGGCTGCTGTCCGCGCTTGTCGCCACCACGATCGGCACCGTCTACGGGGCCGTGGCGGGGCTGGCAGGGGGCGTGGTCGACGGGTTCATGATGCGGCTGGTCGACGTCATGTTGTCGATCCCGTTCCTGTTCTTCGTGCTGATCCTGTCGGCCCGCTTCCACGCCGACGCGCTGTCGCTGAGCCTCGTCATCGGCGGGTTCTCCTGGCTCGTCTCCGCCCGGCTGGTGCGCGGCGAGGTGCTGACCCTGCGGGTGAGGGAGTTCGTGCTGGCCGCCAAGCTGATGGGCGCCTCCCGCCGGCGGACCATCCTCACCCACCTGATCCCGAACGCGCTCGGCGTCATCATCGTCACCATCACTTTCCAGGTCGCCGACGCCGTCCTGGTCGTGGCCGCCCTGGGCTTCCTGGGCTTCGGCCTGACCTACCCCACCGCCGACTGGGGCAGCCAGCTGGCCAGCGGCGTCACCTTCATCTCCGCCGACTACTGGTGGCTGGTCTATCCGGTCGGCGGCTGCATCGTCCTCACCGTGCTGGCGCTCAACCTGCTCGCCGACGCGCTCCGCGACGCGGTCGGGCGGCGGGCCGACTGATGACCTGTTCGCCAGGACGGAGGCGGGCGCGCGGAATTGTCCGCACCGCCGAACACGGGCCGAAGCCGCCGGTGCATCGTCAACGCACCCCGCACACTTCTCCAGGGAGCCATCAATGAAGCACCGAGGCCGCCTCTCCGTGGCAGCCGTCGCCGCCGTCGCCGTGCTGGCCACAGCGTGCAGCGGCGGCGGTGGGAACACGACGAAGGACATCGCCGGCAGCTACACCGCCAAGCCCGTGCAGACCGGCACCCCCAAGCAGGGTGGGACCGCCACGGTCGCGCTGACCCCCGGGCTCAGCCCCAACTACATCTACCCCTACCCGCCGGCGGCCGCCAACGGGACCGTCATCGCCCGCGGCCAGCTGTGGCGCTCCCTCTACCGTCCCAGCGGCGAGGGCGACCAGGTCGCCGACGCCGAGCTGAGCCTGGCCGAGCCGCCCGTCTACAGTCCGGACCGCAAGACCGTGACCATCAAGATGAAGGACTACAAGTGGTCCACCGGCAAGCCGGTCACGGCCGACGACGTCGTCTTCTCCCTGGCCCTGCTCAAGGCGGCGCTCAAGGAGAGCCCGGCCAACTGGAGCTTCTACACCCCCGGACAGTTCCCCGACGGCGTGAGCGCCGAGGCCGCCGCGCCTGACACGCTCACCCTCGAGCTGGAGACCGCGTACAACCCGTCGTACCTGCTGTCCATGCTGACGCTGCTGTACGTGCTGCCCTCCACCGAGTGGAACATCGCCGCCACCGGCGGCCCGCACCTCGACTACAGGCAGCCGAAGAACGCCAAGGCGATCTACAAGTACCTCACCAAGGAGTCGGAGTCGCAGGCCACCTTCGCCGGCAACCCGCTCTGGCAGGTCGTCAACGGCCCCTACCGGCTCAAGAGCTTCGACCCGACGACCGGCTCGTTCTCCCTGGCGCGCAACGAGTCCTACAGCGGGCCGGGGGAGTCACGGCTCGACCAGATCGACTTCAAGGCCTTCACCTCCGCCGCCGCCGTGCTCAACCAGTTCAAGGCCGGCAACCTGACCGTCGGCACGCTGGACTCCAGCTTCGCCACCCAGATCGGCCAGCTGAAAGCCAAGGGCTACAACGTGTACGGCGCGCCCGCCCCGGCCCGGTTCGACTCGCTCGTCATCAACTTCGCGAACACCGTCAACAACTTCGACAAGGTCATCGCGCAGCCTTACGTCCGCCAGGCCCTGCAGCGGCTGGTCGACCAGCAGGGCTACATCGCCAGCCGCGGCATCTACAACGGCGCCGCCTCCCCGAACTACAGCACCGCGGGCAACGGATCCCCCTACCCGCCCGCCTTCGGCGACCAGCCGCCCTACCCCTACGACCCGGCCGCCGCCGAGAAGCTGCTCACCGACAACGGCTGGAAGGTGGCGCCGAACGGCGCCACCACCTGCGAGCGTCCCGGAACCGGGCCCGGCCAGTGCGGCGCGGACATCCCGCAGGGGCAGACGATCAGCTTCACCCTGGCCTCGGCCAGCTCCCCGGCCTTCGTCGGCGCGCGTGACGTCGCCTTCGCCTCAGCGGCCAAGAAGCTCGGCATAGAGGTCAAGATCGTGACCAAGTCGCTCAACTACATGTACGCCAACTACGGCAACACCTTCGCCCCCGCCACCAAGAACGAGTGGGCGATGCAGGACTACGGCCCCCTCTACCTGGCGGCCGGCTACCCGAGCAGCAACACGGTGTTCAACACCGAGGGCAGCTTCAATCTGGGCAGCTACAAGAACGCCGAGGTGGACAAGCTGATCGGCGCCTCGACCTTCGGGGCGGACCAGAAGGCGCTGTCGGCCGAGGTGACCAGCCTCGCCCAGGACCTGCCGGTGCTCTTCCTGCCGACCCCGCACACGCTGGTGGTGTGGAAGAACACCCTGTCGGGCCCGCAGTCGTCGTTCAACGCCCTGATCAGCTTCCTGTACACGCCGGAACTATGGTACTTCCACAGCTAGTGCGAGACCTGGCCGGCGACGCCAGGGTGGTGGCCCTCGGCGAGGGCGCGCACAACATCACGGAGTTCTACGAGCTCAAGGACGAGCTGTTCCGCCTGCTCGTGGAGGAGCACGGGTTCACCGCCTTCGTGATGGAGTCGGGCTTCGCCGAGGGGCTGGCCGTCGACGCGTGGATCCACGGCGGGCCCGGCGAGGTCGGGACGGTCGCCCGCGACGGCATCACCTACCGGTTCGGCGAGTGCGAGCCGATGCGGCGGCAGCTGACCTGGATGCGCGAGTGGAACGCCGCGAACCCGACGAAGGTCAGCTTCTACGGCATGGACCTGCCCGGCTCCTCCACCTCACCCGGACCGGCGGTGCGCGCCTGCCTCGACCGGCTGCCGGAGCTGCCCGGCGACAAGGAGCTCCGTCGCCTCAGCGACCTGGGCGGCCGGACCGAGGCGGCGATCCGCTACCAGGCCATGTCGGCCGCCGAGCGGACCCGGCTGCTCGACGGCCTCCGCGACCTGGTGGGGCGTACGGCGGCGCACGACGACGGGGTCGTGCGCCGGTGCGGGGCCTCGATCGGGGCCTTTCTCGCCGAGCTGGACGGGCCGGACGCCGGGCCGTACCCGCGCGACGTGTTCATGGCCGACACCGTGCGCTGGATCCTGGAGCGCGAGGAGCGGGTCGTCGTGAGCGCGCACAACGCGCATGTCAGGCGCACGCCGCTGCACGGCCGGCCGATGCTCGGCGGCCTGCTCGGCGATGATCCCGTCGTCATCGGGATGACGTACGGCTCCGGCCCCGAGGTGCGCTTCACCCAGCGCTCGCCGCGCCCGTTCGACTGCGACGTCTCCCTCCACGACCGCATCCTGCCGCCGAACGCCATCGAGTCGCGGCTGGAGCGCCTCGGCCCGGCCGTCGCCGCCGTCGACCTGCGCCACGAGCCGGCCGGGCTGTTCGAAGGGGTGGACGGCACGCTGGCCGCCGGCGGCCTCGACCCCGTCGACGACTTCCCTGCCGCCTACGACGCGCTCATCCACGTCCGCCGGGTGACCCGGGTCCCCGGCGCGTTCGAGCGGCTCCGAGCGGAGTTCGAGACCGGAGCCCAGTCCCCACACGAGCCGGAGTCACCGTGACCGCTTCCTACCCGCCCGCCCGCACCGTCGAGGTCTTCGAGGACGTCGCCGGCGTGCGCGTGCCCGACCCCTACCGCTGGCTGGAGAAGGAGACCGAGGAGGTGCGGCAGTGGCAGCGGCGGCAGGCCGAGCTCGCCACCGCCGCCGTCTACGCCGGCCAGGACCCGGAGGCCGTCCGCGACCTGATCCGCGCCTACGACGCCGGCTCCCGCCCGGCCCTGCCGAAGTACGCCTCCGGCCGCTGGTTCCGCGTCGCGGCTCAGCCAGGAAGCTCGGCGCCCGCGGTGGTCGTCGCGGACACGCCCTTGGGAAACGGGCGGACAGTCGTCGACCTGGCCGGATCCGGCGAGGGCGAGCACCCGCCGGTCGTGTCCTGGCTGGCGCCCGCGCCCGACGGCCGCGTCCTGGCGCTCGGCCTGTGCACCGACGGCAGCGAGCACAACACCATCCGCCTCGTCGACGTCGCCTCCGGGCGGCAGCTCGACGGCGCGCCCGAGCAGGTCCTGCACAGCGCATGGGCGGGCGGCGTCTCGTGGCTGCCGGACAGCACGGGCTTCTACTTCTTCGCGCTCACCGGTACGCCGGAGGAGTTCCGGCAGGCGGTCTTCCTCCACCGGCTCGGCGGCGCGACCGAACCGGAGCCGATCCCGGTCGGCGAGGGCTCCCGCGAGTACACGCTCGTCCAGATGTCGACCGGCAGCCGCTGGGCCGTCGCCGCCCACCGGGTGGGCAGCCCCGTCCCGGTCGCGGTGCGCGACATGTCCGGCCCCGACACGGCCTGGCGGCCCTTCGTCACCGGCTGCACGGGGACGATCGCCGGGCACATCGTGGGCGACCGCTACATCGCGGTCACCGACGTCGGCGCCCCGCGCGGCAGGGTGGTCGCCATCCCGCTCGACGCGGCCGACCCCGGCGACCCGGCCGGGTGGACCGAGCTCGTCCCGGAGGGTGACACGGTGCTGCGCTCCCTCACCCCGGTCGGCGAGCACCTCTACCTCAGCGAGTTCGACCGGACCTTCGCCAGGGTGCGCATCCTCGACCGCTCAGGAGCCGTCACCGGCGAGGTCCCCCTGCCCGGCAGGGGCGCGCTCGCCGCGCCCTTCTTCCCGCTGACCGCCCTGGCCACCGGCACGCCCGCGGCCGACTTCGTCTTCGCCTTCTCCACCCTCACCAGCTCGTGGGGCGTCTACCGGCACCGGCCCGGCGAGAGGGAACCGGAGACGCTGACGCCCCCCGCGGTCGTCCTCGACGCCGTGCTGGAGGAGGGCGAGGCCCTCGCACCGGACGGCGTCGCCGTGCCGTACCACGTGGTGCGCGGCGCCGCCGGTGCGCCGGCGCCGGTGCTGATCTCCGCGTACGGCGCGGCCAACGTGCCGCTCCTGCCGCAGTACCAGCCCGACCTGGCTGCCTTCGTCGCGGCAGGAGGCGTGCTGGTTCAGGCGTACCTGCGCGGTGGCGGCGAGTTCGGCCGCGACTGGTACCTGGCCGCGCACCGGGAGCGCAAGCACGTCCGCGACGCCGACCTCGTCGCGGTCGCCGAGCACCTCCTCGCCACCGGCCTGACCACCTCCGACCGGCTCGCGCTGACCGGCGGCTCCGACGGCGGCCTCATGTGCGGGATCGCCGTCACCCGGCGGCCCGAGCTGTGGCGTGCGGTCCTGCCGAGGGCCCCGCTGCTCGACCTCATCGGCGGCACCCGCGACCCCTACCTCGACTTCGTCATCCGCAAGGCGTGGGCGGACCCGGACGACCCCGCCGAGGTGCGGCGGCTGCTCGGGCTCTCGCCGTACCAGCTGGTCGAGCCCGGCGTCTTCCCGGCGGTCTACCTGCAGGCCGGGGCGACCGACCCACGGTGCAGGCCCTGGCACGCGCGCAAGTTCGCCGCGCGCCTGCAGGCCGCGCAGCAAGGGGTGGCGCCGATCCTGCTGCACGTCTTCGAGGACGCCGGCCACGGCGCGGCGACCGCCCACGACGTCGCCGTCGCGCAGGACGCCGAGTGGCTGGCGTTCCTGATCGGCACGCTCGGCCTGCGGGGCGTCAGCCGTCCGGGGCAGACCTGATCGACATCAGGCGCAGCTGCAGCATGGCCGACAGCCGCGCGCCCGGGTCTCCGAGGTCGAGCCGGCCGACCTCGGCGGCCCGGCGCAGCCGGTAGCGGAAGGTGTTGGGGTGCACGTACATCGCGGCCGAGGCCACCGCGACGTCGCCGAAAGCGTCGAGCCAAGCCCGGAGCGTCGCGACCAGGCTGGTCTGGTGCTCCTTGTCGTAGGCGACGATGCGTGCGACGGCCCCGCTGGGGATGTCGCCGCGCGGGACGAGGTCGGCGAGTTCGATCAGCAGTGCCTCGACGTGCACGTCGTCCAGGCGGGCCACCTGCTGCCCACCGACCCCCGAGCGCAGGACGCGCAGGGCGCGCTCGGCCCCCGACCGTGACCGGGCGAGCGCCGAGCTGTCAGCGGCGAGCGGCCCGACCCCGATCAGCGGGCGCAGCCGCGAGCCGACGCGGGCCAGGAACTCGGCGGCGATCCACACCGCGCGCTCCTCGGTGTCCTCGCGGTTCTGCTCCCTGCTCTGCGGCAGGGGCAGCACGCCGAAGGCGACGTCGCCGATGAGCGCCGCGGCGGCCCGCGGGTGCGCCGCGGACAGGTGCATGGCGAAGGCGTCGGCCAGCCGCTTGCGCTCGGTGGCCAACTGGGCGGGCAGCGGGTGCTCGGCCGCCGAGCCGACGACGGTCAGCGCGAGGACGACCGCGGGCTCGTCCTTCAGTCCGAGGCGGCGGACCGCCTCCAGCGCCCCCGGCCCGCTCTCCAGGGCGGTGCTCAGCAGCTCGGTCCGCAGCCGCCGCTCCATGTCGGCGTCGGCGCGCTGCCACACCATGTGCATGGCGACCAGCTTGGACGCCTCGTACAGCGCCTCGCTGCGCTCCTCGTCCAACGGTTCGGGGACGACCACCCAGATCGTGCCGAGGATCTCGTCCCCGGCCCGCACCGCGATCGCCGCCCGGGGCAGCTCCGGCGGCAGCGCCGGGTCGACCGGCTCGGGCAGGGGCGCCACGTAGACGGGCCGGTCGCTGCGGTAGATCGCCTGGAACACCCCGCGCTCCTCCAGGATGCGCGTGTAGTGCTCAGGGACCTGGCAGCCCAGAATCGTCTGGACCCGCGAGTGGTCGGCTTCCTCCTGCCGGCTGGAGAAGGCCAGCAGCCGGGAGTTGCGGTCCTCGATGGTGACGGGCGCGTCGAGCAGCGCGGCGATGGCATTGGCGACCGCGAACAGGTCGCCGGAACTGATCCGGCCGACCGTGTGCGCGTCCGCGCCGTCCAGCCCGCCGCCCTCGGCGGTCAGCGACCGGAGCATCCCCGCCAGGTGCGTCCATGACGCGCCGCGCGCGAAGGACAGGACCGTCACCCCCGCCTCGCGCGCCGCCGCGACCAGATCGTCGTCGGGCACGACCGGCGCGCGGACCACGAGGCCGACGGCGTCGTGCCGGCCGAGCTGGGTCACCACCCGGGCGAGGTCGGCCGGGTCGTGCAGGCCGACGCCGAACACCAGCGCGCGGCTCGGCAGCTCGGGCTCGTCGAGCGGGTCGTAGATGACGACGCCGCCGACATCGCCGGCCTGCTCGACATCGCCGCAGACGACGTCGAGCAGGGTAGAACCGAGTTCCTCCAGAACGCGGGCGAGGCTGGCTCGCGGGAGGCTGGTCACGGGGACAAGCACGCGCCCGAAGCTAGCGCAGCGCGGGCGGGTCGGCGTTCGTTCTGCATGACCAAAGGATGCTATCCGGTTCGTCGGGCCGGACCGGGCTCAGGAGAGGGGTACTCACTCCGGGGCGACCGTCACCTCATCCGGCGACTGCCAACCCCGAGGAGCTTCACGGTGATTCCCGCCGGTCCACGATGTACCACCCCGCGCGGTCGAAACCGCGCACCCGCGCGCCCTCGGCGAGCAGCTCGCCGAGCACGTCCCGCAGCGCCGTACGCCACTGGGCGGCCAGCCCCGGGTCGTGGGCCCGCAAGGTCTCGATGTCCCCGGGGACGCCGACCAGCACGGTGCGCGTGTCGGCGCGGCAGGCGACCGGCCCGCCTCTGGGAGAGACGCCCAGCGCCACGGCCGCCTCCGCCGCGCGGGCGGAGGCCGCGTCGGCCGGCCTGGGCAGGCCCGCGCTGGCCGCCACCGCGGCGTGCGACTCCAGCCGCCACCGCACCAGCACCCGGTCGGTGTCGTCGCTGCGGTTGATGTCGTCGTCCATCGGGCCGTAGAAGTTCGGCAGGTACTCGTCCGGGTCGGCGGCCAGCTTGGTGATGTTGAAGTAGGCGTTGCGCCGGATCAGCGGGTCATAGGTCCAGCACACCTCGCTGACGCCACGTGACATGGCCCAGGCGCGCTGGTGCAGCTTCAGCGCGAAGCCGACGTTGCGTCCCTGCACGCGCGCCAGCACCCCCGCGATGTGACTGTGCAGGGCCTCGCGCGCGGGCGGGGAGAAGAAGCCGAAGCAGGCGCCCACCAGCTCGTCCCCTTCGAAGGCGCCGCTGACGTAGCTGCCCGCCTTCGCCATCGCCCGCAGCAGGTCGGCCGTCACCGGCGGGTTGTTCTCACCGGTACGCCAGATGCGCTCGTACAGGCGGCGGACGGCCTCGAGCTCGACGACGCTGTCCAAAGGGCGGATGTGGATGCCCGCGCTTCGCGCGGCCGCCTCGGCTGCGGCGTACGCCAGGTCGACGGGCCCGGACCCGCGACGGTCGCGGATGAGATCAGTCACGCCGGCCATGGTTCCAGCCGGTCAGGTCCTGTAGCTGGTCGGCGGGCACGGGAGGACGGCTCCCGGTTCGTCCGAGTGGACAACTTCCGCGCTTGCGAGCAGTTCGGCGACCAGGGCGGCGAGCAGCCGCGTCCGCCCCGTGAGCTCCGCCACGACCACGTGCTCGTCGTCGGCGTGCGCCCCGCCGCCGACCGCGCCCAGCCCGTCGAGGGTCGGTGTGCCCACTCCCGCGGTGAAGTTCCCGTCCGAGGCGCCGCCGACGGCGAGCGAGGTGAGCGGGCCGATCCCGAGCGTCGCCGCGAGCCTGCGGGCCCGCTCGAACAGGTCCGCCGACGCCGCGGCCTGGAGCGGAGGCCGGTTCGGACCGCCCCTGATCACCAGTTCGGCGCCGTCCAGCGCGGGCCGCAGGCCCAGCATCGCGGTGTGGACGCGGATCTGCTCGGTGGCCTCCCAGACCCGGGCGTCGACCTCGAAGCGCGCCGACCCGGGCACGGTGTTCACCGTGGTGCCCGCCTCCAGGCGAGTCGGAGTGACGGTCGTGCCCAGCGCGGGATCGCCCAGCCCGGCCACGGCCACGACCTGGCGGGCCAGTTCCACGGAGGCGTTGACGCCGCGCTCCGGCTCCAGTCCCGCGTGCGCGGCCCGTCCCCGCACCAGCACCTCGTAGCGGGAGACGCCCTTGCGCGCGGTCTTCAGGGCTCCGCCGGGCCCGGCGGCCTCCAGGACCAGCGCGGCCGAGCACCCGCGGGCCTCGTCCTCGATGAGCTCGCGCGAGGAGAGGGACCCGGTTTCCTCGTCGCCGGTGACGAGCAGGGTCACGCCGTCCAGGTCGTCCAGCGCCGCCAGCGCGTGGAAGGCCATCACCAGCCCGGCCTTCATGTCGAAGCACCCGGGCCCGCGCAGCAGCCCGTCGCGGACCTCGAAGGGATGCGTCCGCAGCGAGCCGACCGGCCAGACCGTGTCGTGGTGCCCGAGCAGCAGCACCCGGGGCTCGCCGCCGAACCGCCAGCGCAGGTGGGTGTGGCCGTCCACCACCACCCGCTCCCCTTCCGCGCCCAGGAGCCGGGCGCCGACCTCGGCGACCACCTCGGCGCTGCGGGCGACCGCGGCCATGTCCTCGGACGGGGACTCGCAGCGCACGAGCCGCTCGATGTCGGCGATCATCGCGGCTGCGGCGGCATCTTCATTTCCTGATCGGCGCATCGCTCCAGCATGGCGAAGCGCGGCGGGCGTGGCGCTGTCCGGCCGGCCAACATCGGCGCGTCCCGTTGGGACTCCGCGATGAACGGGGCGCCACGAGTCCTACGGCGTGGTCGCGGGTCATCGGGACGTGGCCGGGCAGAACTCGGCCGACAGCGTGTCGGTGAAGACGCTCAGGCCGCTCCAGTCGCCGTTGACCTGGCTGGTCAGCAGGTGGTTGCCGTTGCGGGTGCCCATGGCGTAGGTCCACGATCCGTAGGTCGCGCCGGCGTTGCCCCAGACGGTGACGCCGCACGGCAGCCTCTGGGAGAAGACGCCGAGGCCGTAGCGGGTGCCGGGGATCCACGGGACGGGGCCCTTGGTCTCGACGGTGGTGAACATCTCCTGTTGCTGGGCTGCGGGCAGCAGGCGTCCGCCGAGCAGCTCGCCGAAGAAGCGCTGCAGGTCACCGGTGGTCGAGATGATGCCGCCTGCGGCCCAGGCGAAGGACTGGTTCATCTCGGTCGCGTCGTGGATCTCGGGCTTGGAATCGGAGGAGAACAGGGTGGAGTAATGCGCCGGGTGAGGGCCGCGGATCTTGGGGTCGGTGCCGGGCAGTGACGTGCCGGTCAGGCGCAGGGGGCGGATGACGGTCCTGGTGAGTTCCTGGGCGAAGGTCCTGCCGGTGGCCCTTTCGACGATCATGGCGGCCAGGAAGTAGTTGGTGTTGGAGTAGAGGAAGCTCGTGCCCGGCTTGAAACGGGGCGGGGTGGCCAGGCCGATCTCGACCAGTTGCCCGGGGGTGTAGGTGTCGTAGCGGTGCTCGAACCAGGCGGCACCCACGCCCTTGGCGAAGAACTTCTCGTCGTTGCCGTAGTTGGAGATGCCGCTGGTGTGATTGAGCAGCTGCCGGACGGTGATCTCACGGCCGTCGTAGCCGTTGCCCGCGACCAGACCGGGCAGCCACTGCTCCACGGTGTCGTCCAGGCTCAGCCTGCCCTCGGCCACCAGCCGCAGGACCACGGTGGCGGTGAACGCCTTGGTGGTGCTGCCGATCCGGAACCGCTCGTGCGGCTGACGCTTGCGGCCGGTCCTGGTGTCGGCCACGCCTGCCGAACCGAACCACCTGCCGCGGCGGTCGCGGACTTCGGCGACGATGCCCGGAGCGCCACCGTGGGCCACGGCGTTGTCGAGAGCGCGTTGTACGCCGGCGTGGTCGGGGACGGGCGATGCGGCTGTCGCGGGTGCCGTCAGGACGCCCCCAGCGATCAACACGGTGGCGAGGAACAGCCCGCCCTTGGCGGAAGCGGACGGTGTCATGTCAGTTCTCCTTTGGAGGTTCGGTTCTCAAGGTCAGGGGAGGTCGTCAGGGCGCCGGCCGGAGGCGCTCGGGGGTTCCAGCGGGTACGGCGCCCGCGCGCCTGGCGGTGACGATCACCCCTGCGGTGGTGGCCGCCGTGAGGAGCAGCACCGCGGCCAGGGCGAGAAGGGTGATCCTGTCCGGGTGGATCAGGGACTGGCCGCGCCAGGCCTGCCAGGTCACGGCCGCGACCAACCCGGTGTAGCCGAGGGCGCCGCAGCCGACGAGGCGAGCACGGACCTTCTCGGCGCGCAGCCAGGCGTGCTTGGCGGCCAGGGCGGCCAGCACCGCGGTGAGCAGGAGCAGCACCTGGATGCCGTGCAGGGCGGCGAAGTGCGGTACCCGGAAGTCGCCGCCGGTGACGCTCCAGCCGGTGAGAGGCATGCCGTGGCCGTCCGGGTCGCCGATGCCGTGGCCCTGGTACATCGGGATCCGGGCGCCGTTGGCGTCGGTCACCGTGCGGGGGTGGATCTCGGCGACCAGCCAGTAGACCGGCACCAGCATGCCGAAGACGGCCAGCGCCAGCCCGGCGCGGATCGCCCGGTTCACCGCGGCCCCGCCGGTGCGCTGGATCAGCACGACGACCGCCAGGATCAGTTGCGTGATCAGGATGATCATTACGCCGTAGGTGAGGATGGGCACCAGAGCCAGCGTGACCCGATCGCTCTGGTCGGCGTTGAAGTGGCTGAAGGTACCGCGCGCCGCCTGGGCGGTGATGGCGCCGACCTCCACGGTCGCGGCCAGCGCGAAGACGGTGCCGATCCACCAGCCCAGCCGCCTGCCCTTGCGCAGCCTGGTCAGCAGCCAGGCCAGCGTGCCTGCGTAGAGAGCGAAGGCGAAGCCGAACTTGAGCGGCTTGACCCACACCGGCTCATCCAGCAGGGTCCGGCCGTCGACGACGAGCCCGACACCGGCGGCGAGCATCACAGCCAGCATGAGGAGCGCGCAGACCACCAAGGGACGGTGCCAGGTGCGCACAGGGGTGAGGAGGGAAGTCATGAGGGGGCTCCGATCACGGCTCGACAGTTTGCGAGCAGTCCGTTCGCTCATTCGCGAATGACTAAAAGCTAGCTTGCTTTCACCAAAGCGGCAACAAGCTAGGCGGCTGGTAGTCATATCTGCGCAGCTCAGAGCCCATTAACTCTTGCAATGAGAATGAAGGTGAGTGCAAAACGAAGCTGGTGACTTGCAATGGAGTGTTGGCGAACGCAATACTGGCCATACCGCGAGACGTGACACGGAAGGCAGGAGCGATGCCCGGAGGCAGGCTGACCCACCAGGACCGGCAGAAGATCGCCGAGGGGCTGGCCGGCGGACTCACCTACACCGAGATCGCCGGCGATCTGGGCAGGCCCATCTCCACCATCACCCGGGAAGTGGCCCGCAACGGCGGCGCCGGCGGCTACCGGGCCGACCAGGCACAGCGGGCGACCCAAGGACGCGCCCGCCGCCGCAAGCCGAACTCGGCCAAGCTTCCGCCCGCCGCCGTCGACGCGCACGGGCGCGATCCCGAGTCGGTTCACGAACTGGAGGAACAGTTCACCGCGATGATGGTCGGCACGGGGCTGCCGCGGATGACAGCCCGCGTGCTCACCTGCCTGTACGTCACCGACAGCGGCAGCATGACCGCTGCCGAGCTCGTCCGGCGCCTCCAGGTCAGCCCCGCCTCCATCTCCAAGGCCGTCGGCGAACTCGAACAGCAGGAGCTCATCAGGCGCGAACGCGACCCCCATCGCCGCCGCGACCGGTACGTCATCGACGCCGACGCGTGGTTCCGCGGCTGGATGGCCAGCGCCCGCCAGAACACCCTGCTGGCCGACTTCGCCCGTCAAGGTGCCCAGGTCCTCGGCACGGCCACACCCGCCGGCACGCGGATGCACGACATCGGCCACTTCTTCGAGCACGTCGGCCAGGCCATGATCCAGGCGGCCGAGGAGTGGCGGCAGACCCATGCCGCCAAGCGCGCCGCACAGGGCTAGCACGGCGGAGCGTCGCCGCGCTCACCAGCGGCATCGGCGCGAGGAACGGGCCGTCGTGGGCGCGACTCCGGCGGGTCGCCCTGGAAGGGCTCCCCGCCGGGTCCTGCGCATCATGACACCAGCTTTGCTCCCGCCCAGTCGGCGTGGTCGCTGTTGATCCCGTCTCCCGCGTCCGTCACCTTCAGCACCAGCGAGGTGACCCCGGCCACGCTGACGTCGATGGCGGCCGCCGCGCTGGACGGAGTCATCGCCGATGGACTCTCGTACAGCTTGACGCCGTCGCCCCAGACCTCGAACCTGACCGTCGCGTTCGCGCCGACCTCGTCATCGACCCCGACATCCGACCGGAACCGGGAATAGGCGCCGTTCAGGAGGTAGGTGATGCTGCTTGTCGCATGCGTGCCCAGCCCCTTGGCGTACGTGGTCCCGTTCAGGGTGATGGTGTGCCCGTCGACGCTCCGGTCCTTGTGAAGGGTGCCCCACCCGATGGTGGGGGTACCGGTCCAGTTCAGATCGCTGAGGAACACCGCGGCGCCGCCGGAGGTGGTGACCATGACCGCGTTGCTGGCACCCGACACGTTCCCGGCGGCGTCCTTCGCCTTCACCGTGAAGGTGTACGACGTCGCGGCCGACAGCCCGGTCGCGGTGAAGCTCGTGCTCGTGGACGAGCCGGCCGGCGCCGTCCCGCGGTAGATGTCGTAGCCCGTCACCCCGACGTTGTCGGTCGGCGCCGTCCAGGTCAGCTGGACACTGCTCGACGTGACGTTGCTCGGCGCCAGGTTGGTCGGCGCCGCCGGCGCCTGGGTGTCCGCACTGACAAGTCGAGCGTTCGCCCAGTCGGCGTGGTCGCTGTTGATCCCGTCTCCCGCGTCCGTCACCTTCAGCACCAGCGAGGTCACCCCGGCGATGCTGACGTCGATGGACTGGGTCGGGCTTGAGGCCGTCAGTGCCGACGGACTCTCGTACAGCTTGGCGCCGTCGCCCCAGACCTCGAACCTGACCGTCGCGCCTGCCGAGACCTCGTCGTCCACGCCGACCTCCGCCTGGAACTTCGCGTACCCGCCGTTCAAGGTGTAGGTGATGGCGCTGTTGGCATGCGTGCCGATGCCCTTGGCGTAGGAAGTCCCGGCCAGCTTGATGGGGTTCGACCCGACGCTTCTGTTCTTCTGAACAGTGCCGAAATCGGTCACGGCGTTGACCCAGGTGAGATCGCTGAGATCGGCTGTCTGGCCGTTTCCGCTGATGGCCGTGGTGACACTGACCGCGTCGCTGGCCGTCGAGGTGTTGTCGGCCGCGTCCTTCGCCTTCACCGTGAACGTGTACGGCGTCGAGGCGGAAAGGCCGGTCGCCGTGAAGCTCGTGCCCGTCGACGAACCGATCAGCGTAGTGCCGCGGTAGACGCCGTAGCCGGTCACGCCGACGTTGTCGGTCGACGCCCCCCAGCTCAGATCCACGCTGTTCGAGGTCACCTTGCTCGCCGCGAGGCCGGTCGGCGCGGTGGGAGCCGTGGTGTCACCCCCTGCGCTTCCGGCGGTCGCGGTCACCGACGCGCCGGCGGCCACCGGCACCGCCACGTACGAGACCGTCCGGCCGTACAGCGACTTGGTCTGCGGCGTCTGCGGGGTGCCGTTCACGCTGATCGACGAGAGGGTCCCGTAGAACTGGGCTTCCCAGGTGATGGTGGAGCCGGAGTTGTTGGTCAGCGTGGAGGCCGTCGTGCCGGTGTGCTTGAGCTTGAGGTCGTTGCCGCCGACCTTGAGGTGGTTGATCTCCACCCACGGCACCTCAGCGGTCAACCGCGGGACGGTGGTCACCTTGTTGTGCGGGGCGTCCGGTTGCACGCCCATCATGCCGTCGATGATGCTGCTGACCACCATGAACGAAACTTCCGGATATCCGTTCTTGTCGGCCATGAGCTTCTTGAGCCACGCCCAACCCTCTGAAGGCCGGTTGTACTGGTAGTACATCTCCGGCAGATAGGAGGTCGCCTCGACATTCAGGTCGTCGTCGTTGGCGGCGATGAAGTCCAGGTAGTCGCTGGTCCTGGCGCCGTGGTCGCCCAACCCCGTCAGCATCATCAGGAAGCTGGCCTCATGCCCCCAACTGCTGTAACCCTTGCCGTCGGCGTCCTTGCCGCGGATGTAGCGGTTGGTCGCCGAGTCCCACCAGTTTCGCTCGAAGTGGTCGCGTACCCGCTGGGCGCGCTGGGCCCACTTCGTGCTGTTGGCGTTGTCGCCCTTTTCCTTCAGGATCGCCGAATACGCGATCATCGACTGGTACTGGTAGCCCAGCGCGTCGGCGGCGGAGACGAGATGTTCGTTCGGGAACTCGAAGAATGTCGCCGTGTATTCGCCGGGCTGCATCCTCGCGACCGGCTGCTCGCTGGAGGGGTTCGCGTCGTTCCACGTCACCTCGTGGTTGGTCAGGAACGAACCCATGGTCGAGTCGTAGTACGCCGAAAGGGTCGGATCGTTGATCCAGTTCTGGTTTCCCGTCCACTGGTACTGCTTGTAGGCCTTGGCCATCACGTTGAACGGCGACGGCAGTTCCCTGAATCCCGTGCCGTCGACGTAGTACATGCTCCCGTAGGAGCTGTGCGCCCAGAGCGGCCAGCCGTTCTGGCCCGGATCGTCGGCATCGCCGGCGAACGTCTTCAGCATCGCGAAGGTCTCGTTGTCCAGGCCGAGCGCGTGCGCGCCATCCGACTGGTGGGCGATGTCCCTGTTGTAGAAGGCCTCCCGGTTCACGTAGGAGCCCCAGTAGCCGGGCACCACCGTGGTGTGCGTGGAATCCTTCAGCCGCCACCACTCGGCTTCGTGCCCCATCATCGGGTTCCCGGGATAGAACGTCATACCTAAAGCCCGGTTCTTGCCCCAGGCGAAGCCGTCGTTCAGTGCCGCGTTCGGCGAATCGATGCTCAGCGTGCTGGTCGGCGGACCCACGTGCTCCTGGATCGTGATCTTGTCGACGCGCGGTGTCTCGCCGGCGGACGCGGCCGTCAGCTTGATGGTGTCACCGTTGTTGAGCGTGATCTTGCTCGACGTGCGGGTGTCGATGTTCGCGGGATCGGTGTAGTCGCGACCGTTTCGCTGAGCCGTGGCCCACGAATCCACGGTGGTGGAATTCACCGCGAGCGTGTAGGTGACTCCGCCCGCGGTTTTGCCGTTGTAGCGCGTGATGAGGTCGTAGGTGCCGGCGGCGCCGCTGAATGCCTTGGTGGCGCTGCTCGACTGGCCGGAAACGCCCTGGATGTAAGTCACGGTCTCGACCGGCGTGCCGTTGAAGATGTGCTCCACGCTGGCGGTCGAGAAGTTGGACAGCGCCATGCTCTCGGCCTCGACAACGTACGGCCCCGCCGCTTCGGCGGGTGATGCGGGGACGGCGGATACGGCCAGGGCTGAAGCCAGTAAGGCCAGGAGCGCATGGGTGAGGCGGCGCATCTGACATCGATTCCTTTCGGCGAGGAAGCCGGAGCGATGCGTTGGAAGATGTTGAACTATGGGGCCTATTGAGTGCTTCACAAAGATCAATGTCAACAGTTGTTTAGTTGGGGGAGGGCGGCTACCCTCGCGCGGGCCCATGCGCGTACGCGGGCGAGGCGGCCGGCCCTCGGCATGGATGGCTTGATCGAGCGAAAACTTTCATTGAACTCTTGCAAGACTGGGTGTAGCGTCCTGGCCAACGCCCACGCCACCCCACAGGAGTCACTCCATGGATGGGTAGAGGAAGACGTAGACGGCCATGGCGGCCGCATCGGACGACTGAAGCCGACGAGCTCCTGCAGGGTGGCGAGGTTTGTTCAGCACGTCGCCGCCGGGCACGAGCACCTGCGGGCCGCCGAAGACGCCGGCGTCACCGAGGCCGTCGAGAGAGGTTCTGTCTGGGGAGTGAATGCGACGATTACGGTGCCGTCAAAGACCTGCGCATTGTTGTCCGCGTTGTCCGCGTTAGTGTGACCCGCGTGAACCCGCGTGAGATGGCGGTCGGCCGATTATCGCGCCTGGTGGCGCGTGCCCGCTCAGCCGTACGTGCCGGGAGTATGGGTGGGCGGCGCCCCGCCCCGCTCGTCGAATCGGCCGGTCTGCTCATCGTGCTCCTTCTCTTCTCACGGCTTCATGCCGCCGCAGGGAAGGACGCCGCAGCCGCCACCGCCAACGCTCTGGCCCTGCAGTCCATGGAACGGGCCATCCACGTGGACATCGCACTGAGGGCGAACCAGTGGCTGACCGAGCATCCGGCCCTCATCCAGCCGGCGGTGTACTACTACCGCCTGTACTATTTCGCGATCATCGGTGTGCTGGTGTGGGTCTTCGTCCGGCATGCCGATGTCTACGTCCATGTCCGTCGCACCCTCATCGCGATGACCGTTCTGGTGCTGCCCGTTTTCTGGGCGCTGCCCATGTCGCCCCCACGGTTCGCCTTACCGGGCGTCGTCGACGTCATCGCCGAGCACGACATCCTGGGCGGCCCTGCCTCACGAGAGATCGAGAACGGTCAGAACCTGTATTCCGCGATGCCCAGCATGCACGTGGGGTGGTCGTTGTGGTGCGCGTATGCCGTGTGGCACGCGCTGCGGGCCTCCCATCCGCGAGCGGCCTTGCTGTCGTGGATCTTTCCGCTGGGTATGGCGGCAGTCGTGCTCATCACGGGGAACCACTATGTGCTCGACATCGCGGGTAGCGCCGTGTTGCTGGTCGTCTCCATCGCTGTCGTATCAGTGTGGGGTCACCTGGCCGAGCGCCGGCGTGCTCGCCGTTGAGCGCCTGCGGACAGCGGCCCGTTCAACCCGCGGGACTGGCTGGAGGTCCACCCGACTCCGCTGAGCCAGTACTGCCTGGCGTCCTCGGAAGGTGGTGAGGGCGTCCGGGGGCACGGGTGACCGCGAAACGGACTTGTCGCGCTCCGCTCAGGGGGGCGGGAACGTAGGCCTCACAGGCTCCAACGCGTTCCCGTGTCTTACGCGGCACGTGCCCGCCCGCCCGGAGCTCAGGCGGGGTACCGCTCGTGGAAGACGTTGCGGGCCAGTGCGCGACGGCCGGGATGGCGTGGCTGCCCGGCCGGGTAGCCGACCGACACCAGCAGGGCGATGGCGAGGTCGTCGCGATCGTCGATCCCGATCACCTTCTTCACCCTGTCCTCGTCCCAGCCGTTCATCGGTGAGGTGGCCAGACCCATCTCGGTCGCGGCGAGCATCACGAACGAGGCCGCGATCATCGCGTCCTTGATCGCGTATTCGCGCAGCAGGCCGCGCCGGTCGAGCCCTTCCTGGAACGCCCGCGAGGCCTCGGAGAACATCGCGATGAACTCCTCATTCCAGGCGCCGTTGCCGCGGACCTGCTCGTAGACGTCACTGTGGTC
Source organism: Nonomuraea sp. NPDC003754 (assembly GCF_053605785.1). Taxonomy (NCBI): domain Bacteria; kingdom Bacillati; phylum Actinomycetota; class Actinomycetes; order Streptosporangiales; family Streptosporangiaceae; genus Nonomuraea; species Nonomuraea sp. NPDC003754. The sequence continues at coordinate 32,074 of NZ_JBSGJX010000048.1, forward strand.
GTCGCGCCAGGCTTGCGGCTCGGCCACGAAGGTGAGGATCACCGGTGCCTCGTGCTGTGGTGGAATCCTCGGGCCTGCCGGCCGACGTCTACTCCGCGAAGTGCCCGACCCGCCAGGTCCTCGACCACATCGCGGGCAAGTGGACGATCCTGGTGGTTGACGCCCTCCTCCAGGGCACCATGCGCTACACCGACCTGAGCCGCCGCATCGAGGGCGTCTCGCAGAAGATGCTCACCCAGACCCTGCGCGGTCTCGAAGCCGACGGCTTCATCACCCGGACGGTGCACCCGACCATCCCGCCTCGGGTCGAGTACGACCTGACCGAGCTCGGCCGGAGCCTCGCCGAGCCCATCAGCGCGCTCAGACGATGGACGGAGGACCACATCAACGAGATCGAGCGGGCCCGGCACCGCATCAGGGAGGCCGGCACCTCGGACAGGTGAGGCGACGAAGTCCGGACGCCGGTTCGTGCTGCCACGCGGAGACCTGCCGGCCGCGGTGGCCGACGAGATCATCACGATCCTGGAGGCGGGCGCGTGACCAACAGCGAACCCGCGAGACGACGTCGAGAGTGGGGGTCGCGGGACTGGCGTTGGATGGCGCGCAGACCGCCGACCTGGGGCTCCACAGGTCGGCTCCGGTCCTCTCCACGCGGGCCGACGCTGCCGGCCGGTCTGCCCTGGAAGGCTCATCAAGCATTCAGCATGGCGAGGATGTGCGGCCAGGCTGCCGCTCCCAAGGCCGCATCGGTCTCAGGAGATCCCCCGTACAGGTACGACGGCGACGGTTGCGCAGGAAGCTCACCCGGGAAGCGAGGCCGATGTCCCGCTGAAGGATGGCTGACAATGCGGACCTCGCGACGTTCCGAAAGTGCCTCGGCGAAAGCTGATGACGGCCACATCTGATCGTCCGCACCCGCGACGAGAAGGACGTCGGCGCGGGCCCGTTCCAGCGGGATCGCCGCTTCAGGAGGAGCAGTGGCGAGACCGCGCTCGTAGAAGGCGCGGAAGGAGGTGGGCGGTCCGTGAGTGGGCCATTCAGCCGGATATGAGGCGAAGGGCAGCGGCCTGCCCCGCCATGTCCAGGACGATCGGTAAGGCCGCGTCGCTCCATCCAGTCCGGGGCCGACGTTGGCCCAGACCACGGAGGACGGCGACACTGCGATGACGGCGTCCACCCGCGGCTCGACGCATGCGAGCGTCAACGCCGCCTCCGCACCCTTCGACACTCCCAGCACCGCCAACCGCGACACCCCTGTGTCGGCCAGCACATCAAGTGCTGTCATGAACGTCTCGAGCGGCACCTCGCAGATGCCCGGCGGCTGACCCGCCCCGCCGAACCAGCGGATGGACATCGCGGTCACGCCGTGCCGCGCCAGCAGATCGCAGCGTTCCGCATCGATTCGACCGCTGGACCCGGCCAGAACCAGAACCCCGACCGCAGTGCCCTGGGAGACCGCCATGTACCTGTCCACGACAGGGATTATGGCCTGTGTCGCAGCTCGCTCCTCAAGGGGTCCGGGGAGTTGGCATGGAGCGCGACTTCAGGCAGCGCTTCGTCATGTTCGATCTTGAGCGGTTTCGTCGCGCGAGTTCACGGGCCCGAGCCGGCGACGGGTCTCGCTCGCCGCCACGGCCTTGGTGCTCGTCGTCCGTTCTGGCTGATGGGCGTCATTCCGTGGCGTCGCCGCCCGCCTCCTCGGCCCATCGCAGGCTCCAGGCGTTCAGCGGTCCGAGCGCCTCGACGAGGTCCTCGCCGAGGCGGGTGAGGCGGTAGCCGCCGTCGTGCGAGGTGACCAGCCGGGAGCCTGCCAGCTCGTCAAGACGGGTGCTGGGCACGCTGGAGGACATGTGCTCGCATCGGCGCTGCAGCTCGCGGAACCCGGCGGGGGCCTGGTTCAGCTCCCACAGGATGCGCATCGTCCAGCGGCGCCCGAGCAGATCGAGGACGGCCATGACCGGGCGGCCCGTGACCCCGCCGGCGACATCCTCGTGCCGGTGTTCACGCCGGCCCGAACGGCACGATTCCTCAGCCGGCCACGCCGGCGAGGAAGTCGGCGACCACCCGGCCGGCGACCTCGCGGAACTCCTCGAAGTAGGCGTGCCGCGCACCCGGGATGAGGTGCAGCCGCGCTCCAGGGATGCGGCCGGCCAGCAGCGGCGCGTTGGCGGCCGGGTTGAAGACGTCGTCGGCGCCGTGAATCACGAGGGTGGGCGCGACGATGCCGGGAAGGGCGTCCCAGCTGTCATGATGCGCGCTGGCGGCGAAATGGTGGCGGCGGGCGTGGGCCGGCATGCCGCGATCGCCGATCGTGCGATACGGGCCGGGGTGGGTGGCGAGCCACTCCGGGGTGTACATCAGCTCGAGCAGCGCCCGCCGGGCGGCGGCCCGGTCACGCTGGGCCAGCGAGCGGCGCACCTCCTGACTTCGCTCCACCCCGTGTGCGCCTCCGGGAGACGTGCACCCCAGCACGAGCGCCGCCAGCCGCTCCGGGTGGTCGGCGGCCAGCCACTGGGCGACGCGGCCGCCCATGGAGGTGCCGTAGACGTGCGCGCGCTCCACGCCGAGCTCGTCGAGTACGGCCAGCGCATCGAGGGCGAAGCCGCGCGTCGTGTAGGGCTCGTCGGGTTTGTCACTGTCCCCGGTGCCGCGGTAGTCGAAGGTGATGGTGCGATAGGAGTCCTCGAAGTCCGACCGCACGCCGTCCCACCAGTGGTGGTCGTTGGACTGGCCGGGCAGCAGCATGAGCGGGTATCCGTCGCCGCTCACCTGGTAGGACAGCTTCACGCCGTCCTTCGTCGTCGCAAAGGGCACGTCTCCCATTGTCGTATGGCACGACCGGAGCGCTGTGCCGCCGCGACGGGCGGGCGCGCGGGCGGACCGTCGCATCGTCCGGAGGGTTCCGCCCGCGACGCCGTCGACGAAGGACTGTCAGTGGTGGTGGCCGTGCCGGCCGAGGGTCTCCACGGGGGTCGCGCCGGGGCGGGTCCACTGCGGCACGGGGCGGCTGGTCGGGCCCCAGGTGGCGGTCCCGTCCGCGTCCGAGCGCCAGGACCAGCACGCGTGGCGGCCCTCCGGCCGGCCCTCGGGGTTGTCCTCCCACGCCTCGCCGCGGCCGTAGGGCGTCATGTCGAGCAGGCCGAGGGACCCGTTGACCCGCTCGTTGCCGCGGCCCGTCGTGGAGTAGGTGAGGAACACACGGTCGCCGTCGCGCAGGAAGCAGGTGATGTACCCCATGTTGCCGCCGACCGGCGCGTCCACGTCGCGCACCGAGTACCAGGGCTGGGTGTAGCCCATGAACTCGACATAGGAGGCCACCTCGTCCCACCGGCCCGTGGTCAGGACGGCGAACGAGACGCCGCGGGCGTTGAGGTAGACGGCGTCCTTCAGGTGCCAGGCCGTGGTGGTGCAGAGCCGGCGGCGGGCCGCGGCAGCAGGGGCTCGGGTCAACCGGTCTGCTCGGCCAGGGCGACGATGACGCCGGCGGGGCCGCGGAGGTAGCAGAGCCGGAAGATGCTCTCGTACTGCGCCACCTCGCCGAGGAGTTCGGCGCCGTGGGGGCGCAGGCGGGCGACCGTGTCGTCGATGTCGTCGACGGCGAACATGACGCGATGCAGGCCCAGCGTGTTGGGCGGCGGGTTGTCCGGCTCGGCGCCGACCGCGGCGGGGGTGTGGTACTTCGTCAGCTCCAGCTTGCTGTGGCCGTCCGGGGTCCGCATCATCGCGATGTCGCTCCGGACGCCGTCGAGTCCGACGGTGCGGTCCGCCCAAACACCTTCGATCTGGGCCTTGCCTTCCAGCTCCATGCCGAGTTCGGTGAAGAACGCGACAGCCGCGTCCAGGTCGTCGACGACGATGGCGACGTTGTCCATCCGCTGAATGGTCATGTCTCCGAGCATAAACAGGGGCGAGCCGCCGGTCTGGCCATGCGCCCTGACGACGCCGTCCGCACACCCACCTCATCGAGCGCGGAACGGCTACGTCCCGCGCAGGGCGACCACCCGGCTTGGGTTGGAGGTGGAGATAACTACAGGGAGAGTGGAGAGTCATCCGCAATGGCGGCGTCCGTGCGGTCGGACAGGCTCGCACGCATGGTAAACACATACCTCGCCACCGGTTGGCGCAGATACGGCTGGTTGGCGGCAGGCACAGCGCTCGGACTGTTCGGCACGAACGGTGAATGGTCGATTCCGATCGCCGGCTGGCTGTTCTCCATCGGCCTGATGCGGTTCACCAGAAGCTCCACAGTGCTCGCCGGACTCGCGTGCGTCGGCCTGTCGTCGGCGGCGACGACGGTTGTCCATGTCGCGGCCGCAGGCCAGTCCGGTGTCCTGCCGATCCTGCTCGGCTGCCTGGTGCTGAGCCTGATCCTGAGCATTCCGCTGCTGGTCGACCGGCTGCTCTTCCAGCGGTTGAATCCGTTCCTGGCCACGTTGGTCTTCCCGGCGGCCCGGGTGACGGTCGAATTCCTGGTCGCGGCGATCAGCCCGCTCGGAACGATTTTCGGGCCGTTGGCCGCGACGCAGTCGGCGAACCTGCCGCTGCTCCAGACGGTGTCCGTCACCGGCATCTACGGGATCAGCTTTCTGATGGCGTGGCTCGCATCGGTCGTCAACCTCGCGCTGGAGCGCCGGCTGAGCCGGCCGTCGATCCGGACCGTCGCGCTGACGTACGTCTCGGTGCTCGTTCTCGTCCTCGTCGGCGGCGGTCTGCGGCTGGCCATGGCGCCGACACCGCCGAGCCTGGTGCGCGTCGCCGGCATCAGCGCGTCGCTCGCGGCAGAGGGCCGGATGCGACAGATCAACAACTTCCATACGCCGCAGGTCCTGCCGGAGCAGAAGCCGACACTGCGCAAGGCGTTCGCGGCGCTCAACGACGACCTGTTCGCCCGCACCCGGATCGAGGCCGACGGCGGCGCGAAGATCGTGGCGTGGCCGGAGACCGCCGCGGTCGTGCTCGACGAGGACCTTCCCGATTTCCTGCGGACCGCCCAGGACCTGGCCAGGGAGAAGCGGATCTATCTCGACATGGGCATAGCCGTCATCCTGGACGGCCAACCGCACTCGCGCGACATCGTCGTGCTTGTGGCACCCGACGGCAAGGTGCTGTCGATCTTCGACAAGGCGCATCCCGTGCCCGGTATGGAAAGCCTGCGGCCGGGCGACGGCATCGTGCCGGTGTCCGCGACGCCGTACGGCAGGCTGGCCAACGTCATCTGCTTCGACGCCGACTTCCCCAGCACGCTACGCACGCGCGCCGACATCATGTTCGTCCCCGCCAACGACTGGAAGGGCATCGAGCGCACGCACTCGGCCAACGCGGTGTTCCGCGCCGTCGAGAACGGATACGCCCTCGTCCGGCAGACCAGCAACGGCATCTCGATCGCCGTCGACGCCTACGGTGCGAGCTTGGCCAGGACCAACTACTTCAGCACCGCGCAGCAGAGCATGGTCGTGTCCGTGCCGACGCGAGGCACCTGGACGGTCTATGGGCTGGTCGGCGACCTGTTCGCCTGGCTCTGCGTCGCGAGCGTGGTCGGGCTGGCGGCGTTGGCCGCTGCCCGGCGAACCGGACTCCAGGGCTGATCGTGGGCTTTCCGGATGAGAGTGCGATGATGCCACCCAGCGCGAAACAGGGAGACAAGGGATGAGGGCCAGGCTTGAGACACCGGTGCTCGCGCTGGCGATGATCGGCCTGTCAGCCGCCGGTGTCGGCGCCGCCGTCCTGGTCGTGGTCAGCGCGGCACTGATGGCGGTCGGCGTCGGCCGGTACGTGTTCCCGCCGGCGGTGTCGCTGCTGCGGACGGTCGCGGACGCGGCCCGGCGGGTGGCGGGCCGGGTCGGCGTGGACATCGAGCGTCCCTACGGCCCCCGAACGGATGCGGTCGCGCTGCTGAAGGATCGGGCGACGTGGCGGGACGTGCTCTGGGCGGTCCTCGACCCGATCATCGGCACGTGGGCGGCCGCGCTGGCGCTCGGCATGCCGCTCTACGGGTTGTACGGCGCGGCGGTGCAGCCGTTCGTGTGGCAGGCCAACGCCCGGGCCGGTGGGACCAACTCCTATGGCGTCATCCATGTGACCTCGACAGCCGCCGCGCTGGCGGCGATCCCGATCGGGCTCGCGTTGATCGCGCTCGGCCTGTACATCGGGCCGAAGGTGCTGCGGGTGCGCGCCCGGTGGACGCTCGCGCTGCTCGGGCCGTCGCGAACGACCGAGTTGGAGCAGCGGGTCGAGACGCTGGTGGAGACACGCGCGGAGGGTGCCGACGCGCAGGCCGCGGAACTGCGCCGGATCGAACGCGACCTGCACGACGGCGCGCAGGCACGACTGGTCGCGCTGGGCATGGGGCTCGGCAACGCCGAGCGGCTGTTCGACCAGGATCCGGAGGCGGCCCGCGCCCTGCTGGTCACGGCGCGGGAGACCTCGTCGAAGGCATTGGAGGAGTTGCGCGACCTGGTACGGGGCGTCCATCCGCCGGTCCTGGCCGACCGCGGCCTCGCCGACGCGATCCGAGCCCTGGCGCTGGATTGCCTGCTCGATGTCGAAGTGTCGTCCGACCTGCCAGGACGGCCGCCGCCGCCGGTCGAGTCGGCCGTCTACTTCGCGGTCAACGAACTGCTCGCCAACACGAGCAAACACGCGGGTGCGGCGTTGGTTCGGGTCATGCTCCGCTACCGGCACGGTGTGCTCAGCTGCGATGTCGTCGATGACGGCGGCGGTGGCGTCGATCCGGCCAACGGCACCGGGCTGCGTGGCGTCCAAAGCCGGCTGGCCGTCTTCGACGGAACGATCGCCGTGGACAGCCCGCCCGGCGGGCCCACTCGCGTGCGTCTGGAGGTGCCGTGCGCGATCAGGTCCGAGTAGTGGTCGCCGAGGATCTGTTCCTCATCAGGGACGCGTTGGTCCGCATGCTCACCGAGCACGGCTTCACGGTCGTGGCCGCCGTCGACAACGGCCCGTCCCTGCGCAAGGCGCTGGCCGAGGAGCGGCCCGACGTGGCGGTCGTCGACGTACGGCTGCCGCCGTCGTTCACCGATGAGGGCCTGCAGGCCGCGATCCTGGCGCGTCGCGAGCGGCCCGGCTTCCCGGTGCTGGTGCTGTCGCAGTACGTGGAGCAGCTCTACGCCCGTGAACTGCTCGCGGACGGAGCCGGGGCGGTCGGCTATCTCCTGAAGGACAGGGTGTCCAACACCAGACAGTTCATCGACGCGGTCACATCGGTGACCAACGGCGGCACGGCGATGGACGCGCAGGTCGTCGCCAAGCTGCTGACCCGAGGGGACGCGCGCGGCCGTACGGCCGAACTGAGTCCCCGCGAACGCGAGGTGCTGAGCCTGATCGCCGCGGGGCGCTCCAACGCGGCGATAGCTCATCAGCTCACGATCTCCGCCAGCGCGGTCACCAAACACATCGCGAGCATCTTCGGCAAGCTCCAGCTGCCGGAGTCCGAGGACGACAACCGCCGGGTCCTGGCCGTCCTCGCCTATCTCAACCGCTGACCGACCGGAGGCCGCGGGGATCTCGCTGACCGATGGCAAGGGTCGCTGCGCACAGCGACCCTTGCCATCGTGGGATTCACTCCGTCGGCACGAGGTCCTTCCAGGGCTCGTGGTCGGCGTCGGCCCCGGTGCCGGGCCTGTCGCCCCTGGTCCACCACTTGGCCCGCCAGTAGCGGCCGTTGTACCTGACCGTGAGCGCCTCGGCCGTGCCGTCCGCGGCGGGGTCGTAGAGCTTGGCGGCATCCCAGTCAGGCGCGTGGCAGCCGCCGTCGTCCACCGGGCCGGGAGCGGCGGCGCCGCGGGCGTTGCCGGTGGCCACCCCGTACGAGCCGCCGCTTCTGGTGGTGACGGTGACGTTCGCCGGGCCCGTCACCGGCAGGAAGTACTTGATCGGAATGTCATGGCTCGCGCCGGGCGTGTCCGCCGGGCGCCACCAGGATGCGCGCGGTCACGGCTGCCAGACGAGGGAAAGCGTCCAGTACGTCGGCCGCTCTGGTCAGGGAGCCGGGGGTCCACCAGGTGTCGTCGTCGCAGAAGGCGACGTAAGGGGTGTCGAGGTGCTTGACGCCGACGTTGCGGCCGACCGCGCCGAGATTCTCGCGCAAGGCGATCACTTCCGCGGCGGGATGGACCTGCCGTACGGCCTCGGCCGTACCGTCGCCAGAGCCGTTGTCGACCAGCACCACACGCGGACGTTCGGGCAGGGCCAGGAGCCGGCCCACGGAGGCGAGCGCCTCCTGCTTCCGGTTCCACGTGATGACGACGGCGCCGACGCGCGGGTCACCGATGGGCCGGTTCATGGTCTGCTCCGGCACGCCTCCCGCCCCCTCAGCTGCAGGCCTTTCACCATGCTTGGTTCCCACAGAACGGGACGAAAACCTGGTGACACCCGCGGCGGGGCCATCACACGCGCGGTACGGCGAGCCGTCCGGACGATGTGGCGCGCCACCAGGCGGGGTTCCCCGGGGGCCCTCGGGTAGGGGCGCCATTGGTCTGGGGATCGGGGTGCCGCCGTGGTCGGACTGGTAGCCCATCCCGGCTGCCTGGCCGATCAGTCTTTGCCGCGGCCGCTGAGCGTGTCGCGCATCCGGTCGATCAGGCCGGTGAGCGGTCCCATGATCTTGTTGCCGGGCGGTGTGTCAGGCGCGGACGGGTGCGGCCTGGTCGGGGCCATCTTCTTGATCGCCTCCACCTTGCGGCCCAGCTCGGCCAGCTGCTCGGTATCGGCCGCACTGCGCAGCCGCGGGAACAGCTCTCCCTCTTCCTCCGCCACGTGATCGCGGATCTCGGCCATGAGGCGCGCCAGCAGCTCGGCGTGCCCGGCCTCGTCGGCGTCGGTCCGCTCCAGCTGCTTCATCGTCTCCTAGGCCTGGGCGTGCTCGGCCAGCTCCCGGTCGGCCAGCTGGTCGCCGTCGGGCAGAAGATCGCGGACGGCCGGATACAGGTAGGCCTCCTCGGCGACCGAGTGGCGCACCAGCTCGATGATGACCTTCTCGGTGAGCGTCTGGCGCCGGTCGACGTCGGCCGTGCCGAGCTGCTCCAGTTCGGTGAACATCCGCTCGACCTCACGGTGGTCGTGGGTGAGGACGGCGATGACGTCGTTGTCGGTGGGTGTGCTCATGGCTGTCGTCCCCTTCGTGTCGGGATGTCAGACCGGCTGGAGTATGAGCGGCCGCTGCCCTGACCGCACGACCGCAAACGGGTGTGTCCGGTCTGAGCGGTGTCCGGCCGTCAGATGCAGCCGCCGCCCCGCCCAGGGTCGGACGGAAAAGGCGGGCGGCGGCGAGCCGGTCGTGTGGTCAGGCCGGCTGTGACGCCGAAGCCGGCGTGCCGGTCGTCACTGTGGCCCGCTCCCATGACGGCTGCCGCTGCTGGCTATCCTGTGGCACGTCGAGCCGGGCACGGCTCCCCACCACGAGTCCATCGGGAGGCGACGACCGTGACAGCCGCCGAGCGCCGGAGCACATGGCCGGCCGTGACGGTGGTGGCGCACGCGGTCCTGGCTCTCCTGACGGTGATCATCCTGGCGGGCGCCTGGCACTTCGGCGCGGACCTGTGGCAGGTCTTCGCCGCGGCGGGCGCTGCCGTCCTGCTCCATGCGGGAGCGGTGGTGGCCCGTCGACGGCCGTGGGTGGGGTACGCGATCGGCGCGCTGGCAATGCTCGTCCTGGTGATGACGCCCTTCCCGGGTTGGTCACTGACCATGTTGCCCTCGGCTGTGTGCTTCCCCCTCACGTTGTGGCGGCTGACCAGCCTGGTCTCGGCCAGGTCCTCGGTGGTCGCGCTGGCCGTCGCCGCGCTCGGGATCGTCCTCACCCAACTGGTGTCGTGGGCCCGGCTGCCCCCTGACACCCCTGGGTGGACCCGCCTGGTCGAGGGCGGGCTGCTGATGCTCGTGGTCGGCGGTGTGTGGCTTGCGGCCCTGCTGGTACGCCGCAGGCACGAGGCCGGCCGACGAGCCGAGAGTGAACGACTGGCCGCGGCGGTCGCGGACGAACGGGCCAGCATCCGCCGCGACCTGCACGACGTGATCGCCCACACGGTCACCGTCATGGTCGCGCGGATCGAGGCCGCGGCGGTGACGACGGCGGATCCGGCGACCCGCCGCGAGCTCGGCGACATCGCCGAGGCCGGCCGGGACGCCCACCAAGGCCTGCGAGCGATGCTGGCCACCTTGCGCCCGGCCACCGTGGCGCCGCGCGCCGATTCCCGGCCCAGAGAGGTCCCGATCTCGCTCGACGCCCTCCCAGACCTCGTGGCCTCGGCGGCGAGCCCGCTCCATGTGGTGACGTTCGCGGAGGTGGGTGAGCGACGGCCGCTGAGCCTGAGTGCCGAGGTCGCGGCGGTCCGGACCGTGCAGGAAGGCATCACCAACGCGCTGCGCCACCTCGAACCACCGGTCGAGGTGACCGTTCGCCTGCGCTGGACCCCGGCCGAGGTGCTGGTGGAGGTGCGCGACGACGGCGGCAGGGCGCTTCGCGACGCCGGCAGTCAGGGGACCGGCTTGATAGGGATCGAGGAACGTGTGCGTACCGCAGGCGGCGCCCTGTCGATCGACGACGGGGACGACGGGTGGGTGCTGCGGGTGCGGCTCCCCACGAAGGAGGGGGCTTGACCGGGATCCAGGTCATGCTCGTCGACGACCAGGAGTTGCTGCGGGCCTCGCTCCGTACGGTGCTGTCGGCCGACGAACGCATCGAGGTCACCCACGACGTCGCGAACGGCAGCGACGCGATCGAGGTCGTCCGGCGGCACCGCCTCGACGTGGTCCTGATGGACATCCGCATGCCGCGCATGGACGGGGTCGCCGCCACGGCGGAGATCGTCAGGATCGCGCCGGCGACCCGGGTGCTCATGCTGACGACGTTCGATGATGACGAACTTGTGGTGGCCGCCATCCGGGCCGGCGCGAGCGGCTACCTGACCAAGGACGTCCGGCCCGCCGCCCTGGCCCAGGCCGTGTGCGACGTCGCCTCCGGGACGTCGGCGCTGGCCCCGGGGGTGGCCGCGACGGTCCTCGATCTCGTACGGCAGGTGCCGATGCGGAGGACGGCGGCCCTGGACGGCCTCACCCCACGCGAGGTCGAGATCTTCGGCCTGCTCGCCCGCGGCAGGTCCAACGGCGAGATCTGCGCGGAACTGGTGCTGAGCGAGAACACGGTGAAGTCGCACGTCCGGGCCGTCCTGCAGAAACTGGACCTGCGCGACCGCGTGCACGCGGTGATCCACGCGTACGAGAACGGGCTCGTGGGTCGCAACGATCTGCCTGACTGAGATTCCATCCTGCCGGGTGGTGCCGTCTCACACCTTGGGGTGATGTCGGCCGGTGACGCCCTGCCTGGGTTCGACGTCGTGCATTTCCTGCGTCTGCGCTTTCCTCGTGTCACCTCCCTGCTCGTCCTCGGCGCTGTGCTCGTCGCCGTGCTGCTCGCTCTGGTGATCGTGCTGGGCGCGGTGCTGCCGACGCTGATCTGGGGAGGGTTCAGCTTCCAGTACTGGATCGTCACCGCCTGGCTGATGCCGCTGCCGGCGATCTTCTGCCTCACCTGCTGCGTGCTCGGGGCGGTCGCACTCGGCCGCCGCCTCTGGCGCTTCCGCCGCGCCGGTCAGGCGACCGTCGCACCGGTACGGCCGCGCACGGCGGTCAGCTGACATGTGGATGGCCGAGCGGCGGCACGTGCTATCGAACTCTCGGCTCGGGCAGCAGCCCTACCGCCCGCAGCCCCTCCTCATAGCCGCCCTCGGAGCATGCCCAGAATCGCTCGGCGGCATCCATGACGGCCAGGCGCCGGCATGTCGTCCATGCTTCGATCATGCGCAGCAGGGCGCGCCCGTCGGTCGCCCATATCTCTGGCGCGCCCAGTGCGATCACTGCCGCCACTTCCCGCGCCAGTAGTCGCGTCCTGGCCAGGCGGTCGGTGGAGTCCAGCCCGTTCACGGCATCGACGATCAGCAGGGCTTGACGCAGGGTGAGCGGAGGCAGCGCCGTCATCCGGCGGCACGCGTCGGCCCGGTCGGTGGTCGCCTCGAGCATGGCCTCGACCAGCGGCGTGTCCTCCGGCCCGACGTGGTGGCCGATGGAGGCCAGGTCGGCGCCGGAGGTCTTGGCGATGTCACGCGCTGTGGCGTGCGCATAGCCGCGTTCCTGCAGGCAGCGTTCGGCGCCCTCGTCTCGCTCTTCCATGCCGTCACCATATCCAAACAACTGTCACAAACATATGTTTTGCACAATTGTTTCAAACGTGTGTATGGTCGGCGGCATGGCACAAGCAACCGCAACGGCCGCGAGCGACTTCAGCCGCCTGTCCAGACGCATCAGGCGAGCCGGGCTCCTCGACCGCCGCCCCCGCCACTACCTGGTACGGCTCAGCGCGGTGGCAGGTCTCTACCTGGCAGGCGTGGCGGCGTTCCTCTGGCTCGGCGACTCCTGGCTCCAGGTGCCGCTGGCCGCCTGCTTCGCGATCGTCTTCGCCCAGGTCGCCCTCGTGCTGCACGACCTGGCGCACCGGCAGATCTTTCTCACCCGAGGGCCGAGCGAGACCCTCGGGCGCCTCGGCGGCAATCTCGGGATCGGCCTCAGCTACGGCTGGTGGATGAACAAGCACACCCGCCACCACGCCAACCCCAACCACGAGGAGCTCGATCCGGACGTCGTTCCCGACGTCCTGGTGTGGTCACAGGAGCAGGCACGCGCCAGCCGCGGGCCGGCCCGGCTCATCGGCGGCCGGCAGGCGCTGCTGTTCTACCCGCTGCTCCTGCTGGAAGGGCTCAACCTGCACCTGGGCGGCATCCGCGCGCTGCGGCAGCCCTGGATGAAACACCGCGTCATGGAAGGCGCGCTGCTGCTCGCCCACTTCGCCCTCTACCTGGGCGCGCTCGCCTGGGTTCTGTCACCGGGCAAGGCTCTGGCCTTCTTCGCCGTGAACCAGGGGTTGTTCGGCCTCTACATGGGCTGCGTCTTCGCCCCCGGTCACAAGGGCATGCCGACGCTGACCGGGGAAGCCGGCCTGGACTTCCTGCGCAAACAGGTGCTCACCACCCGGAACGTGCGGGGCGGCCGCTTCATCGACATCGCCATGGGCGGGCTCAACTACCAGATCGAACACCACTTGTTCCCCAACATGCCCACCCCGAATTTGCGCCTGGCGCAACCCATCGTGCGGGCCTACTGCCGCCGGCTCGGCTTGCCGTACCACGAAGTCAGTTTTGTGGCCTCGCACGGAGAGGCCCTCCGCCACCTGCACCACGCCGGTGCCTCCCTCCGCGAGAAAGGCCGCCGATGAAAGCCGGACGCAAGCAGTGGATCGGGCTGGCCGTCCTGGTCCTGCCGGTCCTTCTGATCTCCGTCGACCTGCATGTGCTGTCGTACGCGCTGCCCTTCATCAGCGCCAGCCTGGCGCCGAGCGGTTCCCAGCTGCTGTGGATCATCGACATCTACCCGTTCATGCTGGCTGGACTGCTGCTGCCCATGGGCACGCTGGGTGACCGGGTCGGACGGCGACGGCTGCTGATGGCCGGGGCGGCAGCGTTCGGCGCCGCCTCCGCGGTCGCCGCCTTCTCTCCCAGCGCGGACCTGCTCATCATCACCCGAGCCTTGCTCGGGGTGGGCGGTGCCACGCTGATGCCCTCGACGCTCTCGCTGATCCGCAACATGTTCCACGACGACGGCCAGCGCCGGATCGCCATCTCCATCTGGACCGGAGCGTTCGCCGGCGGCGCCATGCTGGGCCCGCTGATGGGCGGCGCGCTGCTGGAACACTTCTGGTGGGGTTCGGTGTTCCTGGTCAACCTGCCGGTGATGGCGCTGCTGCTGATCCTGGCGCCACTGCTGCTCCCCGAATCGCGTGACCCGCACCCGAGCCGGTTCGACCTGCCCAGCGTGGTCCTGTCGCTGGGCGCGATCCTGCCCATGATCTACGGGATCCAGCACATCGCCCAGGAGGGCTTCGGCTGGCCGCCGGCGCTGGCCATAGTCACCGGCCTGGCGCTGGGAGTCGCCTTCGTCGGCCGCCAGCGCTCGATGACCGATCCGATGCTGGACGTGCGCCTGTTCGGCAGCCGCGCCTTCACCGCCGCCATCAGCGCCAACACCCTCGGCGTCTTCGCCATGGTCGGCTCCAGCCTCTTCACCACCCAGTACCTGCAGATGGTCATGGGCGCCAGGCCGCTCGTCGCCGGCCTGTACGCGCTGCCCTCGGCGGGCATGGCGATGCTCGCCGCGGGGCTGGCCCCCGTCCTGGTCCGCAAGATCCGTCCCGGGCTGGTGGTGTGCGCCGGGCTGCTCGTCGGCGCCGGCGGGTTCGCGCTGCTGTCCAGGCTGGACGTGACCGGGCAGACCGGCCTGCTGATCACGGGGATCATGCTGATGGCCGGCGGCGTCACCCTCGTCCTGACCATCTCCTCCGACCTGATCATCGCCACCGCCCCGCCGGAGCGGGCGGGCTCGGTCGCCGGGCTGTCGCAGGTGGCCACCGAGTTCGGCGGTGCGCTCGGCATCTCCCTGCTCGGCAGCATCGGCACCGCCGTCTACCGGGCGCACCTCAGCGACGCCGGCGCTCCCGCATCGGCGCTGGACACCCTCGGCGGCGCCCTGGAGTCGGCGCGGCACCTGCCGGAACCGGTTGGGACCGCTCTGGCCGGCGCGGCCCGCGGGGCCTTCGCTCAAGGCCAGCACTACGCCATGATCGCCGCAGCAACGGGTCTGTGCCTGATGGCGCTGCTCGCGCCCATCATGTTGCGTTCCGTCCGGCGTGCGGGCCGGCCGCAACCTCGCCCGGACCACTCCGGACGGCACGTGACGGGTTAGCCGGCGGCTGCTTCGGCCACCGATCGGAGACCGGCGGCCAGGTCGTGAGCCGTCGGGGCGTTGTCCGGATCGATCTGCCAGCGCACCAGCAGACCGATGAGCAGCGTCAACAGCACCTGCGCACCCGCCTCGTCCTGGCGTGGCAGGCGCCGGCCCAGCTCGCGCCGGGCGAGCGCCTGCCCTTCAGTCAGGCGGGCTCGTACTTCGGGGAGGTGAGGTGCCTGCGCCAGCGTCTCGACGTTGGCTCGCCACACCATCGGATTGACTCGGAAGGATTCGATCAGTTCCGCCCAGAACGCTTCGAACCACTCCTTGGAGTCGTCCGGGAACGCCTTGAGGACCTCCGCGACCGCTTCCCCGGTCGCCTCGATCATCGCCTGGGTGAGAAGGGCGTCCTTGGAGCGGAAGTGATAGTTGATCGCAGCGAGGTTGCTGCCGGACACGGCGACGATGTCTCGGACCGTTGTACGGGCATATCCGCGCTCGGACAGGCACTGCTTGGCCGCGGCCAGCAAATCCTCAGGCACTCCCACGCGGGCGATCCTACCAATGCCGCAAACAAGCGTTTAAAACATTCGCTTGGCTGCCGATACGGCCTCCGGCGGGGTCACCCGGGCTGTGTCGAGCAGTACTAGCCGGCCTGCCAGGACGGCCCGGTCTCCTCCGTCCGCGGCGGGGCGGGCGGGGTCCGGTCGCGGGAGGGGACGACCACGATGCCCTTGGTGCTGTTGGGCGGGTTGACGTCGAGCGTCCCGCCGTAGACGACGTTCCCACGGAAGGTGTTCGGCTGGAAGGAGAACTTCGCCAGCGGGCCCGCCGTGTCCTGTACCGAGGTGGTCACGGCCACGCCGCCCTTGGGCTTGTAGCTGAGGTTGCCGGTGAAGGTGTTGCCCTCGGGCAGCAGCACCATCTGGTAGCCGGGCCAGTGGTTCTTGTAGAACCAGCCGATGTGGATGTCGTTCTTGGCGTTGTCGGTGAACACGTTGCCGGTGAACGCGCTGTCGGTCACCTGCCCGTAGTGGAACAGGTAGCCGTGGGGCGTGAGCGGGTTCGGCTGCGGGACGAAGTCCGGCGTCAGGTAGTCGAGCTTGTGGTTCTCGTCGAACAGGTGCTCACCGCTGGTGACCTTGAGCCCGTAGCCGGAGACGCCCTGCACGTAGTTGCCGCGCACCACGTGGTGGTCGCCGCTGACGCGGATGCCCTCGCTGGCCGGGTAGCGGTCGCCGATGATGGCGTTGCTCTCCACCGTGTTGTAGTTGCCGTAGCGCAGCACCAGGCCGCCGCTGGACTGCCTGATGGTGTTGTTGCGGACCGTGTTGTGGTTCGACTTCAGCGAGATGATCTCGTCGTCGCCGTTGACGTGCTCGAAGAGGTTGTTGTCGATGGTGAAGTACGCGCCCTCCTCGGCGCCCTCCTCCGCCCACTGGCCGTAGCCCCAGATGCGCAGCGCCTCCATGCCGTTGCGGCCGAGGTTGGGGACGTCGGCGAAGCGGGTGTGGTCGACCCGGTTGTAGACGGCCGCCGGGCCCCGGTCGTTGCCGACCACCGGCTCCTGGTGGGCCTTGCCCTTGAGCAGGCTGTGGTCGAACTGGTTGTGCCCGCCCTTGAAGTAGACCCAGTAGTACGGCGTGGCCGGGTCGGCGGGGTTGAAGTCGACCACGGCGGTGTCGGTGACCCTGCCGCGGTCGCTGTTGAAGGAGATGACCGAGGCCGCGCCGGCGGGCGCCTGGCCGGAGGTGAAGGTCAGGCCGCTCACGGTCAGGTCGGGGCTGTTGAGCGACAGCGCCGACCTGCCGGTGAGCAGCACCTTGCCGGGCGTCTGCGCCCTGAGCGTGAGGGGTCCTGGGGCGCGCAGGTCGATGACGGTGTCCTGCCAGGTGCCGTCGGCCATGACGATGGTGTCTGCCGTCCCGATCGCCGCGTTCAGCTCGGCCTGGTTCGAGACAAGCCGTTCCCCGCCCGCCGAGGCGAGGGCGGGCGCGGCGGGCAGCAGGAACGCCGCCGCGACAAGGGCTGCCAATCGGTTCATACCGGCAACGTAGGGAAAGCGTATTCCCTTGGGCATGGGCAAAACTCGGGCACTCCTAGGACGATCCTCAGGAGGCCCGGTGCAAGGCCCGGTACTGCGTGGGCGTCAGCGAGGTCACCTGGCGGAAGACCCGTGACAGGTAGGCGGCCTCCCAGCCCACCGTCCCGGCGATCTCCTCGATCCTCTGCTCGGTGTGGATCAGGGCCTGCTTGACCCGTTCGACCCGCAGCTGCCGGATGTACTGGTTGGGGGAGACCCCGAAGAGCTGGGCGAAGTAGGTGATGAAGTAGGTCGGGTTGTAGTGGAAGACCTCCGCCAGCCGCCCGACCGTCAGCACCTCGGCCAGGTGCGCGTCGATGTACTCCAGGATCCGCCCCGGCCCCTGGCTGAGCGGCCGCAACGAGCCCAGCGGCGCGTGGTCCACCAGGTAGGCCGTCAGCTCCATGAGCACCGCCCGCTGCCGCAGCGGCCCCGTCACCTGCGTCGCGCCCCTGCCCGCCGCCAGCAGCCTGGTGAACATCTCCCGTACGGCCCGCGGATCCTCCACCTCCACCACCCGGGGGAGCGCGACCAGCGAGGCCAGCTCGCGCCCGGCCACGGTGGCGGTGAAGTTCGCCCAGTACTTGCGCAACGGGCGCTCCTTCGAGCTGGAGAAGGCCAGCGCGGACCCGGCAGGCAGGAAGTAGAGCTGGCCGGGCCGCGGCAGGTACTCCACGCCGTCCAGGGTGATCGACCCCACCCCGTCGAGGATGAGGTAGATCCGGTTGTAGCCGTCGGTCCGCGCCTTCCGCCCCCAGCCGGCGGGGACGGGATCGGCGTGCCCGGCCATGAGCAGGTCGAGGTCGAGCCGCCGCAGGTGCTCCCTGAGTGCCGGGTCCATCGCCGTCACGCCCGCAGGCTCGCCAACGCCGGGTTCACCGCGTGCCGCAGCGGTTCGCCCGCGGCCAGGCGGGCGACCTCGGCCAGCACCAGCTCGCCCATCCTGCCCCGTTCGGCGCCCATCGCCCCGGCCAGGTGCGGGGTCAGGACCGCGTTGGGCAGGCCGTACAGCGGGGATCCCGGCTCCGGCGGCTCGGGCCAGGTGACGTCGAGGACCGCGGTGAGGTCGGGCCGCCCGCGCAGGACCTCGACCACGGACGGCTCGTCGAGGACGGCGCCGCGGGCGGTGTTGATCAGCGTCGCGCCCGCGCGCAGCCGCGCCACCAGCGGGCCGTCGACCAGGCCCGTGGTCTCCGGCAGCAGCGGGGCGTGCACGCTGACGACCTCGCAGGTCTCGAACAGCTCGGCCAGCGGGAGGAGCGGGATGCCCAGCCCGGCGGGGGCGTACGGGTCGTGGGCGACCACCTCCAGGTCGAAGGCGCGCAGGTGGGAGGCGACAAGGCGGCCGATCTCGCCCAGGCCGAGCAGCCCCACCCGCGACCGGTAGGCCCCGGCCACGCGTACCTCGTCCGGGTAGCGGCCCAACTCCTTGATCTCGCGGGAGATCCGGTGGAACTGCTTGAGCGCCAGCAGGATCTGGGCCAGCGTGAACTCCGCCACCGGGATCGCGTTGGCCGAGGCGGCCGAGACGATCGGGATGCCCCGCGCCCAGAAGTCCGGCGTGGTCAGCGGGCGCACCGAGCCCGCCGCCACCAGCACCGCGCGCAGGTGCGGAGCGTGACCGAGCAGCCCGGCGTCGAGCACCGGCGCGCCCCAGCCGGACAGCAGGATCTCGACCTCCGACAGCACGCGGGGATCGGCGGCCAGCCGCTCGCGCGTCATCGCGGGAGCCTGCCATTCGACCAGGTCGGCCAGCCTTTCCAGGACGTGCGCGGGGTAGACGTCGGCCCGCCTGAGCTCCTCCATCACCAGCAGCGCTTTGATCATCTCTTCCTCGTTTCGTCGGATGTCTGGGGAGACATGGTGTCGTATGACGGAACAGCTTTATCGGTGACGGTTTAGTCATCGGAGCATTGACCGGGGAACGTGACCACCGCTACCTTCCGGGAATCGCTTGCCAAGTAGAGGGAGCCGTCCACGTATGCGAACCGCCTCCACAATGCTGGCGTGCCTGGTGGTGCTCACAGCATGTTCGTCAGGCGCAGCCGGAACCAACGTCGAGCAGGACGCCAAGGCTACGCTCGAGCTCTGGACCAGGACCTCGCCGGGCGGGCCCGGCGAGCAGGGCACGCTCAAGCTGGCCGCCGCGTTCGAGAAGGCGACCGGCTACAAGGTCAAGGTGACCGCGATCTTCGACGACTTCGAGACGAAGATGCAGCAGCGGGCCGCCCAGAAGGACCTGCCCGACATCGTCATGAACGACGTCGCCCAGCTGGGAACGATGCAGGGCCAGGGGTTGCTCAGGGAGATCGACCTCGCCAAGCTCGCCGGGGCCAAGGACCTGTCCGAGCGCGCGCTCGCCTCCGGCAAGGGCGTGGACGGCAAGCAGTACGGCGTGCCGTACTCCGCGCAGGCCACGGCGCTGCTGATCCGCAAGGACTGGCGGGAGAAACTGGGGCTCGAGCCGCCGCGGAGCTGGGCGGATCTGGCGGCCCTGGCCAAGGCGTTCACCGAGAAGGACCCCGACGGCAACGGCCGGAACGACACCTCCGGGCTGGCCGCGCCGCTGTCGACCAAACGCGGCTACGCCTCCTGGTACTTCTCCAACTTCCTGTGGGCGGGCGGCGGTGACTTCGTCGCCGACGCGGGCGGCGGCAGGTTCAAGCCCGCCATGTCCACCCCCGAGTCGATCGCGGCCACGCAGTGGTTCCGCGACCTGGTGTGCAAGGACAAGGTCATCCAGCCGGGCGCCGTCACCATGGACACCCCGCCGACGAACGAGACGTTCGAGTCGGGCAAGACCGGCATGTACGTCGTCGGCCCCTACCTGATGCCCCGCTACGACAAGTCGCTCGGCAAGGACAAGTACGAGGTCGTGCCCATGCCCCAGGGCGCCAAGAACGCCGACGTGCTCGCCGAGGGCGGCGCGATCTACCTGATGGCGGGCTCGCCCAACAACGCGGGCCAGGACGCCTTCGCCTCCTACGCCATCTCCGCCGAGGGCCAGAAGATCGGCATGGAGGGCGACACCGCCTACATCGTGCAACTGCCCGTCAACAAGACCGTCGACATCAGCCAGGTCCGCCCCGACCCCAGGTGGAAGACCTACGCCGACGTCTACCAGAGCTCGGGCCACTACCCGCCGTCGATCCCCAACTGGACCCCCGTACGGCAGGCCACCGCCGACACCGTCAACGCCCTGGTCGCCGACTGCGGCCTGGACCTGAAGGGTGAGCTGCAGAAGCTGGACACCAAGCTCGCCGGGATCCTGGCCGAGCAGGGCGTCGCCGCGTCATGACGGCGGTGAAGGTCGAACCGGCCGCTCCGGCCGCTCCGGCCACGCGGGAGCGCGTGAGCGACCGGAGCGGGCGCTGGTGGGTTCCGTGGCTGTTCCTGGCCCCCGCGCTCGTCCTGTTCCTGTACTTCAAGTTCATCCCGATGGGCAACGCCCTGGTGATGTCCTTCCAGAACGTGCAGCCCTTCCTCGGCAACCAGTGGGTGGGCCAGGACAACTACGTCAAGGTCGTCACCTCCGACGGCTTCCAGCAGGCCGCCTGGCACACCGTGCTGCTCGCGGTGTTCCAGACGGCGGGCTCGATGCTGCTCGGGCTGGTGCTCGCGCTGCTGATGGAGGGGCGCAGTCGCAGGCTGAGCTTCATCAGGTCGGCGGCGTTCCTGCCGGTCGTGGTGCCGATGGCGGTCATCGCCGAGCTGTGGCGGATCATGTACCACCCGACCGGCGACGGCATGCTGAACTCGCTGCTCGGCCTGGTCGGGCTCGGGCCGTCCGGGTTCATCAACGACCCGCACACCTCGATGGCGTCGGTCATCGCCACCGGGATCTGGCGGGGCGCGCCGTACGACATGATGATCTTCCTGGCCGGGCTGGCGGGGGTGAACAGGGACCTGTACGAGGCCGCGATCGTCGACGGCGCGTCGCGGTGGCGGCGGCTGCTGCACGTGACGCTGCCGGGGCTGCGCTCGGTGTTCTCGATCCTCTTCATCCTGGCGGCGATCCGCGGCCTGCGCGTCTTCACCGAGGTCTACCTGCTGACCAACGGCGGGCCGAACGGTTCGACCGAGGTCGTCATGACCCTGATCACCAAGCTGGGCCTGGAGCAGAACCGGCTGGGCGTGGCCTCCGCGGGGGCGGTGCTGCTGTTCCTGGCCACGCTGCTGCTGACCGTCGTCGTGTCCGTCCTCAGGCGGAGGGAGAGGGAATGAGCGCGGCCAGCGAGACCGCACTCGGGCTCAAGGAGAGCAGGACGCCGCAGGCGCGGCTGCTCAAACTCGTCGTCTACGCGCTGGTCCTGGTGGTGTTCGCCGGGCCGCTGCTGGCGCTGCTCGTCAGCGCGTTCAACCACGTCTCCGATCCGACGCAGCTCAGTGTCGTGCCCTCGCGCCCGACGCTGGACAACTTCGGGGTCGCCGTCGACCACGGGGTGCTGAAGTACCTGCTGAACTCCTTCTTCGTGGTCGGTTTCGGGCTGCTGCTGCAGGTGGTCGTCTCGACGCTGGCCTCCTACGCGCTGGCCCGCAAGCGCTTCAGGTTCATGACGGTCGTGTTCGTGGCGATCCTGGCCACGCTCATGCTGCCGGAGGAGATCCTGGCGATCCCGCTGTCGCTGATCCTGTCGGACCTGCCGGTGCTGCACATCAACCTGATCGGCACGCTGGCCGGGATCATCGTGCCGGTGGGCGCGTGGGCGTTCTCCATCCTGGTCATGACGGAGTTCATGCGGGACGTGCCGCGCGAGTTGGAGGAGGCGGCGCGGATCGACGGGGCGGGGGAGCTGCGGATCTTCGCCCGGATCATCCTGCCGATGTGCCGTCCGGCGCTGGGCGTCATCGGGGTGTTCGGGTTCACCATGATCTGGGACCAGTACCTGCTGCCGATGCTGGTGGCCGCCGACGCTTCGACCTACACGCTGCCGCTGGCGCTGCGCACGCTGCGGATCGACCCGGTCGTCACGCCCGGTGTGGTGATGGCGGCCTCGTTGCTGGCGCTGCTGCCGTCGGTGATCGTGTTCCTGTTCTTCCAGCGCTCGTTCGTCCATGGATTGTCGTCGGGCGCCCTCAAGGGATGATTTTTCATGAACTGGTTGGTCAATGATCGTTTTGGAATGTTCGTGCATTGGGGGCCGTACTCGCTGGCGGCCCGGCACGAATGGGTGAAGACGCGCGAGAAACTGACCGACGCGCAATACCAACCCTACGTCGACCATTTCTCGCCGGACCTGTACGACCCCACCGCGTGGGCGCGGACCGCCAGGGCGGCGGGCATGCGTTACGCCGTGCTGACCACCAAGCACCACGACGGATTCTGCCTGTGGGACAGCGACCTGACGGACTACAAGGCCTCCCGTGACCTGGTCGAACCGTTCGTGGCGGCGTGCCGCGCCGAAGGGTTGAAGGTGGGTTTCTACCATTCGCTGATCGACTGGCACCACCCGCAGTTCCCCGTGGACGGAACCCATCCGCTGCGCGATGACCGTCCCCTTCCCGTACGTGATATCTCGGTGTATCGGCAATACCTGCACGGCCAGGTCAGGGAACTCCTGACCCGTTATGGAACGGTCGACTATCTCTTCTTCGACTTCTCCTACGCCGGCCGGATCGAATGGTGGGGCGGAAAGGGCCCCGAGGACTGGGGCTCGAAGGAACTGCTGGCGATGGTGCGCGAGCTGCAACCTGACATCCTCGTCAACGACCGCCTCGGGATTCCCGGCGACTTCGTCACCCCTGAGCAGTACCAGCCCTCCGCGCCCATGCCACGCCCCTGGGAGGCCTGCCAGACGCTGAACGGCAGCTGGGGCTACGACCGCGACAACCTCGACTACAAGAGCGCCGACCTGCTGGTGAAGATGCTGGTCGACGGGGTGTCCAAGGGCGGCAACCTGCTGCTCAACGTCGGTCCTGACGGGCGCGGGCGCATCGACCCGCGCGCCACCGCGTTGCTGGCCGGGATCGGCGGCTGGATGGAGCTGCACGAGCGCTCCATCCGCGGGTGCGGCCCGGCGGAGTATCCCGCCCCGGCCGACTGCCGCTACACCCGCCGCGGCGACCGGCTCTACCTCCACCTGTTCAGCTGGCCGCTGCGCCACGTGCACCTGCCGGGGCTGGCGGGCAAGGTGCGCTACGCGCAGTTGCTGAACGACGCCTCGGAGATCAGGTTCGTCAGCACCGACCCGGACCAGGAGGCCCAGAACACCCGGATGGGCGGCCAGGCGCCGGGCACGCTCACGCTGGAGCTGCCGGTGCGACGCCCCGACGTCCTGGTGCCCGTCGTCGAACTCTTCCTGGAATGATATGGAGGAAAATTCCTACGGATGAACCCCGACGCGATCTGGCAGCAGCACATCCACGAAGACCGGTAGATGGTCGGAGGCGTCGCAGGGCACGACTGCCGCCGATCTCACCTCGACGTCCGGCGAGATGAACACGTAGTCGATGCGGGAACCGGTGGCCGGAAAGGTGTGGCCCGGTCCTGCGCCCTGCCGGGGCCAGGCGTCCCTCAACGAACGGGTCAGCACGCGGATCTCAGGCGCGCCGGGCAGGGCGTTGAAGTCCCCGGTCAGGATCACCGGCCCCGGCCGTTCGGTGATCAGCGCTCGAACGGCTCGTGCCTGTTCCAGCCGTTCGGTCGCGTCGCCGTCCTGGAGGTGGGTGTTGCAGACCTGGACGGGCACGCCGTGGACGACGATCGTGGCCCGCAGCAGTCCACGCTGCTCGCTGCCGGGAAACCTGGGCAGGAAGATGTTGCCGGAATCGCGGATGGGGAAACGGGACAGGATCGCGTTGCCGTACTGGCGGCGCGGGCCTCCGGGAGCGGGCGGGTCGAGGTCCAGGTTGGCGCCGAAGACCACGTCCATGCCCAGTTCGGCGGCCAGCCAGGCCGCCTGGTCGGCGAACTCGCTGCGGGGCGAGCAGTGCCGGTCCACCTCCTGGAGCCCGGCGATGCCGGCCCGGCCTGCACGGATCACCTCGGCGACGCGCCGCAGGTCGAGCCGGTCGTCCGGGCCTCGTCCGTGGTGGATGTTGAAGGTGGCCACGCGTAGCGGCGGCTGCCCGGGCAACGGCCGCCGTCCTTTCTGCCGAGGGTGCGGCCCGCGCCGATGCGCGGGCCGCACGTGGGTCAGGAGGCGACGATCTCGTAGAGGGCGATGTTGCCCCACTGGAGGTTCGCGTCGTGGACGGTCAGCCGGATCTTGCGCGCGATGACCGGGCTCGGCAGGGTGATGGTGCTGGTCTCCACCTTCGCGCTGAGTTCCTGCCAGTTCGTCGGATGGTGGGCCGTCTGCGGCACCCAAGCGGTTCCGTCCCAGGTGTCGAGCGAGACGTCGGTGACGCCCTGGCCCTTCGCCCAGGCGGTGTGCAGGGTGACGGCGGCGATCCGCCGGTCCTTGCCGTAGTCCACCACGAACTCGCCGGGGAAGGTCACGCCGGTGCTCACCGATGCCCAAGGGCTGCTCGGATCGCCGTCGACGAGCGCGTCCACGGTGTTCGTCGGCGAGGTCGGGAAGGTGGTGCTCGCCACCGCGGCCGGTCCCGGCCGGTACGGCTCGCTCGCCGCGGGCACGCCGAGGGCGATCTCGTTGATCTGGATCGGGCCACCCGCCGCCGCCCTGACGACCAGGCGGACCTGCGCGGCCTTGACCGTCTCGGGCAGGGTGATCACCTGCTGCTCGACGGTGTCGTCGTCGGTCGTCCAGGCCAGCTTCCCGCTCGCCCTGGTGACCCAGTCCTCGCCGTCGCGGGTCTGCACCTCGACATCGGTGATCGCGTGGGAGGCGGCGTGCGCGGCCGACACCGTGACCGTGCGGAAGGCGCGTCCGGTGGCCCGGGTCAGGTCGATGGTGCCGGGCAGGCGCGGCTCGGGCACGCTTCGCCAGGCGGTCGCCGGGTCACCGTCGGCCAGGCGCCGCAGGTGGCCCTTCGGTTCGAAGGACGCGCTCACCTTCGCGGGGGCGATCTCCCGCTGGAAGGCGCCGAGGTCGGGAGCGCCGTCGGGGATCGGGGTGCCCGCGTAGTCGTGCTCGGCCGGCACGCTCACACCTGCGTCGAAGGCGGGCGAGCCGTCGAGCGGCCGACAGCCTTCCGGATTCTCCTGGCCGGGTGCGGCCAGCCGGGGGTCGGCGACGACCGCCGCGTGGTCGTTGCCGGTCGGCGGCTGCTCGGTGCCCCAGTAGAGGTTGTGGTCGTAGATGACGCCGTTCTTGTTGTCGAAGCCGGCCCCGGCGAGGTTGACGAAGACGTTGTTGCGCACGACCACGCCCGCCGCGTTGTTGTACAGGCGCACGACCCGCTCGAAGCGGTACGTGCCCGCCCCGCTGTAGGGCGGCTTGACCTCGACGGCGCGGTCGGTGATGTAAAGCGTGTTGTTGAGGAAGTGGGTGCCGGTGGTGGAGGTCGAGGCGGCCAGGCCCTCGTAGCCGTCGTTCCTGCTGACGTTGTACCGGACGACCGTGTCCCTGGTCGGGGCGGCGGCGAAGGAGACCGCCAGGAAGAAGCCGCCGTCGTTGTCGTGGCTGTAGTTGTACTGGACGAGGCTGCGGTTGTTGTCGGCGTCGGCGTCGAAACCGTGGCCGTCGCTGCCCGGGCCGTTGAACCCGGTGTGGGAGACCTCGTTGTGCTGGACGACGATGTCGTCGTTGCCCTGCCACCAGATGCCGACGTTGCCGCCGGTGGTCTTGGTCCTGCCGCGTACGGCGCGCTCCACCCGGTTGCGCTCGATCACGGCGCCCGCGGTGTGCATGGGGGTGATGCCGCCGCCGGTCACGTCGTGCACGTAGTTGTCCCGGATGCGGACGCCGGTGCTGGGCGTCCAGGTGACGACCTCGCTGTCGGGAATGCCGGTCTCCACGGGGTACAGGCTGGTCATGCCGCTGCGACGGGACCACGTGGACCACATGATGAGGCCGTAGGAGCCGATCTTGGAGATCTCGTTCCGCTCCAGGACCAGGTTGTGGAAGTAGGTCGGCGTCGTGTTGCCGCGGATGGAGACGAGCAGCCCGGCCGCGGCGACGCTGTGGCCGCCCTGGCCGTTGACGTCATGGATGTTCAGGTTCCGCAGCGTGACGTTCTCCAGCCGGCCCGCGTCCTTGGCGAACAGGTTGACGCCGCTGCGGTAGAGGGAGGTGTCGGCGCTGTGGTTGGTGGCCGCCAGGCCGTCGACGGTGAAGTCGTGCACGTTGCTGATCCGGATGGCGGCGTCCACCTGGCCCTGCCCGTCGATGACCGGCTTGGCGCCCTCGCCGTAGGAGCCGACGAGCGCCGGACGCCCCGGCAGGCCCGCACCCTGCAGGCTGAGCTGACCCGCCCAGCGCTGCCCGGCGCGGAACAGCAGCCGGTCACCCGGGCCCAGCCGCACCTGGCCGGCTCTGTCCAGGCTCCGCCAGGCCGCGGCCGGGCTCCGTCCCGAGGCCGCGTCGTCGCCTGAGGCGGCGTCGACGTAGAAGGTCTTCCCGGGGCCGGCCGCCGCCTGGGCGGGTACGGCCGGCGACACCAACATGGCGAGCAGGGCGAGCCCCGCCCACCCGAATCGCGTACGCAAACTCTGTTCCTTTCGGGGGGTCATTTGCCGATTCCGGCGGTCATGCCGTCGACGATGCGGCGGCCCAGCCACAGGTAGAGCACGATCATGGGGTAGATCAGGATCACGATCCCGGCGAACAGGCCGCCCCAGTCGGAGCTGTACTGCATGGAGCTGTAGAGGTTGAGCAGCGCCGCGGGCAGCGTGCGCTCCTCGGGCAGCGGCGAGATCAGCAGCACGAGCAGCGTCTCGTTCCACAGGCCGATGATGTTCAGCACGAGCACGGTCATCACGCCGGGCCTGGCGACCGGCAGCACGATGCGGACGAAGGAGCGCAGCGGGCCCGCGCCGTCGATCTCGGCGGCCTCCTCGATCTCGTGCGGCAGCGAGCGCATGTACCCGGTCAGGACGAACACCGCGAACGGCAGCGACAGCACCACCTGGAAGACCAGCAGCGTGACGCGGTTGTCCCACCAGCCGGTGACCCAGTCCTCCATGAAGGTGTAGAGCGACAGCTTGATCACCACGACGGGGATCACCAGGGTCTGCAGCGGGATGCTCAGGCCCATCGCGAAGTAGCCGGTCAGCGGGCCGGCCACGGGCCGGCTGGAGCGGGCGAGCACGTACGCCGCGGGCGCCGACAACGCCACGATGAGCAGCGAGCCGAGCAGGGTCAGGACCGTGCTGTTCAGCGCGGCGGCGGAGAACTCTGCCGCCTGCCAGGCGGAGGCGTAGTTGTCCCAGTGCGGGTCGGCGGGCAGCGAGAAGGGGTCGAGCCACACCTCGCCGGAGTCCTTGAGCGACTGCGCGCCCACCCAGACGACCAGCGCGATGTTGACGGCCACCCATGCCCACAGGGCGATCGCGGTGGCCCGTGGCAGCAGGACGTCGCCGATCAGGCGTCTCATGACAGCTCCACTCGGTCGCGCCTGGTGATGCGCCGGGTCAGGGCGATGAGCACGACGGTGACGAGCAGCACCACGACGCCCATCGCGGCGGCGTTGCCGAGCTGGGGCACGCCGTTCCCGGCCACCAGGGAGTACTGCTGCACCGCCACCGTCCTGGCCTGCAGCGGCGGGCTCCCCGGCGTGCCGCCGGTGGTGAACGCGAGCACGATCTCGAAGATCTTCAGGCTGTTGACCACCCACAGCACGGCGGACACCGCGAAGACGTCCCAGGTCAGCGGCAGCGTGATGTGCCGGAACTGCTCCCACCTGGTGGCCCCGATGAGCTGGGCGTCCTCGTAGACGTGGGCCGGGATGGAGTCGGCCGCCGACATCATCAGCGCCACGTAGAAGCCGGTGCTCGACCAGACCAGGCCGCCGACGACGCAGCGGAAGACCAGGTCGGGCCCGAGCCAGGGCTGCGGGTCCAGCCCGAGCCAGCCGAGCGCGGTGTTGACCACGCCGTCGGGGTTCAGCAGGAAGCCGACGGCGGCGCCCACCGCGATCACCGATATGATCATGGGCAGGAACATCACGGACCGGATGAAGGCGCGGCCCCTGATGTGCCGCAGCACCACCATCGACAGGAACGTGAAGCCGAAGACCAGCCCGCCGCCGGCCAGCGCCAGTACGAACGTGTTGACGAACGACGTGCGGAACGCGTCGTCGCCCACCAGCGCCAGGTAGTTGTCCAGCCCGCGCCAGGTCATCTCCGAGCCCGGCCCCGCCCAGGCGTTGAGGCTGACCCAGAACCCGAACAGCGAGGGCGCGACGAACAGCGCGGTGTAGGCGATGAGGGCGGGGAGCAGGAAGGGCCAGAAGGCCCGTTCCCGCCCCGGACGCAGGGCCCTGGCCTTGACCGGCGGCGCCACGGGGGGCGCCTGGGTGAGGGTTCCCGCTCCCATCGGCTCAGTTCTTGTTCGCGAGGTAGTCGGCGGTCGTCTTCTTGCCCTCGGCGACGAACGCGGCGGGGTCGATCGCGCCGGAGATGAGCTTGTCGTGCAGCGGCAGGAACCGGTCGTTCCACCAGGTCTTGTCGGCGGCGGCGTCGTCGTATGTGCGGTGCGTGGCCGCGGCGTCGGCGACCGCCTTCTGCACGGCCACCAGGTGCTCGGGCGCGGGCACGTCGGCCCGTGAGGGGATGTTCAGCGCGCTGGTGGAGATCTGCTCGACGTACTTCTTCTGCAGCGCGAAGGCCAGGAACTTCTTGGCGGTGGCCACGTTCGTGCCCTTGATGTTGACGCCCCAGCCGAGCGTGCCGACCTCGACGGAGTTCTTGCCGCCCACCGGGAGCTGGAAGGAGGCGATCTTGGCGCCCGCGGCCAGCTTGGGCTTGGTCTCGCCGGCCAGCCAGGTGCCGTTGAGGTTCAGGTCGTAGCGGCCCTGCGCCCAGGCGTCCTGGGCGGCGGGGAACTTGGTGGCCATGAAGTCCTTCTGGAAGTAGCCGCCCTTGGCGAGCTGGGCGACCTTCTCGGCCGCCGCGAGGACCTCGGGCTTGTCCCAGGCGGCGGCGTCGGTGGCCAGCGCCTTGAGGCTGCCGGCGCCGTTGGCCCGGACAAGGATGCTGTAGAACCAGTACACGTTGTAGAAGTTGATCGTGCCGTCCTGGCCGATCGGGGTGCGGCCGTCCTTCTTCGCCCGGTCGAGGTAGGCGATGAAGTCCTCCCAGCTCTGCGGCGGTGCGCCGGCCAGGTCGGAGTGCTTGGCGGCGTCGAACCAGACGGCGGTCGAGATCACCGTGTGCGGGACGAACGCCAGGCCCTTGTCGTTCGAGGAGGCCTGCCGCACCGACTCGGGCAGGACGTCCTGGACCGTCCTGCCCTCGCCCGGCACCTGAGCGGCCAGCACGTCGTCCAGAGGGGCGACCAGGTTCTGCGCGGCGTAGGTGGCCAGGTTGTCGGTGGAGGTGTCGAACAGGTCGGGGCCGCGGCCCGCGGCCATCTCGGTGGACAGGTTCTCGTTGCCCTTGCGGCCGACGAACTTCAGGTCGACCTTGGTGCCCGTCTGCTTGGCGAAGTCGTCGAAGATCGCCTTGATGATCTTGCCTTGTGGCTCGTCGGCGCCCCACAGGGAGCGGTAGGCCAGCGTCGCCTGGACGGTGCCCGGCTCGCTGTTCTTCTTGCCGCACGCGGCCAGGCCGAGGGCGAGGGCTCCGACGGTGAGGACGGCCGTCAACTTACGCATGATGGGGGGCCTTTCATGGGAGGGTGAGGGGGACGACGGTCCCGGTGTGCCTGGCGCGTTCGGCCGCCCAGACCACCCGGTGTGTCGCGAGGCTCTCGTGGCCGCTGGTGAGCACCAGCGAGGGGTCGCCGTGGGCGACCGCGGCGACGAACGCGTCGAGCAGCGCCCCGTCGCCGCCGCCGTGCCCGGTGGCGGCCGAGGCGTCCGCGTCGGCGCGGGTGTCGATCACCGACACCTTGTCGGTGAGGAAGTCGTGCAGCCGCAAGGTCGCGCCGTCGCCCTCGATCGAGCCGTGGGTGCCGAAGACGCGCGTCTTGCGGTGCTCGAGGGCGGCGAAGGCGGTGACCGTGCAGGTGGCGGAGGTGCCGTCGGCGAACTCCATGGTCACGACCTGCGTGTCGACCACGTCGTTGTCGCTGGCGTAGACGCAGCGGCCGTAGGGCCCCTCGCGCAGCGCGGCCAGCACGCCGGACTCGGTGTGGTCGTGCGTGACCGCCGACAGCGGCCAGAACTCCTTGAGCGGGTCGCCCAGGCAGCCGAGGTAGATGCGCTTGGCCGAGTAGGGGCAGGCGGACTCGATCGGGCAGTCGAGGCAGCGGTCGGCCGCGCCGGCGGGCCGCTGCTCGGCGCGGAAGTGCACCAGGTTGCCGAAGGAGGAGATCCGCTCGGGCAGCGCGCCCTTCAGATGGATGATCCAGTCAAGGTCGTGGCACGCCTTGGCCAGCAGCATCGGGGCGGACTCCGCCTCGTTGCGCCAGTTGCCGCGCACGAAGGAGTGCGCCTGGTGCCACCAGCCGACCTGCTCCAGGTGCTGGATGTTCATCACCTGGCCGATGCGTCCCTTGTCGATGAGCGCCTTGAGCGTCCTGGTGTAGGGCGTGTAGCGCATGACGTGGCAGACGGCCAGCAGCACGCCGTTCCGCTGCGCGGCCTCGGCGATGGCGGCGGCGTCGGCCTCGGTGGGCGCCATCGGCTTCTCCAGCAGGATGTGGTAGCCGAGCTCGGCGGCCCGTACGGCGGGCTCGACGTGCATGCGGTCCTGGGTGGCCACGATGATCGCGTCGGCCAGCCGGTCGCGGGCCAGCAGGTCGCGCCAGTCCGCGAAGACGCTCCCGGCCGGGATGTCGTGCTCCTCCGCGAGGCTCTGCCGCCGGCGCGGGTCCGGTTCCGCCACCGCGACGACGCGGGCCCGGCCGCTCTCCAGGGCGTGGCGGGCGTAACCGAGCCCGCGCAGTCCCGCCCCGATGACGGCGAGTGTGACCATGAGTGTCCTCTCCGGCTTGCTGACTTATTAATCGTTCCTTGTTTTATTAATTGCCGCCGGAGACTGTCAAGGGCGGGATCCGCGGGTGTCCGCGGCCGTGCCAAGGGTCGCCGAGGGCCCGGCGGGCGTGGGGCCCGCCGGGGTCGTCGCGCGGATGGGTCAGCGGGTCATGATCTCGTTGAAGGACAGGTTGCCCCAGGTGCGGTTGGCCGCCTTGACGACCAGGCGCAGCCGGGTGGTGGTGACGGCCGCGGGCAGGGTCACGGCTCTCCCAGGTCGGGGGCCGCGCGGATCTCGACCCGCGGCTGCGCGGGCGCCTCGTCGAGCTCCAGCACGACTGCGGGCCAGGCCCCCGGCCAGGTGGCGCAGGTAGACGTGGTCGTCGCCGTAGGATCCGTACTCGTTCTCGACCTGCACCATCAGGACGTTGCCGCCCCGGCTGACCTGCCGCGCGGCGATCCGCGGGATCAGCTCGTCGAACCAGCGGTCGACGGGCTCCAGCCAGCGGGGGTCATGGCAGCGCCGCCGGAACTCCAGCCAGGCCGGGATGCCGCCGTTCTCCCATTCCGCGCAGATGTAGGGGCCGGGGCGGACGATCGCGTACAGCCCGGCCTCCTCGGCGGCGGTGAGGAAGCCCTCCAGGTCGGCCAGGCCGGCGAAGGTGAACTCGCCCGGACGGGGCTCGTGCAGGTTCCACGGCACATACGTCTCGACCGTGTTCAGCCCCATCGCCCGCAGCTTGGCGAGACGGTCGGGCCACTGCTGGGGGAGCGTCCTGAAGTAGTGCATGGCGCCCGACAACACCTGGAACGGCTCACCGTCGAGGGTGAGGGCCTGGCGGGTGACCTGGAAGCGGCGGCTCATGGACATGGAAGCGCTCTTCTCCTGCGCGTCGAGCGCCTGCCCGACTTATTAACGAAGCAAGGCTAAATATGTGGCGGCAAGCGCCTTCCCGTCAAGAGTCCGCAGCGTGCCCGTCGCGCCGGCCGGTTCCGGCCGCCCCGCCGTCAGGAGGGCTGGGCCTCGGGCAGCGTGGCGTCCACGTCGTAGAGGCGGGCGTCCACGTGGTCGAGGGCGTGCCGTACCGCGCCGAGCACGACCGCCTGGTCTCCCAGGGTCGAGACGGCCAGCTCCGGCGGTTCCAGGCAGAGCGGGTCGAGATGGCGGCGCAACGGCTCCAGCAGGACGTCACCCGACCGGGAGACGCCGCCGCCGACCACGACCAGGTCGGGGTCCATCGTCAGCACCAGCGCGGCGATGCCCTCGGCCAGGTCATGGGCGTACTGCTCGACCGCCCAGCGCGCGGCGGGATCGCCCTGCCTGGCGGCCGCGAAGACCAGCCCGGCCACCTCCTCGGCGGCCGTTCCCGCCGGAAGGCCGGGGAACGCGGCCAGGTGTGAGGGGGCACGATGCCAGCCGACCAGCGGCAACGCGCCGATCTCGCCGGCCATGCCGCGTCCGCCTGCGTGCAGTTCGCCGCGGATCAGCAGACCGGCGCCGGTCCGCACGCCCGACAGCACGAAGACCAGGTCCCGCGCGCCCGTCGCGACGCCCGTCCACCGCTCGGCCAGCGCCGCGAGGTTGCAGTCGTTCTCGACCAGGACCACGGGTCCGATGTCGTCACCCAGCTCGGCCACCAGGTCGACGCCCGTCCACTCGGGCAGGGCCACGGAGAGCTTGACCACGCCCTCCCGTGTCACCACGCCCGTGGTGCCGACGCAGGCGGCCATCAGGCGGCCGGCTTCGAGACCGGCGTCCCGCAACGCCCCGCGGGCGGCGCTCCTGATCCCGTCCAGCCTGTCCACCCGGCTCGCCTCCGACGTCAGCCGGGTGACGGACCGGCCCACGACGTGGCCTTCCAGGTCGCACACCAGCGCGCGCACGGAGAAGGAGCCGACGTCCACGCCGAGCACGTACCCGGCCTCCGCGCGGAAGCGGAACAGCCTCCTGGGCCTGCCCATCTGGCCGGTCTCCGGCGGCGACTCGGCCAGCCAGCCCGAGGCCAGCAGGTCCTCGGCCAGCCCCTCGACGGTGGGCCTGGACAGCCCGGCCCGCGAGGCCAGCTCGGTCAGGCCGATCGCGCCGTGCCCACGCAGCGCGCGCAGGGCAGTGACCATGTTGATCCGTCTCAGCCTGGAAGTGTCACTGCCGCGTACTCGCATGCCGCTCCCTCGATGAACAACGTCGCAGACAAATGAAAACAGCCATCATTAGTAGCCGCAAGTCGAGGGACGCGCGGGACGGCGGGCGCGAGCGCAGGCCCGGAATACGGCCACAGGAGGCTGCGCCGACGACGAATCCGGGAGTGGGGGAGGGGTAGGGGGCTGGGCGAGAGCCCGCGCGCCGCCGGCTCCACCTCGACCAAGGACACCTCCTCCAGCCGGCGCTCCGGCTCCGGCGCGGGCGGTCGCACGAAGGATCAGTTGTACGCCGAGGCCAAGCGCCGCAACATCAGAGGCCGGTCGAGCATGTCCAAGACGGAACTGGAGAAGCGTTGAGCTGAACGCTCGCACCGCCGATCTCTGGAACGCGCGGATGACCGCTGATGAATGGGGTAGGCGGCACGGAAGGAAGGACACACCTGAGGAGGGCCCGGATGACGACGGCACGGGAAATCATGCATGTGGGTGCCGAGTGCATCGGCGAAAACGAGACCCTCATCGATGCCGCACGCAAGATGCGTGACCTCGGTGTGGGAGCGTTGCCGATCTGCGGCACCGACAACAAGCTGCACGGCATCATCACCGACCGCGACATAGTGATCAAGTGCCTGGCCGAGGGCAAGGATCCGCAGGAGTGCCGCGCCGCGGAGCTCGCCCAGGGCAAGCCCGTCTACGTCGAGGCGACCGCCGACGTCGATGATGTGCTCCGGCAGATGATGCAGCACAAGGTCAAGCGACTGCCGGTGATCGACGATCGGCGGCTCGTCGGGATGATCAGCGAGTCGGACCTCGCCCAGAACCTGCCCGAGGACAAGCTCGGGGAGTTCATCGAGACCATCAAGTCCGGTGCGGCCGACCGCGCCGGCTGAACGACGAAACTCACGGCCGGGCGCGGCCCCACCCAAGGGAGAGGCCGCCCCCCCGGCGGGGGAGCCCCCCCCGCACCACCACC
>NZ_JBSGJX010000049.1:0-65578 GCF_053605785.1 Nonomuraea sp. NPDC003754
GGGGCGGTGAGCGGCGCGGGGCGGTGAGCGGCGCGGGGCGGTGAGCGGCGCGGGGCGGTGAGCGGCGCGGGGCGGTGAGCGGCGCGCTCCTCTGGATCGCGCCGAACGCCTGTCAAGGCGGCGCGAAGGCGATCACACTGGGGAGCGGCTCCCGGCGGGGAGCCTTCCCTGCCAGGACCGTCAGGAGCGCGCATGGACCTCAAGCTCGAACTGATCCCCGTCCCCGTCTCGGACGTCGACCGCGCCAAGGCGTTCTACGTGGAGAAGGCGGGGTTCGTCTGCGACCTCGACTTCTCGCCGAGCGATGAGTTCAGGGTCGTGCAACTCACGCCGCCGGGTTCGGCCTGCTCCATCGCGATCGGGACCGGCCTGGTCGACACCGCGCCCGGCGCGGTGCGCGGGCTGCACCTGGTGGTCTCCGACATCCACGCCGCGCGGGCCGCGCTGGTGTCCAGAGGGCTGGAGATCGGCGAGGTGGAGGACATGACCGCGCCGGGCAAGCCGACGGTCTCCTACGCCTGGTTCAGCGACCCCGACGGCAACACCTGGACACTGCAGCAACTGCCGTCCTGAATCCGCGTCGGGGTGATGGTGTTTCATCCGGTTGGTGGGTAGCTGCACCGTCATGAGCGAGACACCTGATCCCAGGTACACGGGGGAAGAGGCGGCCGAGCGTGTGGACCGGGCGCTGAACGACGACGACTACCCGGACGAGGTGGACCAGCGCGACGCCCAGGTCGTGGCCGAGGCCGAGGCGGCGCCCGTCCGCCCCGGTCACGGCGAGGGGGCCGCCGAGGGCGACCCCGAGCAGGCCGCGCACCGGGAACGGCTGTGGGACGGATCGACCGCGCAGTCACGCGTGGACGAGCAGATCGAGCCGCCGGACTGAGCGCGGCGCGGCACCGCTACTTGAGCGCGCCCGCGGTCAGGCCGGTCTGGATCTGCCGTTGGAAGACGGTGTAGACGACGAGCATGGGGAGGATGGCGAGGGTCAGCGCGGCGAACAGCGCCGACCAGTCCTGGTCGTAGCCGGCGGCCGTGGAGATGTCGGCGATGCCCTGGGTGAGGACCCACTTGTCGCGCTCCTGCAGCAGGACCAGCGGGAGCTGGTACTGGTTCCACTGGCCGAGCACGTTGAAGATCGTGACGCTCACGATTCCCGGCCTGGCCATCGGCAGCATGATCTGGAAGAAGACCCGCGTGTGCGAGGCGCCGTCCACCAGCGCCGCCTCCGCGACCGCGGTCGGCAGGGTGCGGAAGAAGGCGGCCAGGAAGAACACGGTGAACGGCAGCGAGTAGGCGATGTACACCAGCGCCAGGCCCGCGTGCGTGTTCAGGCCGACGAAGGGGATGACCCGGCCCATGTTCTGCACCACGAAGAACAGCGGGGTCAGCGCCAGGTAGACCGGAAAGGCCAGGCCGGAGACGAACAGCAGGTAGAAGGCGCGGTTGCCGCGGAAGGGGTAGCGGGCCAGCACGTAGGCCGCCATGGACCCCAGCAGCATCGTGCCGAAGGTGCTGAACGACACCACGATGACGCTGTTGAGCATGTACTGGCCGATGTGGGCCTGCTCCCACGCCCTGGCGAAGTTGTCCCACCGGACGGCGGCCGGAAGCGACCACGCGTCGCCGAAGATCTCGTCCTCGCTCTTGACCGACGCCAGGAAGGTCCACAGGATCGGCACCACCACCAGGACCGTCCAGACCAGCAGGGCCACGTGCGTGAGCACCGACAGCGGCCCGAGCCTGCGGCGCCGCTCGACCGCGAGACGCTTGCGCGAGAGGTACATCAGTACTCGATTCGTTCCCGACGCGAGAGGCGCAGGGCCAGGATCGCGAAGCCGATGGTGAAGAAGAACATGACGACGCCGAGCGCGGAGGCGTAGCCGAAGCGGAAGTACTGGAAGGCGTTGCGGTAGATCTCGGCGGCCATGACGGTGGTCGAGAAGTCGGGACCGCCGTGCTGGTCGGTCATCACCCAGACGATGGCGAAGACGTCGAGGGCCAGGATGCCCAGGTACACCCACGCGACCTGGACGGTGTCCCACAGCAGCGGCAGCGTGATGCGGAAGAACAGCGAGAGGCGTCCCGCGCCGTCGATCTGGGCGGCCTCGAACATGTCGCCGGGGATCGAGGCCAGCCCGGCGGAGAACAGCACCACGTAGAAGCCGACCGCCTGCCAGACCATGACGCCCAGCACCGACCAGAACGCGATCGACGGGTCGGACAGGAAGCCCACCGGCGGCAGGCCGAGCGCCATCAGCGGGCCGTTCAGCATGCCGCTGCCGTCCGGCCGGAAGACCTGCTGGAACAGCACCGCGACCACGGCCACGGCCAGCACCTGCGGGAAGAAGAACACCACGCGGTAGACCTTCGACCCGGCCACGCCCGTGATGCCCTTGCCGCCCACGTTCAGCAGGAAGGCGAAGAACAGCGCCACGACGATCGTGATGAGCGGCAGCAGCACCAGCAGCAGCGCGTTGTGCGACACCGCCTTCCAGAAGATCCCGTCGTCGAGCAGCCGCCGGAAGTTGTCGAGGCCGACGAACCGCGGCGCGGCGGACACGCCGCGCCAGTCGGTCATCGCGATGTAGAAGGCCTGCAGGTACGGCGCGATCACGTAGACGAGGTAGAGCGTGACCGGCGCCGCGAGGAAGGAGGCGATGAAGAGGCGACGGCGCAGCATGTCAGCGCGAGTACTTCTTGATCGAGGAGTCCTTCTTGATCTCGTCGGCCTTCTTCTGGATGCGCTCCAGGTACTTGTCGGCGGTCAGCCCGCCGCTCATCAGCTGCCCCGTGGCGGCGATGGCCTCGTCCTTGAGCTGGGCGTACCAGCGCTCCCAGCGCCAGTAGACGGTGTTGGCGCCCGCGGCGGCCACGGCGTCGGAGGCGCTCCTGACGCCCGGCGACAGCGCCCGGCCCTCGCCGGCGCCCTTGACCACCGAGACGGTCCTGACCAGCTCGCTGAAGTCGCCGGCGGCCTTCTTCGACAGCATGGCCCTCAGGTATTCCATGCCGCCCTGCGGGTTGGCCCCCTTGGCGGGCACGATGAAGTTCTCGCCCGGCTGGGAGTGCAGCGTGCCGTACGGCATCTTGTCGGAGCCCGTGACGTCGGGGATGGCGAACATCTGGTAGGCGAAGTCGGCCGGTGTGGTGTCCTTCTGCTCGTTCTCCAGCCAGGAGCCGGAGGGCAGCATGGCGACCTCGTACTTGTTCTGCGCGGTCTGCGTCTGCACGTGGTCGAGGCCCGCGGTGCCCTCCATGAGGTACTTGGCGCCCACCTCGGCCCACCGGGTGGCCGACTGCTTCATGGCGTCGGTGGTCCACGCGCCGTCCTCGAGGTTGTCGATGTTGACCAGCACCTCGTTGCCGCCGATCTTGGCCGCCATGGTCAGCAACGCCTCGTACAGGTACTGGGGGAACTTGCCCGCGTAGGTGAAGGGCGCCATCTTGCCGGACTTCTTGATGGCCTCGCAGAGCGCGACGAACTCCTCCCACGTCTTCGGCGCCTGCCAGCCGTTCTCGTCGAAGGCCTTCTTGGAGTACCAGATGCCGAAGATGTAGTTCACATAGCCGAGCACACTGAACTTGCCGTCATAGGTGCCGATGTCGATCACGGCGGGGTCGATGGCGTCGCGCACCTTGACCGCGGGGTCGTCCCATGTGGGCGCGTCGAGCAGCGGGGTCAGGTCGAGGAGCTGGCCGTCCTGGGCGAGGGCGCCGAAGTCCATGGCGTTCGCGCCCGAGTTGTCGATGACGTCGGGCGGGTTGCCGCCGGCGAAACGGGGCTGGAGGACCTTGGTGATCTCTTTGGTGGTGTTGTGCTTGATCTGCGCCTTGGGGTACTTGGCGGCGAACAGCGGCTGGTGGATGTCCTTGGCGTACGCGCTGCCGAAACCGCCGTCGAAGATCCAGACTTCCAGCGGCTTGTCGGCCGCGACCCCGAACGGGTTGGCGGCGCTGGTGGGCACGGCCGCGGCGGGGGCCGAGGTGGCGGCCGGCGGGGCGGGCGTGGCGCAGGCGGCCAGCGCGCCCGCGGCGGGGACGAGGACGGCACTGCGGAGAAGCTGACGGCGGGTGATCTGGGGGGTGTTCTGGGAGGTGAACTGGGGGGTGTTCGGCATGGGCTACTCCAGTCGATGACTCTCCACGGCCTTGATGGTCAGTTCGAAGGCCTGATTGGTGCGTTCGTAGGTCTGCTGGGCGACCGCCACGTAGACGGCGTCCAGCACGAACAGCTGCGAGTGCACGGCGGCCAGGCCGCCGAGACGGAACGTGGTCTCCCTGCTGGCCGTGGTGAGCACCAGGTCGGCCAGCTCGGCCAGGGGTGAGCGGGCGAAGGAGGTGACCGCGACGCAGATCGCGCCGTGGGTACGGGCCTCGGCCAGGGCCTCCATGACCTCGCGGGTGCGGCCCCGGTGCGAGATGCCGATCGCGACGTCGCCCTGCCCGAGCAGCGCCGCGTCCGACAGGGAGACGTGCGCGTCGCCCGAGCTCCAGCACGGAACGCCGATGCGGCGCAGCCGTCCCTCGAACATCGTGGCCACCGCGCCGCTGGTGGAGACGCCCACGAGCAGCACCCGGCGGGCGGCGACGATCGCGTCGGCGACCTGGCCGACGACGGCCAGGTCGAGCTGGGCGGCGGTGTCCTGGATCAGGCGTGCGTCGGCGGCGGCCATCACCTCGACGGCGGCGTCGAGCGGATCGTCGGGGCCGATGTCCTGGCCGACCCCGGCACCCCAGCCGGCCTGGGCGGCCCTGCCCGTCTCGGTCGCGAGCACGACGCGGAGCTCGGCGTAGCCGGAGAAGCCGAACGCCCGGCAGAACCTGGTCACGGTGGCGGGTGAGCTGCCCGCCCGCTCGGCCAGCTCGACGATCGTGGACCTGGCGGCCTCGGCGGGATCGTCCAGAATCA
Organism: Nonomuraea sp. NPDC003754; assembly: GCF_053605785.1. Classification (NCBI taxonomy): domain Bacteria; kingdom Bacillati; phylum Actinomycetota; class Actinomycetes; order Streptosporangiales; family Streptosporangiaceae; genus Nonomuraea; species Nonomuraea sp. NPDC003754. Next base: position 4,916 of record NZ_JBSGJX010000049.1, read on the forward strand.
CCTCGCCCACCCTGCGCAGGGCTTCCGGCAGACCGGGCAGTTCCGTCTCGACGCGGCCGAGGGCACCAGATGGCACGAATATTCCTTCCGAATACCGGACCTTGCGGCGAAAATTATTCTTGCAATGAGGTCGCGTCAAGACCCAGGATGTGACACGTGCGTAACGGCTTCCTGTGACGAAGTCCTGACCGGTGCCCGATGGCGGCGAGAGCGAGTAGGTGGGTGGGCCGTGAAACACGGTGACGTGGTGGTCGGTGTCGACGCGGGCGCGACGTCCTCCCGGGTGGCCGTGCACACGCTCGACGGCACCAGGCTGGGCTACGGCAAGGCGGGCGGCGGCAACCCCAGCGCCCACGGCGTCGAGGCCGCGGCGGCCGCGATCGGGGCGGCGCTCGCCGAGGCACTGGAAGGCGTCGACCCCGCGCGGGTGTCGCGCTCGCTGGCGGGCGTGGCGGGCAACGTCACCGACTTCGGCGCCGCCCTCGGCAAGCTGTGGGCCGGCCACGGGATCACCGCGGGTCCCCGGCTCGTCAACGACGTGCCGATCGCCTACGCGGCGGGCTCGGCGGCGCCATCCGGCACGCTGCTGCTGTCCGGCACCGGAGCGGTCGCCGCGCGCGTGACCGGGCACGAGCTCGACGCGCTGTCCGACGGGCTCGGCTGGCTGCTCGGTGACGCGGGCTCCGGCTTCTGGATCGGCAGGCAGGCGGCCAAGGCCGTCGTCCACGCGCTCGACCGCGGCGACCGGGGCGGGCTGCTGTCCGAGCTGGTCGTGGCCCGCTTCCTCGGCGACGACCGCGGGCCCACCCCTCGCAGGGAGGCCGAGCGCGTCGTCAGGCTCGCCCAGGCCGACCGCACCTCGCTCGGCCCGCTGTCGGCCCTGGTCAGCCAGGCCGCGAGCGCGGGCGACCCGATGGCCGTCGAGATCGCCGAGCGGGCCGCCGCGCACCTCGCCGAGACCGTGGCCAGGGTCTACGACGGCGGGCCCATCGTGCTGGCGGGCTCGGTGCTGACCAGCGAAGGCCCGGTACGGCACGCGGTACGGGCGGAGCTGGAGCGGCGGTGGGACGCCGAGATCAGCACGGCCCGCGACGGGGCGGGAGCCGCCGCATGGCTGGCCGCCCTGCCGCTGCTGTCGGCCGCCGAGGCCGCCGACCGGCACGCCGCCTTCACCGGCTGAACCGCCCCACGCCCTGTTCCGCCCCGTACCCTGGTCCGCCCCCGCCCTGCCTTGGCCCGTGCCCGGTTTCCGGCCCGGACACCCCCGTCCGTGTCGGGAGACCGCCCGGCATTTCAGCCGGCCCGTGCGGGGCCGGTCAGGCGGTGAGGAGGGCGGCGCTGCCGTACGAGCCGCCGAACCCGGTCACCAGCGCGACCTCCGCGCCCGCCCGCACCTCCCGGACGGCCTGGGCCACGTTGTTGAGCCCGTGGACGTACCCCTCCGACAGCAGCCCGCCGTGCGGGTTGACCCGCGCGTGCCGCCCGGCCAGCAAGTAGGCGCCGAGGTCGGGCCGTCCCACCAGGCCGAAGTCCTCCAGCTGGCGCGGCACCAGCCACGAGTAGGCGTCGTAGAGCAACGCCGCCTGCACATCGGCGGGCCGCATGCCGGACGCGGCCCAGAGCATGGGGGCCACGTACGCGGAGAAGACGGCCGTGACGTCCGGCGAGCGGTCCATCGCCGAGCAGCCGGGCCCGCCGCCCCGCACCACGGCGTGGACGCGCGGCCCCGGCAGCGCCGCGCTGACGACCAGCGCGCAGGCGCCGTCGGTCTCCTGGCAGCAGTCGACCGTCCGCAGCGGGCTGCAGACGAGCGGCGCGTCCAGGTAGGCCTCGAACGTGAGCGGGTCGCGGCGCAGCGCCCGCTCGTTGGCGGCGGCGTTCACGCGGGACTGGGCGACGACGGCGTGCAGGTGCTCCGCCGCGAGACCCGTGTCGTGCAGGTAGCGGGTGGCGGCCATGGCGAACATGGGGATGGGGCCGGCCATGCCGTAGGGGATGGTGAAGCGCTCCTGCGGGCCGGTCGAGACGGTGTTCATGCGCCTGCCCGAGCGGCCGTTGAGCGCGCGGTAGACCAGCACGTGGCGCGCCAGCCCCGACTCGATGAGCATCGCCGCGTCGCCGAGGACGGAGGCGGCCTGGGTACCGCCGCCGGAGATGTCGTTGTGCCAGCCGAGGCGGTCGATCCTGAGCGCCCTGGCGACCTGCACCACGGGCGCGGAGTCGTTGAGGTGGTAGCTCAGGAGGGCGTCGATCTCGCGGGGGTCGAGTCCCGCGTCGGCGCAGGCCAGCTCGGCCGCCTCGACCGCCAGCGCCAGCTCCGTCCGGCCGGAGGCCCGGCTGAGGGACGTCATCCCGATCCCGGCGATCCTGCCGCGCATGCTCCTCCCGATCTGCCGTGGCCCGCCGCGTGGCCCGTCGCGTGACCCTCCGCCGTGACCCGTCGCCTTGGCCCGTCGCCGTGACCCGCCGCCGCGTTCTGCCCGCCGCGTCCTGCCCGCCGTGTGCTCCGCGCCCCCCGTGCTCCGCCGCCGGCGCCCTGGTCGGCGGGGAATGCCGCCCGCCGGCGGGGCGCGATCCGGACGGCGGGCGGCGGTCCCGTGGTCCGGTCGCGGGTGGCGTCGCGACGGGAGATCGCCCCGCCCGTCACGCTAGTGCGGCCCACCAAGTTAGGCAAGCGCTTGTTAGGTTCACCGGACAGGAGGTGAGACGCCGCCCCGATCCGGGCATGATGGGGAACGGATGTGGCGATGTTGGGTAGTAGTACTATCCAAGTATGCGGATGTCCCAGCTGAGCGCCGAGTCGGGCGTGCCCATCGCCACCATCAAGTACTACCTGCGGGAAGGCCTCCTCCACCCGGGCGAGCAGGTGGCGGCCACCCGCGCCGAGTACGACGAGTCGCACCTGCGCAGGCTGCGGCTGATCAGAGCGCTGCTGGAGGTGGGCCGCCTGCCGATCACCTCGATCAAGAAGGTGATCGACGCGGTCGACGACGAGAGCCTGCCCGTGCACTACATGCTCGGCACCGCGCACTACGCGATCAGCCCCACCGTCGAGACGGGCGAGGGCGAGGAGTGGACCGCCGCCCGCGAGCAGGCCGACCGCATGATCGACGACCTCGGCTGGCAGGTGTCCGTGACCGCCCCCGGCCGCGACGAGCTGGCCCAGACCCTCGTCAAGCTCCGCCAGCTCGGCCTCAGCACCGACCTGAGCCCCTACGCCCGCGCCGCGCACCAGCTGGTCACCGAGGTCGAGCTCGACACCATCCCGCTGGACGGCCCGCGCGACGCGGCCGTGGAGGCCCTGGTCCTCGGCACCGTGCTGTACGGCAAGGCCTTCGACGTGCTGCGCCGCCTGGCGCAGGAGTCGGAGTCGGCCCGCCGGCTGAAGGTCAGTCCCCCAGCACCAAAGGGCGCTTGAGCAGCCACAGCGCCGCCCGCTTGAGCAGCGTGCGGTGCACCTCGTTGTCGTAGGAGCGGGTGTCGTGGCCGAGGGCGTCGTAGACGACCCGGCCGCGCCGTACCGGGCGGGCCCAGACCATCGGCTGGCCCAGCGCGGAGGCCAGCGGGTGGACGTCGGGCAGCACCTCCAGGTCGCTGTAGACCTCGTCCACCAGGTCGAAGTCGCGCAGCCCCTCGACGATCGGGTGACCGCCGAGGACCCGGACGCTCTGCCAGCCGAGCGGCGGGTGGTGCGAGGCGCCCCAGACCCACCGGGCGCCGAGCACGCGCGGCCAGCCCTGCCAGTCGTCGAAGCAGACGGAGGCGGCGTGCATGCACAGCAGGCCGCCGCCCCGCTCCAGGTGGTCGAGCAGCGTGGTGCGAGCCTCGGCGGGCAGCGTGAAGCCCTTCTGCCGCCAGCGCAGGGCGTTGACCGTGATGAGCTGGTACTCCGACGGCTCGCCCAGCGCCCCCGCGATGTCGTCGGTGATGTCGGACTCCACCCCGACGTCGGCCAGCACTCCGGCGAGCGCGGCCGACGTGGCGTCGAAGTCGTGGAACAGGCCTCCTGAGAGAATCAGATTTCTCGCCACATCACGACTTCATCACGGATCGCCGAGGGAAATCCATGGCCGTTCGCTGGCCGGGGGAAAACTCGATCTTGGGCACCATCCCGGCATGAGATTCGTCAAGATCGCGGCACTCGCCACCGCCGCCCTGATCGCCACCTCCGCGACCGCCTCGGCCGCGCCCGCCTCGTCCTCGCGAGCGCTCTTCATCGTCCAGGTCACCGTCCCCAACGGATGGACCCGCGTGGTGAGCCTGACCTGCGCCCCGGAGGGCGGCGCCCATCCGCAGGCCGCCACCTCCTGCGCCCTGCTGGAGACCGTCGAGGGCGACCTGGCCCACCATCCCGCCGAGCAGGGCATGTGCACCAGGGAGTACGACCCGCGCGTGGCCGAGCTGACCGGGTGGTGGGAGGGCTCGTCGGTCCACTTCGAGCGGACCTTCGGCAACCGCTGCGAGATGCTCCTGGCCACGGGGTCGGTGTTCGACCTGTAGCCGAGGGCCTTCGCGCGCAGGATCGGCGCCCCGTCGCCCGCGCCTCCGGGCACCTCCGGGGAGACGATCCGCGTAGGGACGGCCCGTGATGGCCGGACGGCCGTGGAGAGACGACCCGGCATGATTCGAACCGTGGATTTCGCGACATACCGCCCGATGCTGCTGGGGCTCGCCTACCGCCTGCTCGGCAGCATGTGGGACGCCGAGGACATCGTCCAGGAAGCCTGGCTGCGCTGGAGCGGCACCGACCAGAGCAGGGTCGAGGAGCCGCGCGCCTTCCTCGTGACCATCGTGTCCCGGCTGGCGCTCGACCAGCTCAGGTCCGCGCGGGTCAGACGGGAGGCCTACACCGGTCCATGGCTGCCGGAGCCCGCGCCGACCGCCGAGGTGGGCCCGCTGGACACGGCCGAGCTGCGCGACACCCTCTCGTACGCCACCATGCACCTGATGGAGCGCCTGTCCCCGCCGGAGCGGGCGGTGTTCGTGCTCAGGGAGGCGTTCGACCTGCCGTACGAGGAGATCGCGGAGATCGTCGGCGCCAGCCGGGCCAACTGCCGTCAGATGCACCACCGCGCCTCCGTACGGCTGGCCGAGGGCCGCGGACGCTTCCAGCCGAGCACCGAGGAGCACGCCAGGCTGCTGCGCCGCTTCCTCGACGCCGCGCAGGGCGGCGACCTGTCCGCGCTCACCTCGATGCTCAGCGACGACGTGGCGATCTGGACCGACGGCGGCGGCAGGGTCCGCGCCGCGCTCAGGCCGATCCACGGCCGCGACAAGGTGCTGGCCTTCCTCACCGGGCTCACCGACCGGTACGCCTTCGAGGGCGGGATCGTCGAGGCCAACGGCGCTCCCGCGCTCCGGCTCACGGTCGGGGGACGGGACCAGGTGGCCTTCGTCGACGTCCGCGACGGCCTGGTCCACGGCATCTACACCGTGATGAACCCTGACAAGCTCCGCGGTTTCCCGCAGGGCGACCAGGAGGAAAACCGCATTATCGGGGCACCACCTCCTTCCCTACCGTCTTCCACATGATCTCTTTCATGAACCTGCTGATGGCGGCTGTGGTCACCCTCCCTGGTGCGGCGGTGCAGGAGCGGCTGGAGGCGTTGCCGAAGACGGCCGCCCTCGTGCGGCTGAGCGACGAGCGCACCGCGTGGGTGGGCGCCGCCGGAGTGCGCGACCTCAGGTCCGGACGGCCCGCCGCCCCCGAGGGCCACTTCAGGATCGGCAGCGTCACCAAGACCTTCGTGGCCACGGTGGTCCTGCAACTGGTGGACGAGGGGAAGGTCGCGCTGGACGACCCGATCGACCGGTACCTGCCGGGTCAGGTGCCGGACGGCGGGCGGATCACCGTGCGGCAGATCCTCGACCACACCAGCCACCTCCACGACTACATGAGCGAGCCCGGGTACTCCACCAACCGCTGGCGCGGGAAGGACCGCTTCCGCCACTACTCCCCCGCCGCGCTGCTGAAGGTGGCCTTCGCCAGGAAGCTGCCCGACGACGGCAGATGGCACTACTCCAACACCAACTACGTCGTGGCCGGGCTGCTGGTGGAGAAAGTGACCGGCCGGCCGTACGGGGAGGAGGTCGCGCGCAGGATCCTGCGGCCGCTCGGGCTGCGGCAGACCAGCGTGCCAGGCGACCGGCCGGGCCTGCCGGAGCCGCACGCCCGCGGCTACGAGCCGCTGCCGGGCGGCGACCTGGTCGACGCCACGCTCATGAACCCCTCGCTCGACTGGGCGGCCGGCGAGATGATCTCCACGGCGCGTGACCTGGACCGCTTCTTCGACGCGCTGCTCACCGGCAAGCTCACCAGCGCCGCCTCCCTGGCCGCGATGCGCACCGCGGTGCCCACGGGCGCCGGCTTCGACTACGGCCTCGGCCTGCAGGCCTACCGGCTGCCGTGCGGCACGAAAGTCTGGGGGCACAGCGGCGAGCTGATCGGCTACCTCACCTTCGCCTTCCGCTCGGACGACGGCCGCTCGCTCACGCTGTCGATCAATCCAGCGGCCCGCAACCCGTCGACCGAGCAGGTGATGGAGATCGCGGCGACCCAGTTCTGCGATCGGTAGTCTCGCTGTCATGGATCTCGGCATCTCGGGCAAGGTCGCACTGGTCACCGGTGGTAGCGCGGGCATCGGGCTGGCCGCCGCCAAGGCGCTGGCGCGGGAGGGCTGCGACGTGTGCGTCTGCGCGCGCAGCCCCGAACGGCTCGCCGACGCGGTGGTGGAGCTGCAGGAGTTCGGCCACGTGGTGCACGCCGTCCTCGCCGACGTCGAGGACCCCGCCGCGGCCGAGCGGGTGGTGGCCGAGACGCGCGAGGTGCTGGGGCCGATCGACATCCTGGTCGCCAACGCGGGCGGGCCGCCCGCGGGCACCTTCGTCGAGGTCAGCCTGGCCGACTGGGAGGTGGCCGTGCAGCGCAACCTGCTGGGCACGGTGCGCCTGATGCGGGCGGTGCTGCCCGACATGCGCTCGCGCGGCTGGGGCCGCATCGTCGCCGTGACGAGCAGGTCGGTGCGCGAGGTGATCGACGGGCTGGCGCTGTCCAACGCCACCCGCACGGCGGTCGCCGGCGTGGTGCGGTCCCTGGCCAGGGAGGTCGGCGAGGACGGCGTCCTGGTGAACAACGTGTGCCCGGGCCCGATCGACACCGAGCGGCTGCGCTCGCTCGGCCACACCGGCAGCACGCCCCTCGGCCGCATCGGCCGCCCCGAGGAGGTCGGCGACGTGATCGCGTTCCTGGCCAGCGACAGGGCGTCCTTCGTCAACGGCGTGTCCCTGCTGGTCGACGGCGGGGAGAGCAGGGTGGTGGCCTGACGGCAGATCCAGCACCCGCCAACCCATGACATCCTTCGTGTAGAAGCGAAAGGGAAGGACGGGGGCATGGACAAGCCGGTCATCGTGACGGTCGACGACGACCCGGGCGTGTCGAGGGCGGTCGCCCGCGACCTTCGGAAGAAGTACGGCCAGCAGTACCGCATCGTGCGCGCCGAGACGGCCGAGCAGGGCATCGAGGCGGTCCGCGAGATGCGCCTGCGCGGCGACGAAGTGGCCGCGATCCTCGCCGACTACCGGATGCCGCAGATGAACGGCGTGCAGTTCCTCGAGGCGGCGATGGACATGTTCCCGTTCGCGCGCCGGGTGCTGCTGACCGCCTACGCCGACACCGACGCCGCCATCCAGGCGATCAACGTGGTCGACCTCGACCACTACCTGCTCAAGCCGTGGGATCCGCCGGAGGAGAAGTTCTACCCGGTGATCGACGGCCAGCTCGACGCGTGGCAGCGCACCGACCGGCAGGTCAAGGCCGAGCTGCAGGTCGTGGGCGACCGCTGGTCGGCCCACTCCTACCGGGTGCGTGACTTCCTGTCCCGCAACCACGTCCCCTACCAGTGGATGCTCGCCGAAGACCCCGAGGGGCAGCAGCTGGTGGCGGCCGTCGGCGGCGACTGCCACCTGCCGCTGGTGATCACCGCGGAGGGCGAGCAGCTGCAGGCGCCCGACCAGTCGACGCTGGCCTCGGCCGTGGGCCTGTCCACGACGCCGTCCACCGACTTCTACGACCTCATCGTGATCGGCGGCGGGCCCGCGGGCCTCGGCGCCGCCGTCTACGGCGCGTCGGAGGGGTTGCGCACGGTGCTGGTCGAGGCGCACGCCTCGGGCGGCCAGGCGGGGCAGAGCTCGCGCATCGAGAACTACCTGGGCTTCCCCGACGGCGTCTCCGGCGCCCAGCTGGCCGACCGGGCCCGTAGGCAGGCGCTGAAGTTCGGCGCGGAGCTGCTGACCGCGCGCAAGGTCATGAGCCTGGAGGCCAAGGGCCAGGCCAGGGTCGTCGGCTTCAGGGACGGCGGCCAGATCGCGGCGCACGCGGTCATCCTCGCCACCGGCGTCACCTACCGCAGGCTGGAGGCGCCGGGGCTCGACGACTTCGTCGGCAGGGGCGTCTACTACGGCGCCGCGCTCACCGAGGCGCCCTCCTGCCGCGACAGCGAGGTCTTCATCGTCGGCGCGGCCAACTCGGCCGGGCAGGCGGCCGTCTACCTGGCGGGATTCGCCAGCAAGGTCCACTTGTTGGTGAGGGGTGACGGTTTGGAGAAGTCCATGTCCCACTACCTCATCGAGCAGATCGCCGCGATCCCCACCATCGAGGTCCACTACGAGACCGAGGTGACCGCCGGCTCCGGAGACGACCACCTCGAACGGCTGACGCTGACCACCAGGGGCGAGGAGTGGTCGGCCGACGCGCAGTGGCTGTTCGTCTTCATCGGTGCCGAGCCGTACACGACCTGGCTGGGCGACGGCATCGAGCGCGACGCCAAGGGGTTCGTCATCACCGGGCCCGATCTGGTGGCGTCCGGCGAGCGGCCGCGCAACTGGCCGCTGCGGCGCCAGCCGTACTTCCTGGAGACCAACGTCCCCGGCGTGTTCGCCGCGGGAGACGTGCGCGCGGACTCGATCAAGCGGGTCGCCTCCGCCGTGGGCGAGGGCGCGATGGCCGTCGCTCTGGTGCACCGCTACATGGAGAAGCAATGATCGACATAGACGAACTGCGCAAGCTCTTCCTCTTCGAGCGGCTGACCGACGAGCAGCTGACCCTGCTGGCCACCAAGGGCGAGGTCCGCTCTTACGACAGGGACTCCTTCGTCCTGCGGCAGGGCGAGCCGTCCGAGCACTTCTTCGTCCTCATCGAGGGCGAGGTGCAGATGCTGACCGACACCAGCGCGGGGCCGGTCGCCCAGCCGCGCACCTCCCAGCCCGGCGTCTACGCCGGTGCCGTCCAGGCCTACCTGGGCAACCGCGCGCCCGACGTCTACCAGCACTCGCTGCGCGCCACCGCGCCGTCTCGCCTGTTCGTGCTGCCGGCCAAGAAGTTCGGCCACATCGTCACCGAGTGGTTCCCCATGGCCTTCCACCTGCTGGAGGGCATGACGTACGGCGGGCGGGCGGCGCGCGAGATCATCGACAGGCGCCAGCGGCTCACCGCGCTCGGCACGATCACCGCGGGCCTCACGCACGAGCTGAACAACCCCGCGGCGGCGGCCGTGCGCGCCGTGAGCGAGCTGCGGACCAGCATCAGGGCCTCCCGCGTCCAGCTGGCCGAGCTGGCGGCCCACGGGATACCGCCGCAGAAGCTGCTGCACCTGGTCGAGCTGTCCGACGCCTGCGCGCAGGCGGTCGGCACGCTGCCCCCTCGGTCCCCGCTGGAGATCTCCGACGCCGAGGACACCGTGGGTGAGGCGCTGGAGGAGATGGGCGTCGACGACGCGTGGGAGCTGGCTCCCTCGCTGGTGAACGCCGGGTTCACGCTCGACACGCTGGACAGGATCCGCACCAAGGTGGGCGACGAGCACGCCGGCGTGGCGCTGCGCTGGCTGTCGCAGGCCACGGAGATCTCGCAGATGCTGAGCGAGGTGACCGAGGCCACCGAGCGGATCACATCGCTGCTCGACTCCGCCAAGCAGTACTCCCAGATGGACCGCGCGCCGTACAGCGTGCTGGACGTGCACGACCTGCTCGACAGCACGCTGGCGATCTTCAGGGGGAAGATCCCGCCCGGCGTGTCCGTGGTCACCGACTACGACCGGACCCTGCCGGACATCCCCGCCTACGGCGGCGAGCTCAACCAGGTGTGGACGAACCTGATCCACAACGCGCTCGACGCCATGGGCGAGGAGGGCACGCTCACGATCCGCACCGCCCACGACGAGGACGAGGCCATCATCGAGATCGGCGACACCGGTCCCGGCGTGCCCGACGAGATCAAGGAGCGCATCTTCGAGCCGTTCTTCACCACCAAGACGGTGGGCAAGGGCACCGGGCTCGGGCTGGACATCTCCTACCGGATCGTGGCGGGCCGCCACAACGGCGAGCTGAAGGTGCGATCGGTGCCCGGCGACACCTGGTTCGAGGTACGGCTACCGCTCCGCGAGACCCCCGCCTAGCCCTGGCACCGACCGGCGATCATGTCCGTCAGCCGCGGCACCACGCGGTCGGCGGCGACCCTGAAGCCGTCGTGCTCGAACTCGTTGGTCACCCACGCGCGCGTGTTGCCGACCCGGCTTGCCGTCTCCAGCGACAGGCCGGCGTCGACGTACATGTCGTCGTGGTAGACGACGGCGGCGACGGGCACCTGGTTGCCGGCCAGCCGCTCCGGGTCGTAGAGGGCGGGCCAGCCGGTGTAGGAGGCGAGCCGCTCGGCCGCCTCCTTGAACGGCCGCAGGGAGCGGATCTCGTCGAACATCCAGGGGTAGATCATCTCGCCGGTGAACATCTCGGGGGCGGCGAAGTCCTCCGGCATCACCCTGGCCGCGGCCCACGAGGTGGCGGCGCCCTGCGCGTAGATCGGCTCGTGCAGGACCGCGTACAGCGGGTTGCCCACGAAGCCCGTCGCGGTCATGACCTCGTACAGGAAGGCGTCGGACAGCCGGCCGCCGGCCCAGGCGTCGTCGAGCAGCCAGTGCAGCGAGGCGGCGCCGTCGCCGGTGCCGAGGCGCAGGCCGAGCGTCCTGAAGCGCCTGGAGGTGAGGCGGTCGCCGTCCGGCAGCAGCACCTCGGACTCGTCGAGGTGGGCGACGATCCGCCGCACCTTCTCGGCGTCCTCGGGGAAGCTCCGGTAGTAGCGGGTGACCTTGTCGCGCACCCGCGCGTAGGTGCGGGTGTAGACCTCGTCGGCGGTCGCCTCCAGCCCCGGCAGGCCCCCGGTGATGTGGCAGGCCCTGAGCGCGGCGGGCGCCTGCGACAGGTAGGTGAGGGTCACGAAGCCGCCGTAGCTCTGCCCCCACGTCTCCCACTGCTCGATGCCGAGCTTCGCGCGGATGTGCTCGCAGTCGGCGACGATGGCGTCGGCGCGGAAGTGCCTGAGATAGGCGGCCAGGTCGTCGGGCTTCTCGGGTGAGGAGGCGTCGGCGGGGGTGCTGCGGCCGGTGCCGCGCTGGTCGAGGAGGAGCACCCGGTGGGTCTTCAGGATGTGCGCGAAGTGCGCGGGCCCGGTGGGCCTGGGCGACCGGCCGCCGGGCCCGCCCTGCAGGAACAGCGCCCACGGCAGACCCGAGCGGGCCGGATCGGCGATCTCGCGGGCGAAGACCGTGATGGTGGGGCCGTCCGGGTCCGCGTGGTCGAGCGGGACGGTGAACTCGTGATCGGTGGCTCGCAGGCCCGGCAGAGTGACATTCACTCCCCTATGATCACATTTCATGGATGAGGCTCCCCCTGGCATCAACCCTCACATTCCCAGCGTGGCCCGCATGTACGACTACTACCTCGGCGGCAAGGACAACTTCCGGGCCGACCGGGAGGCCGCCGAGAAGGTGCTCGCCGTCGTCCCGGAGACGCGGCAGGCCGCCAGGGAGAACCGCGCGTTCATGCAGCGCGCCGTCCGGTTCCTGGCCGGGCGGGGCATCAGGCAGTTCCTGGACATCGGCACCGGGCTGCCGACCCAGGGGAACGTGCACGAGGTGGCAGGACCGGACGCTCGCGTGGTCTACGTGGACAACGACCCCATCGTGCTGACCCATGCCAGGGCCATCCTGTCGGGCGCCGAGGGGGTCGACGTCGCGCAGGGCGACCTGCGCCTGCCCGAGGCCGTCCTCGACAGCCCCGAGGCGCGCCGGCTGCTCGACTTCGACGAGCCGGTCGCGATCCTGGTCGTGGCCGTGCTCCATTTCGTGCAGGACACCGACGACCCCGAGCGCATCATCGGCAGGCTGAAGGAGCGGATGGCGCCCGGCAGCTACCTGGTGCTCTCGCATGCCTGCCCCAACCGTCCGGTGGAGTCGGAGGACATCGCCTCGGTCTACGACCTGGCCACCGCGGGCATCAGGCTGCGCGACCGCGCCGAGGTCACGCCGTTCTTCGACGGCCTGGAGCTGGTCGAGCCCGGACTGGTCAACGTGGCCGAATGGCGGCCGGAGGTGGCCGAGCTGGCGCCGCTGCAGGGCGTGGGCGACTACCTGCTCGGCGGGGTGGGCCGCAAGGGCTGACCACCCGCCGGCGAGCGCCGAGGCGCCCGCCGGCGGAGACGGCCGGCGGAGGCGTCAGCCGTCCAGGGCCGTCAGGTCGAGCCGCTGGAGCCGCTCGGGGTCGGACAGCACGTCGATGGCCACGATCTGCCCGCCCGTGACGGTGAAGCCCATGACGGACAGCGGCCGGCCGTTGGCGGCGACCACGACGCCGGCCGTCCCGTTGACCAGCGCCGGGCGGGCGAACGGCGACAGCCTCCCGAACGTGACCGCCTGCTCGGCGACGGTCCGCGCGCCGGTGAACACAACGGTGTGGCGGGCCCGCGCGAGGCCGCCGTCGGAGCGCAGCACGACCTCGGGGTGGAGCACGGCGACGAGCGCCTCGAAGTCGCCGTCGCGGGCGGCGGCGAAGAAGGCGTCGACGACGTCACGCTGGCGGCCGAGGTCGGGGTCGGGAGCCGGGGCCTGCCCCTGGACGCGGCGGCGGGCGCGGCTCGCGAGCTGCCGTGCCGCCGCCGGCGACCGTTCGATCATCGGGGCGATCTCCTCGAACGGCACGGCGAACATGTCGTGCAGCACGAACGCCAGCCGCTCGGCCGGTGACAGCGTCTCCAGGACCACCAGCAGCGCCAGCCCGACCGAGTCGGCCAGCATCGCCTGCCGCTCCGGGTCGATCACGGACGCGGAGCCGATGATCGGGTCGGGCATGGACACGTCGAGGGGGTCCTCACGGCGCTGCTCGCGCGAGCGCAGCACGTTCAGGCACACGCGCGCCGCCACCGTCGTCAGCCACGCGCCGAGGTTCTCCACATCGCCGGTGTCGGCGCGGCTGAACCGCAGCCAGGTGTCCTGGACGGCGTCGTCGGCCTCGCTCACCGAGCCGAGCATCCGGTAGGCCACCGCTCGCAGCCGAGGCCGGTGCTCCTCGAACCGCTCGCTCAGCCGTTCGCGCTCGTCCACCGTGTCACGTTCCTTCCATGCGGGGTGTCGTAACGGTAGACCCCTGGAACCCGGTGGATGTGACCGGGGCTCGTCGCGCGCCTTCCTATCGGGCGGGGCGGGAAGCTGGTACGCTCCCAAGCGAGCGCTTGGTTTATCAGCCGAAGGGCGGACGCATGAGGTTCTCCACCTTCCATCTCTTCCACCGGTTCGACGGGCAGAGCTTCAAGGACGTCTACGACTACCACCTTGAGCTCATCGAGCTGGCCGAGGAGCTGGGCTTCCACGGGGTACGGCTGGCCGAGCACCACTTCCGCGACTACGGCGTGGTCCCGAACCTGTTCACGCTGCTGGCCCACGCCGCCGCCCGCACCGAGCGGATCCGCCTGGGCACCGGCATCGTCGTGCTGCCGCTGCACAACCCGGTCCACGTCGCCGAGGAGGCGGCCCTCGTCGACGTGCTGTCGGGCGGCAGGCTCGACCTGGGCATCGGCCGCGGCTACCAGAGCTTCGAGTTCGAGGGCTTCGGCATCGACCTGGCCGAGGCGCGCGACCGCTTCAACGAGGCGCTGGAGGTGATCCTGGGCCTGTGGACCCAGGAGTCCTTCCAGCACGAGGGCAAGTTCTACCGGACGGGCGAGGTCTCGCTGACGCCCAGGCCGCTGCAGACGCCGCACCCGCCGATCCACGTCGCCGCCGTCTCCCCCGAGACCGTCACCATGTACGGCGAGCGCGGCCTGCCGATCCTGGCCGACCCCGCCGCGCCGTTCCGCAAGGTCGTGAAGGCGGCCGAGACCTGGCGCGAGTCGGCCGGAACGGCGACGGCCGACCTGGTCGTCGCCCGCAGCGTCTACGTGGCGCCGACCGTCGAGCAGGCGCGCGAGGACCAGGCGAGGTTCGAGGCCGCCTTCGACCGCTCGCGGATCTTCAACGAGCGCAGCGCGCCCATCGACCCGAAGACCGGCAAGGCCGCCCAGGGCTTCGAGTACTACCAGGACCGCTACCTCAAGGGCGGCTCGGTCTCCAACGACTTCCGCTGGGAGCAGCTGGAGGTCATCGGCGATCCCGCGCGGGTGATCGAGCAGATCGGCGTGCTGAAGGCGGCCGGGTTCTCCACCCTGCTGTGCGACTTCGGCAGCACGCGCCCGATGCCGCTGGAGGAGATGAAGAAGGTCATGCGGTTCTTCGCGACCGAGGTGATACCCGCGTTCCAGGAGGCGTGATGATCCACTCGCTGACACTCTCCGACGTCCTGGCCGAGCACGCCCGCAGCCGCCCGCAGGTGACGGCGGTGGTCGACGGCGAGGTCCGGCTCACCTATCCCGAGCTCGACGCGCGGGTCTCCCGCCTGGCCGGCGCGCTGGCGGGCAGGGGTGTGACGGCGGGCGAGCGGGTGCTGTGGCTCGGCCAGAACTCGCACGCCGTCCTGGAACTGCTGCTGGCCTGTTCCCGCCTCGGAGCGGTCTTCTGCCCCGCCAACTGGCGCCAGTCCACCGACGAGCTGCGGTTCGTCGTCGAGGACCTCGCGCCCGCCGTGGTGGTGTGGGAACGATCGGAGGCCGCCGCGCCGCTGGCCACCGAGGCGTGGGTCGAGGACTACGCCGCGCTCGTCGAGGAGGGCGCCGCCCTCGACGGGCTCCCGCCGGTCGACGACACGGTCCCCGCCCTGGCCCTCTACACCGCCGCCTTCGCCGGCCGTCCCAGCGCGGCCCTGCTCAGCAGCGCCGCGCTGCTCGCGCACGGCACCTCCCTGCTGGTGGTCAGGCAGATGGAACCGGGCTTCACCTTCCTCAACAGCGGGCCGCTCTTCCACGTCGGCACGATGATGTTCTGCCTGGCGACGCTGCAGATCGGCGGCACCAACGTCTTCACGCCCTCCTTCGAGGCCGAGGAGGTCTGCCGCCTGGTCGACGCCGAGAAGGTGACGCAGGCGTTCCTGTTCGGCCAGATGATCGACGCGGTGGTGGCGGCGAACGCGGAGCGCAAGTACGACCTGTCGTCGCTGCGGTTCGTCTCGCACTCGGCGGAGTGGGACGAGATGACCACGCCCGACGACTCGCCGTGGTGCAGGTCGAAGATGGGCGGCTACGGGCAGACCGAGGTCGGTGGCATGCTCACCTTCCTGGGCCTCGCGCCCGGCGCGGCCGGGTTCGCCGGCAGGCCCTCGCCGCTGGTCCAGGTGCGCATCCTGGCCGCCGACGGGAGCGAGGTGCCCGCCGGCGAGGTGGGCGAGATCTGCGCCCGCGGCAAGACCCTCTTCTCCGGATACTTCGCCCGGCCCGAGCTCAACGCCCAGAAATCCCTGTACGGCTGGCACCACACCGGCGACCTGGGCAGGCGCGAGCCCGACGGCACGATCACGTTCATCGGCCCCAAGCTCCGGATGATCAAGTCGGGCAACGAGAACGTCTATCCGGCGGAGGTGGAGCGGGCGCTCAGATCGCATCCCGCGGTGGCCGACGCCGCGGTCATCGGGGTGCCCGACGCCCGATGGCACCAGGCGGTGAAGGCCGTGGTGGCGTTGAAGGGCGAGGCGTCGGCGGACGAGCTGATCGAGCACGTCAGGGGGCAGCTGGCGGGCTACAAGCGGCCCCGGCACGTCGACTTCGTGGAATCCATCCCGAAGAAGGGCTTCACGCCCGACTACGACGCCCTGGACGCCGCCCACGGAGGGGGCAACTACCCGGGGAGCTGACTCACGCGGCGCGCGGGCGGTCCTCGATCCGTGGCCGACTCCCGCATGCCCGCCGCGATCACCGCGTCGAACGCGGCCTGCTCGAGACGTTCCGGTAGCCCGAGCCGAGTCGCGCATCAGCGCGTCATGACCGGCGGCGCCGGCCGGCCGAGGTCGCCGACCGCCGCCTCGACCCCGGAGGGGGCCTTCGACGGATCGCGCTCGAGGACCCTGCCATCCTGCCTGGTAGGGAGAGGCGAGCGGGGCGGAGAGGAGACGGCACCGGTCGCGCCGGTGATGAGAATCGTCACGCGAAGCGCGATATAGTAAGCATCAGTGACCAAAGGAGCCTCGTTGAGCCGCGCCGAACGCAAGCAGGCCGACCCCGATCTCGGTGTCATGGCAGGTCAGGTGCTGTTCTCCCTCCAGAAAGAGCTGTTCGGCACCCTGGCCGAGCAGGGCCACCCCCGGCTGCGCCCGCGGCACGGCGCCGTCATGGCCTACCTCGACGAGGCCGGTAGCAGGGCCACCGACCTGGCCCAGCTGTCCGGCCAGCACAAGCAGGTGATCGGGACGCTGGTGGACGAGCTGGTCGAGCTGGGATACGTGCGGCGGGAACCCGACCCACGCGACCGCAGGGCCAAGCTCGTCGTGCCGACCGAGCTCGGCCTCGACCAGATGGCCAGGTCCGACCGGATCGTGGCCGACATCGAGCGGCGGCACGCCGAGGCCGTCGGCGAGGAGGAGTACGCCGCGTTCAGGCGGGTCTTCCGGCGGGTGGCCGAGGGGCAGCGCAGCGGACTACGTTGATCGGATGTGCCCTCTTTAGCCTGGCGCCCGCTCGCCTTCGTCGCCGCCCTGCAGTCGGCGCTCCTGCTCGTGCTCAGCCCGCTGTACGGCTACCACCGTGACGAGCTGTACTTCCGCCTGCTGGCCGAGCACCCCGCATGGGGCTACGTCGACCAGCCGCCGCTCACCCCGATGCTCGCCAAGGTCTCGATCGCGCTGTTCGGCGACACGCCGACGGGGCTCAGGGTCCCGGCCGCGCTGTCGGCCGCGGCGCTGGTCCTCCTGGTCGGGCTGATCACCAGGGAACTGGGCGGCGACCGCAAGGCCCAGGTGCTGGCCGCCGCGGGGATCGGCACGGGCGCGTTCGCGCTGGTCGCGGGCCACTCACTGCTGACGCTCAGCGCGGACCTGCCGCTGTGGTCGGCGGCGATCCTGTTCGTGCTGCGCGTGCTCCGCACCGGAGACGGCCGCTGGTGGCTCGCGGCCGGCGCGGTCATCGGCGCGGCGACCTACAACAAGCACCTGATCGCGCTCCTGGTCATCGGGCTGGCCGCGGGCGTCCTCGCGGTGGGCCCGCGCAGGATCCTGCGCGACCCGTGGCTGTGGGCGGGCGTCGCGGTGGCGGCGCTGATCGCCGCGCCGAACCTGATCTTCCAGGCCACGAACGGCTGGCCGCAGCTGGCGATGGCGGCCGCGCTCAGCGAGACCAAGGGCGCCGAGATGCGCGCGCTGTTCGTCCCGATGCAGATCGTGCTGTTCGGCCCCGTCGTGGCCTTCGTCGCGGCGCGCGGCTGGCTGCGGCTGTGGCGCGACGAGCGGCTGCGCTGCCTGGCCGTCGCCTACCCCGTGGCGGCGGCGCTGACGCTGCTCAGCGGCGGCCGGTTCGACTACACGGCCGGGCTGGTCATCCTGCTGTTCTGCGCGGGGGTGACCGAGGGCCTCGCGCCCGCGCTGGCGATCAACGGCGCGTTCTGCGCGCTCGTCGCGCTCCCCTTGATCCCCGTCTCGCTGGTGGGGATGACGCCGGTCCCTCGCGTCAACGAGGTCGCCAGGGAGTCGATCGGCTGGCCGGAGTTCACCGCGGCGGTCGGCGCGGCCGTACGGACGCTGACACCCGAGGAGCGGGCCAGGGCGGTGCTGCTGGCGGGCAGCTACGGCGAGGCGGGCGCGCTGCGCCTGGCGGGCGGCCTGCCGCCGGTCTACAGCGGCCACAACCAGCTCCACCTGTACGGCCCGCCGCCCGAGGGCGCCGACGTGGCGGTGGCGGTGAAGTACCCGCGCCGGGGGCTGGAGACGGTGTTCCGGTCCTGCGTCGAGCACGGCAGGGTCGACAACGCGGCCGGCGTGGACAACGAGTTCCGCGGCCTGCCCGTGCTCGTGTGCAGGGGGCTCAGGATGCCCTGGAGCGAGGCCTGGCCGAGCTTCCAGGAGTACAGCTGATATTTGACAGACCGTTCCAGAAAGATCTAGCGTCGGGCGCATGGCCAGGACGAAGGAGTTCGATCCCGACGAGGCGCTGCAGAAGGCCATGGAGCTGTTCTGGCGGCGGGGCTACGAGGCCACCTCCATGTCCGACCTGGTCGAGCACCTCGGCATCGGCAGGGCGAGCATCTACGCGACCTTCGGCGGC
Source organism: Nonomuraea sp. NPDC003754 (assembly GCF_053605785.1). Lineage (NCBI taxonomy): Bacteria > Bacillati > Actinomycetota > Actinomycetes > Streptosporangiales > Streptosporangiaceae > Nonomuraea > Nonomuraea sp. NPDC003754. The sequence goes on from NZ_JBSGJX010000049.1 coordinate 23,412, forward strand.
AAGCGGGAGCTCTACCTGCGCGCCTACGACCGCTATCTCGAGCAGGGCGTCGACTTCGAGGGTCTGCTGTCGGGGCCGGGGCCGGTACTGCCCGCCGTACGGGATCTGGTCCTGAGGTTCGCCGACGAGGCCGCGCACGACACCGACCACCGCGGCTGCCTGGTCGTCAACACCGCGGTCGAGCTGGCCCCGCACGACGAGGAGCTGGCGCGGCGGGTGGCGGCCAACTGGGACTTCGTCGAGGCCACCCTCGCCGCCGCGCTGACCAGGGCCCGCGAGCGGGGCGAGCTGGACGACAGCCAGGACCCCCGGGCGCTCGCCCGGTTCCTGCTGACCGTGCTGCAGGGGCTGCGGCTGGTCGGCAAGGGGGCGACCGATCCGGCCCGGCTGCGCGACACCGCGACGCAGGCGCTGCGCGTCCTCGGCCTCACAGGATCGCCAGCGGGTTGACCGGGCTGCCGGTTCCCCCCTCGATCTTGAGCGGCGCGGCCACGAAGACGAACTCGGCGGGCCCGGCCGCGGCCAGCTCCTCCAGCCACAGCATCTCGACCAGGTGGATGCCATGGCGGTGGAGCAGGATCAGGTGCAGGTCGTCGGCCGGGCCCTCGTCGGCGAGCTGGCGGGCGTTCAACCCTCCGATGGCGGCGTTGTCGCCGGCGACCGCCGCGACGTCGCGCGCGGCCAGCCAGCGGCCCGCCTCCGGCGACAGCCCCGGCTGCCCGGTCCAGTAGGTGTCCGGCCAGGTCAGCGGCCAGCCCGTACGGATCACGGCCACGTCGCCCGGCCGGACGTCCGCGTGGATCTCCTCAAGCAGCGCCGGCTCGATCCTGAAGTGGGCGGGCAGGTGCGGCATGCCGAGGTGGCCGGGGACGTCGAAGAGGATCCCGCGCGCCACGACGCCCCCTGCGTGCTCGATGCCGCAGCGGGTCGCGCCGTAGGAACGGACCCGCGCCGCGGGATGGCCGTTGTAGAGCTCCTCGCCCTCCCACATGTGGCAGAGGGCGTCCATGTGCGTCGTGGTGCCGTGGGGGGTGACGACCAGCGCGTCGTCGGCCACGCGCAGGCCCGCGCCGATCCCCCGGGCGCCGGCCGCGTAGTCGCCGCCGTCGACCGACATGAAGTGCTGGGGCAGCGGTCGGCCGCGCAGGTGGGGGACGGTGGTCGGGGCGGGCGACGACGTGGCGCCCCTGATCGGCATCGACAGGCTGAGCACCCTGCCGGTCGTGGCACTGGCCAGCGCGCGCAGCACGACCTCAGGCGTGAGCAGGTTGAGCGTGCCGCGCTGGTCGTCTGGGCCGAAGCGGCCCCAGTTGTTAGGCTCGGTAACCAAGCAAGCGCTTCCTTTCTTCCGGAGGGTGTCCATGCGGCTTGACGAGGTTTTCGCGCGCCACACCGAGCTCGGCGCGGCGTTCGCCGTCCACGTGGACGGGGAACTGGTGGCCGACCTGTGGGGCGGCGTCGCCGACCGCCGTACCGGGCGCCCGTGGGCCGCGGACACGCCCGTGCTGACCTACTCCTGCACCAAGGCGATCACGGCGACGGTCACCCTGCTGCTGGTCGAACGGGGACAGCTCGCCCTCTCCACGCCGGTGAAGGAGATCTGGCCCGAATTCTCGGCCGCCGGGGTCACCGTCGAGCACCTGCTCACCCACCAGGCGGGGCTGCCGGTCATCGAGGAGCAGGTGCCGGTCGAGGAGTACGGCGACCACGCTGCCATCGCCGCCCGGCTGGCCCGCCAGTCGCCGCTGTGGGAGCCGGGCACCGCCCACGGCTACCACGCGCTGACCTACGGGTTCCTGATCGGGGAGGTGGTGCGCAGGGTCACGGGCAAATCGGTGGCCGATCTGGTCGCCGCGGAGATCGCCGGGCCGCTCGGCCTGGACATGTGGCTCGGCGCGCCCGACGAGGTCCTCCCGGCGGTGGCCAGGCTCTCGGCGGGCGACCCTGCCCCCTCTCCATCCGACACGCCACCCGCCCGGCCCTCCGACCCGGCCGCCCCGCGCCCCCGCCCGGCCGTACCGCCCGCGGGTCCGGCCGCCGCGCCGAGTGCCGCCGAGCGGGCGGCGCGCGACCCGTACAGCCTCATGAACAGGGCGCTCGGCAACCCCGGCGTGCACCGGCTCAAGGGCGGCGCCAACCACCCCACCGTCCTGCGCGCGGGCTGGCCCGCCATGGGGCTGGTGAGCACCGCGAGAGCGCTGTCCGGCTTCTACCGCGCCCTGATCGCGGGCGAGATCCTGCGGCCCGACACGCTGGCCGACGCCGTCCGGCCCAGGGTCGCGGGCCCCGACCGGGTGCTCCACATCGGCACCGCGTTCGGGCTCGGCTTCATGACCTCCTCCGAGAGCTTCGCCCCGTTCGCCCCCACCGCGTTCGGGCACACCGGCCTGGGCGGCTTCCTCGGACTCGGCGACCCCGCGCGCGGGGTGGCCATCGCCTACACCATGAACATGCTGTCCGCCACCTTCGCCGCCACCACACCCGCGTGGGAGCTGGCCGCCGCCGTCTACGACGCGCTCTGAGCCGCCACCGCCGCTCCCACCACCGCTCCCACCGACGCCCTCACTGACAGCCTCACCGGCACCCTCACCGGCACCCGCGGCGCCACCGCCGCGGCCGACGACACGCGCGGCGCTCACTGCATGGTCACCCCGCCGCTGACCGACAGCGTCTGGCCGGTGATGTAGGCCGCCCTGTCGGTGCACAGGTACGCCACCAGGCCCGCCACGTCCCCCGGCGCGCCCAGCCTGCGCAGCGGGATCCCCTTCGCGATCCTGTCGACCAGGCCCGGCTTCTCGGCGTCGACCCTGCGCAGCATCGGGGTGTCCGTCGGGCCCGGGCAGACCACGTTCGAGGTCACCTGCCCCCTCGCCGCCTCCCTCGCCAGCGTCTTGGCCAGCCCGAACAGGCCCGCCTTCGTCGCCGCGTAGGCTCCCTCGCCGCCCGAGCCCGCCCTGGCCCCGTCGGAGGAGACGAACACCAGCCGCCCCCAGCCGCGCTCGACCATGCCGGGCAGCAGCAGCTTCGTCATCAGCATGGGCGCGCGCAGGTTGACCAGCCACATCAGGTCCCAGTGGGCCGGATCGCCCGCGGTGAACGGCTCGACGATGGAGACTCCCGCGTTGTTGACCAGGATGTCCACCGGCCCGGCGGACCCGCAGAACGCCGTGATGGAATCCGGGTCGGCGAGGTCGACGCGGCCGGCCGTACCGGATCCCCCGGGCAGCGACCGCGCCACCTCGGCCGCGCCCTCCTCGTTCACGTCGGCGACCACCACCCGCGCGCCGAGGGCGGTCAGGTCCGCGCAGATCGCGGCGCCGATCGCGCCCGCTCCCCCGGTCACCACGGCCGTCCTGCCGTCCAGCCGCATGCCCTCCATCACCGGCCGCCCTCCCAGACGCGCGCGGCCGTGACCCTGGTCGCCAGCAGGCCGATGGTGTGGTCGAGGACGGCCTGCGCGTACTCCTCGGGGATGCCTGCCACGGCGTCGGTCACCACCGTGACCCGGTAGCCAAGGGCGGCCGCCTCGATGGCGAGGCCCTGGATGCCGAGGTTCAGGGACACCCCGAGGGCCACGACCCGCTCCACACCCAGCGAGCGCAGGGTCATGTCCAGGCTGGTGCCGGTGAACGGCGAGAACCCGTGGAAGCGGCGGCTCTCCAGGTCACCGGGGTCCCATAACTCCGGCAGCACCTCGACGGCCGGGGTGCCGTCGAGCATGTGGGCCGGGTCCTTGAGCAGGTGGGCAAGGAAGGGCGTGGTGCGGGCGTGGGAGCCCGCCCGGTCGGCACGGAAGGCGGCCGTGCAGTGGACCACCGGGATGCCGGAGTTCCGCGCGCCCCGCAGGACGTGGGCGGCGTTACGGAAGACGTCGCGTTTCTCGCACGCGGCCACCAGGTCGGGAAATCGCGCGATGTCTCCGACGACGCCCCTCTGCATCTCCATCACCAGGACGGCCGTGCGATCCACCCGCCACCTCCGCTCGATCGAGCGCTTGCTTGGTAGACGGAGGTTAACATTTCCCGGCCCGGGTTATAAAGCATCCTCATGGATCTCCAGCGCAAGGTGAGCGCCGCCTGACCTCAGGGTGGCAGGAGCCCCCGGACCGCCGGGTCCGGGGGCTCCTTCATGTGCGGTGTCTCACTCCAGCGTGGTGATGACCTTGTCGGCGTCCCTGGTCAGGACCTGGCGGACGTCGGCCCTCGGCACCAGCCGCACGTCCGCCACCAGCTTCTTGAAGTCCTGCAGGTGCCGGACGGCCTTGGCGTCCCTGCCGGACGCCTCCGCCTTCCGCGCCTGGGTCAGCTCCCGGGTGAGCGACTGCGCCGCCGGCCCCGACAGCCAGCTCGTCGCCCTGAAGCGGTCGACGAGGTTCTGCATGTCCCGCAGCGACGTGGTCACCGCGTAGCGGACGTTCGTGGTGATCGCGTTGCCCGCGTTGTCGCCGGCCGTGACGGAGACGGTGTGCGCGGCCAGCGTCTGCGGGAACAGCGGCACCACCGAGTCGGGCGTGAGGGCCGAGCCGTCCAGCGTGCCCGTGGTGGCCTTGACGCCAGAGGTGGTGTCGACGGCCTGCCAGGTGATGCGCAGGTCCTGGGCGTCGCCGTACACCTCGCCGTCGGAGACGCCCGAGACCATGAGCGTGGGCTTGGTGCCGTCGATCTTCAGGACGGCGGCCTTCTCCTGCTCGGTGGTGCCCGCCGTGTCGGTCGAGCGGTAGCGCAGCTCGTGCGGTCCGTCGCCGCTGACGACCACGGGCCGGCCGGCGTAGGCCGTCCAGGCGCCCTCGTCGAGGGAGTACTCCGTCTTCGAGACCCCCGAGGTGGTGTCGGCGGCGGACAGCGTGACGGGGATGTCGCCGTCGTTCCAGCCCTCGGCGTTGGGCGGGGCGAAGGCGGCGGTGGTCACGGGCGCGGTGGCGTCGAGCTTGAGGTCGAGCGCCTTGGGCTCCTCCACGTTGCCCGCGGCGTCACGCGAACGGAACTCCACCTTCCTGGTGCCGTCCCCGCTGACCAGGACGGGCTCGGTGTAGGGCGTCCAGGCGCCGCCGTCGAGACGCCATTCGGTGGCGGCGACCTCCGACGCCTCGTCCGTGGCCGTCAGCGTGACCTCGACGGGCGCGGTGGTGTGCCATCCGGCCGCGTTCGGCTGGGCGGCCTTGGCGGTGGTGACCGGCGGCGTCCGGTCGGCGCCGGCGGCGGAGGTGAAGCGGAAGCGCTGGTTGGGGGCGTTCGCGCAGGTCCACTGGATCACCGCCGCGTTGTCGGCCTGGGAGACGCCGTTGACGTCGACGCACAGGCCGCTGGCCGCGGCCGTGACGATGTGGTCGTCGCCGGCGGAGGTGATGAAGAAGCGCTGGTGGACCTGGTGGGCGGCGCCGTCGGGGTGGCAGGTCCACTGGACGAGCTGGGTGCCCGCGGTGGTCGATCCGCCCGGCACGTCCAGGCACTTGCCGCTCTTGACGTTCTTGAGCTGGTAGCCGCCCGCGGTGGCGGGGATCGCCTCCCACTTCTGCTCGTCGCCCTGGGTGGCGCCCAGTTGCACGATCTTGGCGTCGTCGAGCAGAGACACCGGGGTGACGTTCTTGCCGCTGTGCTGGGCGGTGACGGTGTAGACGCCGGGCTCGAGCCCGCCGCCCGCGTCCTCGCCGGCGAACTGGACGGCGTCCAGGTCGAACCCGTTGTTACGGCTGTTCTTGAACACCGCGTAGATGGTCTTGGTGCGCACGTCGTTCTTCACCGGGACGGCGCTGGTCATCTGGTAGACGTCCCAGTCGCCGGTGTTCTGGACCGGGGCCGTGGCCAGGAGCGTGCCGTTGGGGGCGTCGGCGCGCAGCTCGATCATGCCTCCGCCGTACGGGCTGGAGACCCTGAAGGAGACGGACGTGACGCCGTTGAGGTCGAGCGGGGTGAAGGCGATCCAGTCGTTGTCGCTGATGTCGCCGATGCGCTTGCCGCTCTCGGCGCCCGCCTGGTCGATCACCCTGACGCCCGAGGAGGTCTTGAAGTACTCGGCCTGCTTCCGCCTCGGCTGCAGGACGACCTTGGCGTAACCGGTGAGCGGCTGCTCTCCCTTGTCGGTGTAGTGGGCGTTGATGACGTAGTAGAGGTTGGCGCCCGCGGGGTGCCCGCCGATGTCGCTGGTGGAGATGGTGCCCTCGCAGCCGGGGAGCTCGACGGTCTCGTGCTCGTGGTCGTCGTGGCCGAGCGCGGGGTTGGCGAAGACCTTCGCGCAGTCGACCGTCCCGTCCTCGGGATCGGTCACCTTGATCTTGTACGGCACGTCCTGGCCGAACTCGATCGTGCTGCCGTCGATCGGCGCCTCGAGGGTCACCACCGGCTTGGTGTTGCCGGCCGTGATGACGACGTTGGAGAAGCCCTCCTTGCCGGTGCTGTCCTTGACCTTGAGCTGCGCGGTGTACTGGCCCTTGGCCTCGTAGACGTGCGTGGCCTTGGCCGCGGTGGAGTCGAAGGTGCCGTCGCCGTCGAAGTCCCACGAGAACTCGATCGGGTCGCCGTCGGGGTCGAAGCTGCCCGCGCTGTCGAACTCCACGCTGAGCGGCGCCGGGCCGTCGGTGCGCGAAGTGGTGATCTTGGCGATCGGCGCGCGGGCGCCGGCGGAGTAGTCGATCCGGTACAGGCCCGAGTCGTTGTTGCCGCCACCGAAGGAGCTGCCCCATTCCAGCAGGTACAGCGAGCCGTCCCGGCCGAAGGTCATGTCCATGGGCTTGACGAACGTGCCGAGGAAGGGGTCGATCTTGAGGAGCTTGTCCTGGTCGTCGAGGTGGATGGTCTTCACGTAGTGGCGCGACCACTCATAGAAGAAGTTCGTGCCGTCGAAGTAGGCGGGGAACTTCGTGGTGGAGGTGGAGGCCGCGTCGTAGCGGTAGACCGGGCCGCTCATCGGGGCCGAGCCGCCGGAGCCGAGCTCGGGGAAGGAGGGCGAGGTGCCGTAGCCGTACCACATGATGGGCGACTCGATGGGGGGCAGCTCGGTCAGGCCCGTGTTGTTCGGCGAGTCGTTGACCGGGTTCGCGCAGTCGAACTTGGGCCCGACGACCTTGGTGTCGGGGTTGTACGGGGCGTAGGCCTGATTGTCACCGTGGCAGAACGGCCAGCCGTAGTTGCCCGCCTTCTTGATGACGTTGTACTCGACCAGCCCTTCGGGGCCGCGGTCGGTGGTCGGGCCGCCCCGGTCCGGCCCGTAGTCCGAGACGTGGACGTAGCCGGTCTTCTGGTCGACGGTGAAGCGGAACGGGTTGCGGAAGCCCATCGCGTAGACCTCCGGCCTGGTCTTGGCCGTGCCGGGCGCGAACAGGTTCCCCGAGGGGATGTCGTAGCCGCCGTCGGCCTTCGGCTTGATCCGCAGGATCTTGCCGCGCAGGTCGTTGGTGTTGCCCGCGGTGCGGGCCGCGTCCAGCATGTGCTGGCCTGGCCGCCAGTCGATGGGCGCGTAGCCCTGCCAGTCCGGCGACAGGTTGGGCGGCACGTCGTCGCCGGTGCTGAGGTAGAGGGTGCCGTCGGGGCCGAACTCCACGGCGCCGCCGGTGTGGCCGGGCTCGGGGTAGGTGCGCTGCCGGTAGGCGGGCACGTCGATGATCTTCTTCTCGGACGCGAGGTCGATGCTGTCGCCCGTCACGGTGAAGCGGGAGAGCCTGTTGACGTCCTCGGCGCTGGAGGCGGGCGAGTAGTAGAGGTAGATCCAGCCGTTCTGCGCGAAGGCCGGGTCGAGTTCCATGCCGACCAGTCCGTCCTCGCCTCCGGTGTAGACGTCGAGGGTGGCCGCGGTGACCGTGGTGTGCGTGTCGGGCTTGAAGATCTTGATCTCGCCCTTGCGCTGCACGTAGAAGACGCGGCCGTCGGCGGCCACGTCCAGTTCCATGGGGTCGGCGGTGTTGTCGTCGAGAGTGATCTTCTCGAAGCTGCTGTTCACCGTTCCGCCGCAGTCACCCGCCGCGGCGCCCGCGGCCCAGTTGATCCCGCCGAGGACGTGCGTGCGGAAGGCGGGCTCGGTGTAGGAGGCGGTGTCGTGTCCCATGGCGGTCGCCCACACCTTGCCGCCTTCGGCGTTGCGGCACCAGGAGATGGGGTGGTCCGGTCCCATGGCCGAGGGGCCCGGGTTGTAGGTCTTCTCGTCGGCCGACACCAGCACGTGCACGTTGCCGCGCGGGTTGGGCGCGAAGTTGTACCACTCCTCGGGGCGCTCCCAGCGCAGGGGCAGTTCCTTGGTCGACGGGTGGACCCGGTCGGTGACCTTGGCCGTGCCCTGCAGCACGCCAGGTGAGTGGGCGGGCATGTGCGCGCCGCCGTTGACCAGGTCGTCCCACCAGGGGAAGTCGTTCTCGATGCCCATGTCGAGCGCGTTGTGGACGGCGACGACGCCCTTGCCCGAGCGGACGTACTTCTGCAGGGCCTGGCGCTGGGCGTCGTTCTCCCAGACCATGCCGGAGTTCTGCAGCATGATCAGCACGTCGTAGCCGGCCAGGTCGGTGTCGTTGAACACCGAGGAGTCGTCGGTCTGCACGACCGCGAAGTGGTTGGCCGCGCCCAGGTCCTTGACCATCTGGATGCCGGCCGGGATGGAGCCGTGGACGTAGCCGACGGCCTTGGTGAAGAGAAGCGCGCGGAAGGTCTCGTGGGCGGTGGCGTTCGCCGTGCCCGGTAACAACAGCAGGAAGGGGAGAATCAGGGCAGCGCAAAGACGACGCATGGCGGTGACTCCGGTGACAGAGGGGAAGAGTCAGAGGGTGCGGAGGAAGGCCAGCCCGTCGACGGCGAGAGCGTCCTGGCTGGATGCGAGCGGCCGCCAGATGGAGGCCGCGGTGGCGATCGTCCGGTTGTGGGCGGTGAAGGACTCGATGACGAGCGGCCCCTGGTAGGAGGCCGCGCGCAGGGCCGTCGTGAAGCCCGGCCAGTCGAAGCGGTCCTGCCCGGGGGTCCCCCGGTCGGTGCCGCACACCTGGACATGCGCGATCCTGCCGGCGGCCGCGCGGACGGCGGCGGCGGGATCCTTCTCCTCGATGTTCAGGTGGTAGACGTCGAGCGCCAGGTCGGCGCCCTCCGGCAGGGCTTCGAGCGCCTGCTCCACGGTGTTGAGCAGGCTGGTCTCGTAGCGGTTGAGCGGTTCGACGGCCAGCCGTACCGGGCTGTGGTCGATGACGGGCCTGAGGTTCTCGCGCAGCTCGGCGTAGGCGGCCGCGCGCTCCTCCCCCGACATCCGCCACGTACGGCCGACCGCGCTGTAGGCGGGTCCGGCGATGACGGGAGACCCGACGATCTCGGCCACGTCCATGCAGTGCATGAGGTAGTCCTGGGTCTCCTTGACCGTGCCGGAGGCGACCAGGTCCCGGCCCGGCGGCATGACCAGCACCACCGTGGCGGCCAGGCCGAGCTCGGCGAGCAGGTCGGCCGCCCTGGCGGGGTCCCAGTCGCCGGGCTGCTCCACGGGCAGCTCGATGACGTCGAACCCCCACCCCGCGACCTTGGGCGCGAGCGCCGCCAGGTCGCGGTCGGTGAGCGGCGAGGTCCACACCCAGGTGTTGACCCCGAGGTTCACTTCTTGCCGCCCCAGGTCTCGGGGAAGCCGGGCAGGGTCTCGCACCCGCACAGCGCGTAGTGCAGCGGCGGCATGTTCGGCTGCAGGTAGGTGTCCAGCGTGTCAGCGGTGATCTTCGGCTGGGGCAGCTTCCAGGTCTTCGGCACCTCCTCACCCTTGAGGATCTTGAGAGCGGCGATGACGGGCGTGCGCCACTGGTAGGTGGGGTAGGTGGGCGCGACGGCGGTCAGGTTGTTCTGCTTCCACTTCTGCAGGAAGTCCTGCTGGTCCTCGCCGACCATGGCGGGGACGGGCACGCCCGCGTCCTCGAAGGCCTCGACGGCGGCGACGGCCGTCGCGCCGGCGTCCATCCAGACCCCGTCGAGCTTGCCGTGGCGGGCCAGGTAGTCGCTGACGATGCTCTTGGTCTTGGCCGCGTCGCCGTCGGTGAACTCCACGCCGACGACCTGCAGCGCGCTCTTGTCGAAGGTCACCTTGGCGGCGGACCAGCGGGTCTCGAGCACGTCGACGCCGGGCAGGATGCGCAGGGCGAGGATCTTCCCGCCCGCGGGGACCTTCTCGACGAGGAACTCGGCGCCGTCGGCGCCGAAGGCGTAGCCGCCGATCGGGTTGATCATGGTGACGGGGCAGTCGGTCTCCACGCCCCGGTCGAAGACGATCACCGGCAGCTTCCCGCAGGCCGCCTTGACCGCGGGGGTGAGGGTGGCGGTGGTGTTCGGCGAGACGATCAGCGCGTCACAGCCCTTGCCGGTCAGCTCGGCGATGTCGGAGATCTGCTTGTCGTCCTTGCCCTCGGCGTCGAGAGCGGTGAACGTGGTGATCTCCTTGTGCAGCGCCACCTCGGCCTGCATGCTCTTCCAGCCGACCTGCCGCCACGGGTTGTTGACCGCCGCGTTGGAGAAGCACAGGTGGTACCCGCCGGCCTTCTTGTACTGCGTGGTGCTCACCATCTGCGGGTCGATGGCCTGCTCCCACGGTTTGTCCGCCGGGCCCTGCGCGGTCTTGGCGCGCATGGCGAGCTGTGCGTCGTAGTCGGCCTGGACGAAGAACGCCGACTGCCGGCCGGTGCCCGCGGCCGTGGTCCCGGAGGCTGTGGTCTCGGCGGCCGGGGCGGAGGAGGCGGGGCCCGACGACCGCGCGGCGGTGGCCGTGTCCGTCGGCTTGTCGCTGGTGCAGCCCGCGACGAGCAGCGCGACCGCCGTCACCGCGAGCATGAGGGGTTTACGACGCGACATGGGCGTCTCCTTTGAACTTCCGGGGGGTGTTTCGGGGGGTGTTTCGGAAGGTGTTTCGAGAGGTGAGGGAGAAGGGCAGTCGTACGGCTCCCGCCGCCACGGCGGCGATGATGATGACGCCCTGCACGGTGAACTCCAGGGCCCCCGAGATCCCGTACAGGTTGAGCAGGGTGAACAGCGCCTCCAGGGTGAACGCCCCGGCCATGGCGGCCACGACCGACCCCCTGCCGCCGCCGAGCGCCACGCCGCCGAGGACGACCGCGGTGATGGCGGAGAACTCCAGGCCCTGCCCGACCTGCGCCGACACGCCCGCGAACCCGCCGAGCAGGACGCCCGCGACCGCGGCGGCCAGGCCCGAGACGGCGAAGGCGAAGATCTTGACCCTGGTGACCCTGACACCCGACAGCGCGGCCGTCCGGGCGTTGTCGCCCGTCGCGATGAGCGTGCGGCCGACGTCGGCGCGCATGAGCAGGACCGCCGCGGCCCCGACAATGGCGAGGATCAGCACCGACCAGAGGGTGTCGCGCCCGAACACCCTGAAGGCCTGCGAGAGCGCGCCGCGCGGCGCGCCGCCCGTCCAGAGGAACACCGCGCCCGACAGCACGAGCATCATGCCGAGCGTGGTGATGAACGACGGCACCCGCAGCAGCGTCGTCACCGCCCCGTTGACCAGGCCGACCAGCAGGCCGATGACGACCACCAGGGCGAGGACGGGCCAGGTGGCCGCCTCGTTCCCGTCGATCAGCCGGGCGGCGACGACCACCTCGACGGTGACCAGCGAGCCGACCGAGAGGTCGAACTCGCCCGAGACGATCACGAAGTACTGCCCCGCCGCCAGGATCACCAGCGGCGCGGCCCGCTTGACGAAGGCGAGGAAGCCGGCGGGTTCGAGGAAGAACGGGTTGGCCAGCGCGATCGCCGCCAGCAGGACGGCCAGGACCGCGAAGATCGGGAGCGCGCGCTTCACGAGGTGCTCCTCTTCCTGGCGTAGACGGCCACGGCCACCACGATGACCACGCCCCGCACGACGTCCTTGACGAAGGAGTTGACCTCGAGCTGGTTGAAGACGCTGTCGAGCACGGCCAGCAGCAGCACGCCGCCGACGGTGCCGGCGACGCCGCCCCTGCCGCCGGCCAGCGCCGTGCCGCCGAGGACGACCGCGGCGATCGACTCCAGGTCGTAACCGCCGTCGGTGCCCACGGTGGGGACTCCGGCGCCGAGCCGGCTGGCCAGCAGCAGGCCCGCGATGCCGGCGCACAGCGAGCACAGGACGTGCGTCACGATGATCACCCGGTCGGTGCGGACGCCGGACAGGCGGGCCACGTCGGGGTCGCCGCCGACGGCGTGGACGCGGTAGCCGTACCTGGTCCTGGCGAGCAGGAACCAGGCGGTCAGGGCCACGGCCGCCCACAGCATCGCGGAGACGGGGACGGGGCCGACGCGGTCGTAGCCGAGGTGCTGGAACGACTCGGGGACGCGCCCGGCGGGGCCGTCGTAGAGGTGGTCCAGGACGCCCTTGATGATCAGGGCGACGCCGAGGGTGGCGATGAAGGCGTGGACCTTCAGCTTGGTGATCACCACACCGTTGACCAGGCCCACGAGGGCGCTGACGGCGATGACGGCGGCGACGCCCCCCGGGACGCTGCCCGCCTGCATGATCTCGGCGGCGACCAGCGAGGACAGGCTGATGAGGTAGGCGACCGACAGGTCGAGCGAGCCCGCCAGGATGGCCAGGGTCTGGCCGACGGCCACGATGCCGAGGGCGGCGCTGCGCTGCTGGACGCCGACGACGCTCTCCATGGTCAGCAGGTTCCCGCCGTCGGCGGCCACGAGGATCGAGCCGATCACGATCGTGGCCGCGAGCGCGACGAACACCGCCCTGGTCGGGCCCAGGTTCGCCCATCGGCGCCGCGCCGCGCCCGCCCCGCGCCTGCGGGGGACGGCCGCCTCCCGTGGGGCCTCGAGCCGGGAAGGGGGCGCGTCGTTCATGCCGCCTCCTCGCCGGCCGCCAGCCGCATGACGGCCTCCTCCGACGCGCCCGCCGGCAGGGTGCCCGCGATGCGCCCGTCGCGCAGGACGACGACGCGGTCGCTCATGCCGATCAGCTCCGGCAGCTCGGAGGAGATCATCATGATCGCCGTCCCGTCCTCGGCCAGCTCCCGCATGAGGTCGTGGATCGCGGCCTTGGCCCCGACGTCGACCCCGCGGGTCGGCTCGTCGAAGAGCAGGACGTCGGGGGCGAGCGTCATCCACTTGGCGAGGACGACCTTCTGCTGGTTGCCGCCCGACAGGTAGCGCACCTCCTGCGAGGGGCGGGGCGGCGAGAGCCGTACGCGGTCGAGGAGGTCGCGCACGGAGCCGCCGCGGCGGCCGACCGCGCGCGCGACCAGCAGCGCGTTGTCCCGAACGGACTGGCGCAGGGCCAGTCCTTCGGCCTTGCGGTCCTCGGTGACCAGCCCGATGCCGGCGGCGACGGCCTCGCGGACCGAGCGGGGCCGGACCGGGGTCATCGTGCCCGTGGTGAAGGGGGCGGCGCCGAACAGCGCCTTGGCCAGGGAGGAGCGGCCGGAGCCCTGCAGGCCCGCGATGCCGACGATCTCGCCCGCCCGCAGCTCCAGCGAGATGTCCGACAAGCGGGCGTTGCCGCCGCCGGTGACGCGCAGCCGCACCTCTCCGGTCGAGGCGGCGCGCGGCGGGTAGTAGGTGCCCAGGTCGCGGCCCACCATCAGGCGGACCAGGTCGTCGGCGGTGACCTCGGCGGCGGCGACGGTGGTGACGAGGCGGCCGTCCTTCAGCACCGTGACCCGGGAGGCGAGGTCGAAGACCTCGCGCAGGCGGTGCGAGATGTACAGCACCGCGATCCCGCGTTGCTGTAATCGCCTGACCAGCCGGTACAGCAGCTCCACCTCGTGGTCGGCGAGCGCGGCCGTCGGCTCGTCCATCACCACGATGCGCGCGTCGAGCGAGAGCGCCTTGACGATCTCCACGACCTGCTGCTGCGCGACCGAGAGCCGCTTGACCGGGTCGCGGGGTCCGAAGGAGTCCTCGCCGAGCTCGGTGAGAAGCGCGGCGGTCGCGGCGTCCATCGCGGCCCGGTCCACCAGGCCGCGGCGCAGCGGCTCCCTGCCGAGGAAGACGTTCTCGGCGACGCTGCGCTCGGGCAGCAGCGTGAACTCCTGGTAGATGATCGCCACCCCGGCCCGCTGGGCGTCGAGCGGGTGGCTGAAGGAGACCGGCCGCCCGTCGATGGTGATCGTCCCCGCGTCGGGCGCGTGCACCCCGGCCAGGATCTTCATGAGCGTGGACTTGCCCGCGCCGTTCTCGCCGACGACGGCGTGCACCTGTCCGGCCTCGACCGCCAGGTCCACCTCCGACAGCACCCGCACGCCGAGGAAGCTCTTGCCGATCCCGGTCATGCTCAGCACTCGACCCACCCCCCTGACGCCGCCGAGGCGAGCACCGCGTCGCAGACGCGCGCGGCTCGGGCGCCGTCGTCGAAGGTGGGCAGGCCGTCGCGGCGCTCGCCGCGCAGCGCGGCGTAGCTGTCGGCGACGAAGGCCTCGAAGCACTCGTGGTAGCCCTGCGCGTGCCCGGGGGGCAGCGGCGAGTACGGCAGGGCGGCGGCGGTCAGCGTCTGGGGGTCGCGCACCAGCGCCATCGACCCCTCGCGCCTGCCCAGCCACAGCTTCTCGGGTTGCTCCTGGTCGAAGGCCAGGCTCTGCTCGGTGCCCGTCACCTCGAGGAAGAGCCGGTTCTTGCGCCCCGGTGAGACCTGGCTGGTGGTGAGGGAACCGAGCGCGCCGCCTGCCGTACGGAACTGGACGGTGACGACGTCCTCGGTCAGCACGGGGGCGTGGCCGGCGCGTTCCCGCTGGACGACGCCTGTCTGCGCGGACACCGCGCTGATGTGCTCGCCCGTGACGAACTCGGCCAGGTCGCACCAGTGCGAGCCGATGTCGGCGAACGTCCGGCTGGGCCCGCCGATCTCGGGGTCGACCCGCCAGTTGTCGTCCTCGGGGCGTAACAGCCAGTCCTGTAAGTAGCTGCCGTGGATCAGGGTGACCCTGCCGACGTCCCCGCGCGCCACGCGCTGCCTGGCCTCGCGGGCCATCGCGTGGAAGCGGTAGACGAACGGGACCGTGGCCACCAGGCCCGCCTCGTCGGCGCGGGCGGCCATGAGCGCCGCGGTCTCCGCGTCGGTGGCCAGCGGCTTCTCGCAGATGACCGCCACCCCGGCGGCGATGGCCTTGAGGGCGAGCGGCGCGTGCAGGTGGTTGGGGGTGCAGATGTGGACGAGGTCGATCGCGCCCGACTCGATCAGCTCGTCCGCCGAGGCGTAGGGGCCCTGCGACCTGTCGGGTCTGGACCCTGCGACGCCGACGATCGTGGCGCCTGCGAGGCGGGCGGAGCGGGCGTGTACACGGCCCATGAAGCCGGTCCCGATGATGCCCACTCGGGGATTATCAGCCGATTCCCGGCTTATGTCCTCCATGTTTCGTGATCGTAGATTCGACTTATGATGACGGTCAAGCAAAAGTCAGGCCTTTACTTCACAAGTCCCCCGGCTTATATACCGATCTATGGCTATTGGTGTTTGGCTCATCGGCGCCAGGGGCTCGGTCGCCACGACCGTCATGGTCGGGGCGGCGGCCATCAAGGCTGGACTGCTGCCCGCCGCGGGCTGCGTGGCGGAACGGCTGCCCCCGTGTGGCTTACCCGGTATCGCCGACCTCGTGTTCGGCGGTCATGACATCGCCTCCATCTCTCTGAGGAAGCGGGCCGAGCGGCTGGCCGAGGCAGGGGTGATCCCCGCCGCGCTCCCCGCCCTGCTGTCCGGCGACCTGGACGAGGCCGAGGCGGAGATCAGACCAGGCCACGCGCACGAAGGCGACCAGGCCGACGCCGCCGCCCGGCTGGCCCGCGACATCACCGCCTTCCGCGAGCGCAAGGGTCTGGCGCGCGTCGTGGTGGTGGACCTGTCCTCCACCGAGCCGCCCGTGCCGTGGCGGCCCGAGTTCGCCGATCTCGAGGCGCTGGAGGCGGCGCTGGCCACCGGGGCGTCGGTCCTGCCGGCCAGCTCGCTGTACGCGTACTCGGCCTTCCACGCCGGGTGCGGCTACGTGGCGTTCACCCCGTCGACGGGGCCCACGCTTCCCGCGCTGGCGCAGCTGGCGGCGGCCGAGGGCCTGCCGTACGCGGGACGCGACGGCAAGACGGGCGAGACGCTGGTGAAGAGCGCGCTCGCGCCGATGTTCGAGGGGCGGGGGCTGGCCGTGCGCTCCTGGTCGGGCCTGAACCTGCTCGGCGGCGGCGACGGCGCCACCCTGGCCGACCCCGCGGCGAGGGCGAGCAAGCAGACCTCGAAGGACAGGGCGGTCGAGGGCATCCTCGGCGGCAGGGTCGAGGGGCACACGCACATCGACTACGTGGCCGACCTCGGCGAGTGGAAGACCGCGTGGGACCACGTCACCTTCGAGGGGTTCATGGGCGTGCGGATGACCATGCAGTTCACCTGGCAGGGCTGCGACTCGGCGCTGGCCGCGCCCCTGGTGCTGGACCTGGCCAGGCTGGTGGCCCGCGCCCACGAGCGGGGCCGGAGGGGCGGGCTCGCCGAGCTCGGCTACTTCTTCAAGGACCCCCTCGGCGCCGCCGAGCACGCGCTGCCCGCCCAGGACGCCATGCTGCGGGCCTTCGCGGAGTCGCTCGCATGAGAGCGCTGCTCGAACTGGTCAGGGCACCCGCCGCGCTGTCGGTGCCGGGCGACACGATGGCCGGCGCCGCCGCCGCGGGCTCGCCCGCCCACCCGGGGACGGCGGTGGCCTCCACGTTGCTGTACTGGGCCGGCATGGCGCTCAACGACTGGTCGGACCGTCACCAGGACGCCGTCGACCGGCCCGAACGCCCCGTCCCGTCCGGCCGGATCAGCCCCGCCACGGCGCTCGCCACGGCGGTGGGCTGCACGGGCGCGGGCCTGCTCACCGCCTTCGTCGCGGGCGGCAGGCGAGGGCTCGGGCTCGCCGGCCTGCTCGCGGGCGCGGTATGGGCCTACGACCTGGCGCTCAAGCGCACGCCGGCCGGTCCCGCCGCCATGGCCGCGTGCCGGGCGCTCGACGTCATGCTCGGCGCGGGCGGCGCGGCGCGGGCCGTTCCCACCGCGCTGGCCATCGGCGCGCACACCTACGGCATCAGCGTCCTCGGCCGCGCCGAGACCACGGGCGCCACCGGCGCGACCGTCGGGGGCGCGGTGGCCGCCTGCGCCACCGCCGCCGCGCTCGTCGCCTGGACCTGCCCCGGCGCGCCGCTGGCCGGCTACGTCACCACCGCCGGGCGAGCCCTGGCGGGCCTGCGCGCCGACCCCGATCCCGCCCGGGTACGGCAGGCCGTCCGGCTGAGCATCGTGGCGCTCATCCCCCTGCAGGCCGCCGCCGTCGCCGGCCACGGCCGTCCCGTCCAGTCCGCGGCGCTGCTGGCCGCCGCGCCCTTCGGCGGCCGGCTGTCGAGGCTGGTGGCCACCTCGTGAACTGGTCCTACTGCACCAACGGCTTCCGCGACCACCGGCTGCCCGAGGCGCTGGCCGTCCTGGCCGAACTCGGCTACACCGGGGCCGCGATCACCCTCGACCACGGCCACCTCGACCCCTACGCCCCCGGCCTCGCCCGTGACGTGGCGGCGACCGCCAAGCTGCTCGGCGAGCTCGGCATGACCGCGGTCGTGGAGACGGGTGGCCGCTACACCCTCGACCCGTGGCGCAAGCACCACCCGACGCTGCTCGGCGAGGGAGACTGGCGCAGGGCCGACTACCTGCGCAGGGCCATGCGGATCGCCGTGGACCTCGGCGCGCCCGTGGTGCACCTGTGGAGCGGGGCCCTGCCTGACGGCGTCGGCGAGCAGGAGGCGTGGGCCAGGCTGGCCGGATGGTGCGAGCGGCTGCTCGGCGACGCCGACGAGCTGGGCGTCACGCTCGCCTTCGAGCCGGAACCCGGGATGCTGGTCGCCGATCTGGCGGGCTACGAACGGCTGCGGGACCTGCTCGGCGGCCATCCCCGTTTCGGGCTCACGCTGGACATCGGGCACTGCAGGTGCCTGGAACCGCAGGACGTGCCGGACTGCGTCCGGCGGGCGCTGCCGTACCTGGCGCACGTGCAGATCGAGGACATGCGCAGGGGCGTCCACGAGCACCTGGAGTTCGGGGCGGGCGAGATCGGTTTCCCGCCCGTCATCGCCGCGCTCGCGGGTTACCGCGGCCAGGTGGCGGTCGAGCTGGCCAGGCACGGCCACGCCGCCCCCGAGGTCGCCCGCCGGTCGATCGACTTCCTGAGGAGGGCACATGGACGACTGGACGGCTGAGGCCGTGGCACAGGTGAAAGCCGACCAGCAGGCCGCGCACCGCCTGTTCCCGGTGGCGGCGCGCAGGGGCGGCCCATCCGCCAGAGCCGCCCTGCTCGACCACGTCGACGCCGCGACGGTCGCCGCCCTGTACCGCGACGGCGACGCCGGCGAGCGCCTGGCCGTTCTGGACGCGCTGGACCGGCTCGACCTCGGCGACGCGGCGCTGCCGCTGGTGGAGGACGCGCTGCGCACCAACGACGCCAGGCTCGTCGCCGCGGCCCTCGGCCCGTACGGCGCGCGGGTCCTCGACGACCACGCCTACCGCCAGGGCGTGCTGAAGTGCGTGTTCATGGCGATCCCGCTCGAGCGGGTCGCCGGCCTCGACGAACGCTTCGACCCCGAGCTGGCCAGGATGCTGGCCGCCTACGCCGACGAACGGAGGGCGGCCGGCAGGACCGTGCCCCCCGACGTGCTGGAGAGGATCTGATGCGCATCTTCGACCCCCACGTCCACATGACCTCCAGGACCACCGACGACTACGAGCGGATGCACGGGGCGGGGGTGCGCGCCGTCGTCGAACCGGCCTTCTGGCTGGGGCAGCCGCGCACCAACGTGGGCAGCTTCCTCGACTACTTCGACGCGCTGCTGGGCTGGGAGCCGTACCGGGCGGCGCAGCACGGCATCCGCCACCTGTGCGCGCTGGCGCTCAACCCCAAGGAGGCCAACGACCCGCGCTGCGCGGGCGTGCTCGGCGAGCTGCCCCGCTACCTGCTGAAGGAGTCGGTCGTGGCGGTCGGCGAGATCGGCTACGACTCGATGACACCGGCGGAGGACAGGGCGTTCGAGGCGCAGCTCGCCATGGCCGCCGAGCACGACCTGCCCGTCCTGGTGCACACCCCGCACCGGGACAAGGCCGCCGGCACCCGGCGCACGCTGGACGTCGTCAAGGGCCTGCCGCCCGAGCGCGTGCTGGTCGACCACCTCAACGAGGTGACGGTGGGCATGGTCGCCGACTCCGGCTGCTGGATGGGCTTCTCGATCTACCCCGACACCAAGATGGACCCTGGCCGGATGGTGGCGATCCTCCAGGAGTACGGCACCGAGCGGATGCTGGTGAACTCGGCCGCCGACTGGGGCCGCAGCGATCCGTTGCGCACCAGGGCCGTCGGCGAGGCGATGCTCGCCGCCGGTTTCACCGAGGACGACGTCGACAGGGTGCTGTGGCGCAACCCGTCCGCCTTCTACGGCGTCGATCCCGCCGCGCCCGCGCCGGGCGACGACTACGCGGGCAACACGATCAGGCGGGGTGGCTGATGCGCCTGCTGCACCCCGGCGGTCCGGTCGTGCACCTGGCCTACTGCACCAACGTCCACCCCGCCGAAGACCTGCCGGGCATCCACGCCCAGCTGTCCGGCTCCTGCGCCCGCGTCCGCGCGCTGCTCGGCGTGCCGCGCCTCGGCGTGGGGCTGTGGCTGCCCGCCGGAGCCGCCCGCGCGCTGCTGGCCGACCGCCGGGAGCTGGTACGGCTGCGCGCCGCGCTCGACGACAACGGCCTGGAAGTCGTCACGCTGAACGGCTTCCCCTACGGCGGCTTCCAGCGGGAGGTGGTGAAACACCGCGTCTACTCCCCCGACTGGTCCTCGCCCGCGCGGCTGTCCTACACCCTCGACCTGGCCGCGATCCTCGCCGCCCTGCTCCCGGACGACGTGGCCGAGGGCTCGATCTCGACCCTGCCGCTGGCCTGGCGCACCAGGGGCGCGCCGACCGCCCTGCTGGGCAGCCTGGTCGAGGGGCTGCGCGAGGTCGGCGATCGGACCGGCAAGACCATCAGGGTCGGCTTCGAGCCCGAACCCGGCTGCGTCATCGAGACCACCGCCCAGGCCGCGAAGCTGCTGCCGCGCGACGACCTCCTCGGCGTCTGCCTGGACGCCTGCCACCTCGCCGTCGGCTTCGAGGGGCTCGACTTCGGCGACCTGCCGATCGTGAAGCTGCAGGCGTCGTGCGCGCTGGAGACGCCGCCGGGGGCGCAGCGGGCGCTCGAGAGGTTCCACGAGGCGCGCTTCCTGCACCAGACCAGGTGCGCCTCCGGCTACGCCGACGACCTGGACGAGGCGCTGGCGCGCCTGCCGTACGGGGAGAGGTGGCGGACCCATTTCCACATGCCCCTGCACGCCGCCCCTCCGCCGCCGCTGACCACCACCGCCGGGTACCTCGGCGAGCTGCTGCGCGCCGTGCTGGCCGCGCCGCTCACCAGGCACATCGAGGTCGAGACCTACACCTGGACGGTGCTGCCCGACCAGGACGTGCTCGGCGGCATCGCCGCCGAGCTCACCTGGATGCGGCGCGAGCTGGCCGCCCTCGGACTGAAGGAGCTGTGATGCCGCCGATCGTGGTGATCAACGTGGTGGGGCTGACCCCGCGCCTGCTCGCGCACATGCCCGGGGTGTCCAAGGTCGGCGCGGCGGCGGCGCTGCGCCCGATCCTGCCTGCCGTGACCTGCTCGATGCAGGCCACCCTGCTGACCGGCGCGCCACCGCGCCGGCACGGGATCGTCGGCAACGGCTGGTACTTCAGGGACCTGGGCGAGGTCTTCCTCTGGCGGCAGCACAACGCGCTCATCCAGGGCGGCCAGCTGTGGGACTCGGTCCCCGGCCTGCGCACCGCCAACGTCTGCTGGTGGTACGCCATGGGGGCGGCCGCCGACCTGCTCGTCACCCCGCGCCCGATCTACCACGCCGACGGCCGCAAGTCGCCGGACTGCTACACGCGACCGCCCTCCCTGCACGACGAGCTGCCGCCGTTCCCCCTCTTCAGCTACTGGGGGCCGGGCGCGGGCATCGCCTCGACCGAGTGGATCGTCGGCGCGTCCGTCCACATCCTGCGCGCCCACCGGCCCGACCTGATGCTCGTCTACGTCCCGCACCTCGACTACGACCTGCAGCGGTACGGCCCCGACGGTCCGCAGGCGGTCGCCGCGGCCCAGGCCGTCGAGACCGCCCTCGCGCCCCTGCTGGCCGAGGACGCCACGTTCGTCGTGCTGTCGGAGTACGGCATCACGCCCGCCTCCAGGCCCGTCGACGTCAACAGGGCGCTGCGCGCGGCCGGACTGCTGGAGGTGTACACGCAGGCCGGCATGGAGTACCTCGACCCGTGGACCTCGCGGGCCTTCGCCGTCGCCGACCACCAGCTGGCCCACGTCTACGTCCGCGACCCCGCCGACCTGCCGAGGGTGCGGTCGGTGGTGTCCGAGCTGCCCGGCGTGGACGAGGTGCTGGACGAGACGGGCAAGGCCGTCCACGGTCTCGACCACGAGCGCTCGGGCGAGCTCGTCGCGGTCGCCGAGCCCGACGCGTGGTTCACCTACTACTACTGGCTGGACGACGCCCGCGCCCCCGACTTCGCCCGGCTGGTCGAGATCCACCGCAAGCCCGGCTACGACCCGGCCGAGCTGTTCATGGATCCCGCCGATCCGTTCGTCAAGGTGCGCGCGGGCCTGGCGCTGGCCCGCAAGAGGCTCGGCCTGCGCTACACGATGCCGGTGGTGCCGCTGGACCCGTCGCCCGTGCGGGGCAGCCACGGCCGGCTGCCCGACAGCGCCGACGACGGTCCCGTCCTGCTCGGCCCCTTCGACGGGGACGCCTACCCGGCCACGGCGGTCAAGGGCCTGCTCGACGGGCTCATCTCCAGGCGCGCAGGCTGAGGTCGTCGCAGTAGCCCTGGCCCGCTTCCTTCCGCCAGCAGAAGATCGTCGCCTTGGTCATGCCCTTGCCGGTGGTGAAGGTCATCGAGTAGTAGGCGTACTTCTTTCCGCGGTGCACCCTCCACCCGCCCCGGTGCGGGTCGGCGGTCTTGACGCCCAGCATGGTCCGCCTGCCGTCGGAGCGCACCCATCCGCTCAGGGTGTACCTGGTGTTGGGGCGCAGGTCGGTCAGCACCTGCTCGGCGGCGGCGTCCATGCCGGGGGTGGCGGCCAGCCAGACCGCGCCCCAGCCGCTGTGCTGGTCGCTGGTGACCTGCTTGACGGTGCCCCTGGGGTACCAGGGCGCCAGGTCGGCGTCGTTGAACCCAGCGTTCGCCAGGAGGTTGCGGTTGGTGAGGCGGAGCTTCCTGACCGGGCTCGGGACGGCGGTCGGGCTCGGGGAGGGGCTGGGCGTCTTCTTCCTCTTGGTCTTCGGCGTACGGCTGGGCAGCGGCGTGGACCAGGTGCCGGTGGAGGGGACGGCCACGGGCAGCGTGCTCGGCTGGGGATCGCGGGCCTGCGCTCGGGCCGTGCCCTGCGCCGTGGCGCCGTCCCTGGTGAGCAGAACGGCGGTCGTCGCGCCGCCGAGCACGACGACGGCGGCGGCCGCCAGCACGGCGATCAGCCGCCGCCTGCCCGCCGGTCGCGAGCTTTCCTGCCCCGCGGCGCCGGGAGGGGGCGGCTGAACCATGGTCCCCGGCAATCCGGTGATGGTCGCCTGCGGCGGGATGGTCGCCCCCACGGGCCCGGCGGCCGGAACCGTGGGCCCGAGGGGCGGAACCGCAGGCCCGGCCGGCGGGACCGCAGGCCCGGCGGGCGGAACCGTCGTCCCCGTGAGCGCGGCGGGCGGCGGCTGCGGCGGGATCGTCGTCCCGGGAAGTCCCGCGAGCGGCGGCTGCGGGGGGAGCGTCGTCCCGTGCGGTCCGTGGAGGGGCGGCTGCTGGGCTGCGGGGGCGGCGGGCGGGGTGCCCGGGTGTGCCGGCTGCGGCCCCGGCGGCGCGACCTGCGCCGGATGGGGAGGCGCGACCGGCACCGGATGGGGGGACGCGACCGGCGCCGGATGGTGAGGCGCGACGGGCGCGGGATGGTGGGGCGCGACGGGCGCGGGATGGTGGGGCGGCGGCGCGGCGAGGGGCGGGACGGGCTGCGGCGCGCCGACGGGCTGGGCGGGCGGGGCGGGCTGGGGTGACGCCGGAGAGACGGGCTGGGGCGGCACCGGGGTGCGGGCCCCGCTCAGGTGGGCCACGAGCTGTTCGGCGGTCGGCCGCCGCACCGGGTCCTTGACCAGGCAGAGCGACACCAGATCCCGCAACGCTCCGGCGAGCACCCCGAGGTCGGGCTCCTCGTACATGATCGAGTGCAGCAGCCCCGGCAGGGTCTCGGTGACGAACGCCGGCCGCCCGTTGGCCGCGAACACCATCGTCATCGCCCACGCGAACACGTCCGCGGCCGGGCCGACCGGCGTCTCGGCGAACTGCTCGGGCGCCATGTACCTGGGCGTGCCGAAGACCTGCCCCTGGTGCGTCATCCCGGACAGCTCGCTGTCCAGCGCCCTGGCGATGCCGAAGTCGATCACCACGGGACCGTCGGGCCCCAGCAGGATGTTGGCGGGCTTGAAGTCGCGGTGCAGCACGCCCGCCCGGTGGATGGCCGCCAGCGCCATCGCGGTGTTGAGCGCCAGCCGTTCGAGCGCGGCTCCCGTGCGGGCACCCGTCTCCCGTACGGACTCCTCGAGCGAGGGGCCGGAGACGTACTCGCTGACGATGTAGGGGCTGTCGCCGACCAGGCCGGTCTCCAGGATCTGGGCGGTGCAGAACCTGGCCACGCTGGTGGCGATCCGTACCTCGCGGACGAAACGCTCGCGCGCCTCCGCGTTGGCGATCAGGTGGGCCTGCAGGACCTTCACGGCGACGCGCTGCCCGTCCGGCGCCTCGCCGAGATAGACGATGCCTTGTCCGCCCTCGCCTAACCTGCCGAGGATGCGGTGTCCCCCGACAGCCGCAGGATCCCCGGGAATGAGCGGTCTCAACTCGACCACGGTGCCCCTTTTCCCCCGTTAACTCCCCTAGAGAGGGCACCTGTATATCACCGAACCGGAACCCCGGTTCGGCGACTGCGCATACCCGTGCGTCCGCGCACGTCAGAGCCCGCGACCGAGGTCGGCGACGAACCTGGCCAGCCCCGCCCGCCGCCGGAACAGCTCGTGCACCTCGGGTGTCGGCTCGTCGGCCAGGCGATCGAGCGGCAGGGTCGTCCACGCGGCGACCAGCACGAGCGTGGCGGCGTAGCCGTAGGCGACCTCGTCGGCGGAGAAGCCGGACCCCTCGACGTAGGCCGCCTCGATCGCCTCGTGGACGGCGGGCAGCTCGGCCGGCGTCAGCTCGCCCGAGTGTGCCCGGCCGACCAGGAGCTGGCACAGGTCGAAACCCGCGCAGGTGGCGTACGGCCAGCTCCAGTCGATGGCCACGAAGCGCGCCGAGCCGTCGGCGGGCACGAGCAGGTTGCCGGGGGAGGCGTCCCCGTGCGAGAGCGTGTGCGGCAGCTCGGCGACCGCCGCGACCAGCCGCTCGATCCTGGCGGCGAGCGCCAGCAGGTCGGAGCGCAGCAGCGGGTCGGCGTAGGCGGCGACGAGCGGGTGCCGCCACAGGTCCGGATCGCGCAGCGCGGGCAGGAACACGTGCTCGACCGGCCCGCCGAGGTAGTGGCGCAGCCCCTCGTTGGGCCCGGCGGCCGGATGCATGGCGGCCAGCTCGCCCAGGAGCCGGGCGGCGGACCGGTACCTGTCGAGGTCCCAGGGCGCGTCGGCGGTCCTGATGTCCTCCAGCCACATCACGTAGCGGTCGCCGCCCAGGTCCTCCACGTGGTGCAGGCGGGGCAGGCGCAGGCCGTCCGGCAGCGCGAAGCCCGCCAGGTAGGTGTCGAGGTCGACCCGCCACGGGAAGTGCGCCGCCAGCTCCTCCATGCCCGGACGGCGCCGCGGCGACTCGATCGACTTGACGACGAACGACCAGGGCAGGCCCGCCGTCGTGGTGCCGTGGAGCCTGCGCAGCGAGATGGTGGACAGCGCGCCGGACCCGTGCGCGGGCACGTCCTCGCTGCGCTGCTCGGCGATCTCGGCCGACGGGTCGCCGAGGCTGCGCCGTACCAGGTCCCTCAAGTCCATGGCCACAGCCTGCTCTCCCGGGAATGCCCTCGCATGAGTACGGGCTACTCAAATAGCCTTCCAGGGTGGCACGCGGGTGGCCCTTCGCGGGCCGGACGGCTGAGCTGGAGGAGATCAGGTCCGCCGCTGGCGGCCTGGTCGTCGTGGGCGCGCCCGGGGTGGGCAAGAGCTGTCTGGTGGCGCACGCCGTACGCGATCTCGACGGCGTGGCCTGGGTGCGGGCCACGGCCGCCGCCGCGGAGCTGCCGCTGGGCGCCTTCGGCCCGCTGCTGCCCTCCACGCCGCCCGCGGGCAACCCGCTGGGCTGGGCGGCCGACGCCGTGCGGGCGCCCGTCCTGGTGGTGGACGACGCGCACGTGCTCGACGCGGCCTCCGCCGCGCTCGTCCACCATCTGGTGGTGCGCGGCCGTACCCGGGTGATCGCGACCTTACGCACGCAGACGCCGGCGCCCGACGCCGTGCGGGCGTTGTGGAAGGACGGCCTGCTGCCGCGCATGGAGCTGGCGCCGCTGACGGTGGAGGAGACCAGGCGGCTGCTCGAACAGGCGCTGGGCGGCCGGGTGGAGCCGGGCACGGTGACGCGGCTGTGGGAGGCCAGCCGCGGCAACGCCCTGTATCTGCGGGAGCTGGTGCTGGCCGGGATGCTGGCCGAGCGCGCGGGCGTGTGGCGGTGGCGCGGGCCGCTGGCGATCACCCCGTCGTTGCGCGAGACGATCGCGGGCCGCATCGGCGAGCTGACGCCCGACGAGCGCGAGGTCCTGGAGCTCCTGGCGTACGGCGAGCCGCTGGGCGCCGACCTGCTGGGCGCGCTGGCGACCGCCGCCGCGGTCGAGCGCCTGGAGGACCGCCGGCTGGTCACCGTCGACGTGGAGGGCCGCCGCCTGCAGGTACGGCTCGGCCACCCGCTCTACGGCGAGGTCATCAGGCGCGGCTGCGGCACCCTGCGGGCCCGCAAGCTCCAGCGCAAGCTGGCCGACGCCGTGGCGGAGGCGGGCCTGCGCCGCCGCGAGGACGCGCTGCGGGTGGCCGTCTGGCGGCTGGACAGCGGCGCCGACAGCGATCCCGAGCTGCTGCTCGCCGCCTGCGACCTGGCCCGGACGGTGCGCGACCTCGTGCTGGCCGAGCGCCTGGCCCGCGCGGCCGGCGACGGTGTCCCTGCCAGGCTCGCGCTGGGCAGCATCCTGTTCTACGTCGACCGCTACGCGGAGTCGGAGGAGGTGTTCGCCGCCACCGGCCGGCTGCCGATGGACGGGCACACGCGCGTGGAGTGGGCGTCCTACCGGGCCTTCAACCTGTTCTGGGGGCTGGGCAGGCTCGAGGAGGCGCTGGAGCTGATGACGGTGGCCGAGGAATCGGCCGCCGATCTCGACTCGCGGCAGGGGGCGCGAGTCACCAGGGCCTCGGTGGAGGTCTTCGCCGGCGATCTGGAGGGCGCGAGGGCGTCGCTGCGCGCGGCTTCCGACATGGGCCCGACCACGCATCCGCGCAGCGTACGGGCGTCCGGCACGACCGAGGCCGGCATCCTGGCCGCGGAGGGCAGGGCGGCGGAGTCACTGCGGCTGGTCGCCCGCACGCTCGACCTGGTGCCGGACACGTTGCCGAGTCTCATGGCCGCGCTGCTGGAGGCCGCCACGGACGCCGCGCTCTATCTGGGCGATCTGGCGGCGGCCGAACGTCATGCCGAGCGGGGGCGCGGCCTGGACGGCGAGCTCGGCATGTGGGCCAGGACCACCATCGTCTTCGGCAGCCGCACGGCGCGGGCGCTCAGGCTGCGCGGCCGGGTGGCCGACGCGCTGGCCTGGTGCAGGGAGACGGTCGCCCATCTGCCCGAGCGCAGCGTGTGGGCGGGCCTGTGCCTGGGCGAGCTGGCCCACGCCCACGCGCTGCTCGGCGAGGTCGGCGCGGCGGAGGAGGCGATCGCGCGCGCCGAGCGGACCTGGCTGCCGGTCGGCCCGCCTGTCGTGGTCCCGCTCCAGCAGGCGAAGGTGTGGACGCGGGCGGCGCGCGGCGACGTGCCGGGCGCCGTCGCGACCGCGCTGGCCGCGGCCGAGCGGGCGCTGCCCGTCCAGGTGCCGTTCGTCCTGCACGACGTCGTAAGGCTCGGCCACCCCGCGCTGGTCGCCGACCGCCTGACCGGTGAGGGCCCGTTGGTCGCGCTCTTCGCCCGGCACGCCGCCGCCCGCACGGGCCCGGAGTTCGACGCCGTCTCGGTCGGTTTCGAGGGTCTCGGCCTGACCGTGCACGCCGCGGAGGCGGCGGCTCACGCGGCCCGCCGCTACCGCGATGACGGGCTGACCCGTGCGGCCAGGGCCGCGGAGACCAGGGCGTGGGCGCTGTCGCGCCGCTGCCAGGGCGTCCGCACTCCCGCGCTGCTCGACCTGGACGTGCCCGCGCTCACCCCTCGCCAGCGTGAGATCGCCCTGCTGGCCGCCCAGGGCCTGACCAACAGGGAGATCGCGACCAGGCTCGTGGTCTCCATCAGGACCGTCGCCAACACCCTCTACGCCGTCTACGAGAAGACCGGTGTGAGCGACCGCGCCGACCTGGCCGACCTGCTCGGCTGAACCGATCCCGGGGAGTTGACGCGTTTCCGCACGGCTTCTATGGTTCATTACAAGAGTAATGAACCACAGAAGCGAGTAACCATGTTCGACGACCGGAGCCCCATCTACCGGCAGATCGCGGACCGCATCAAGGCCGAGGTCGTGAGCGGGGCACTGAAGGGAGACGAGCAGGTCATGTCGACCAACCAGTACGCCGCCTTCTACCGCATCAACCCCGCGACGGCGCAGAAGGCGTTCCAGCAACTGGTCGACGAAGGCGTCCTCTACAAGAAACGAGGTATCGGCATGTTCGTCAGCCCTGCCGCCCGGGACACGCTCCGCGCGGAGCGCAGGGAGGGCTTCTTCACCGAGGTGGTCGACCCGATGGTGGCCGAGGCCAAGGCCATCGGCATCCCGCTCGACGACGTGATCGACCGCATCAGGAACAGCCGATGAGGATCGACATCGACGACCTGCGCGTGAGCTACGGGGACGTCCACGCCGTCGAGGGCCTGTCGCTCACGCTCGAGCCGGGCAAGATCTACGGCCTGCTCGGCCGCAACGGCGCGGGCAAGACCAGCCTGCTGTCGGTCCTGGCGGGCTTCCGCAGGCCGAGCGGCGGCAGCGCGCTGGCCGACGGCCGCCCGATCTTCGAGAACACGGCGATCACCAGGGACATCTCGCTGATCCGCGACGCCGGCGAGACGATCGACCTGGGCACCGTGGAGGACGCGCTCTACTTCGCCGAGCACCTGCGCCCCCGATGGGACGCCGCCTACGCGAAGGAGCTCATCGACCTGTTCGAGCTCGACCCCAAGAAGAACGTCAAAACCATGTCCAAGGGCCAGCGCTCGGCCGTCGGCGTGGTCATGGGCCTGGCCTCGCGGGCCCCGCTGACCATGTTCGACGAGTCATATCTCGGCATGGACGCCCCCAGCCGGCAGGCCTTCTACGACGCGCTGCTGGCCGACTTCATGGCCCACCCCCGCACGCTGATCCTCTCCACCCACCTCATCGAGGAGGTCAGCGCCCTGTTCGAGGAGGTCGTCATCATCGACAAGGGCCGCCTCGTCGTCCACTCCCCCGCCGACGACCTGCTGTCCATGGGCACCTCCGTCACCGGCCCGACGGCCCAGGTCGAGGAGTTCACCAAGGAGCTGACCGTGCTCGGCGTCAAGCGGCTCGGCCCCACCAGCTCCGCCATGGTGTACGGCAGGCTCGACCACGCCGAGGCCCGCCGCGCCGGCCTGGAGACCGGCCCCATCGCGATGCAGGAGCTGTTCATCCACCTGACCGGAGGCCCGGCCTCATGAGATTCCCCAGCCGCCTCCTCGGCGCCAACATCTGGCTCGCCTCCTTCGCGTGGCTGGCCTATCTCGTGCTCATCACGCTGATCACCGTCGGCATCGCCATCTGGGGCAACCTGGACGAGAGCGTGTGGGAGAAGGCCGTCCAGCTGACCCGCTGGTACGCGCTCTTCGCCGGGATCGCCCTGGTCAACGAGTTCCTGCCGCTCTACATCGCCCACGGGCAGAGCCGCCGCCAGTTCGGCTTCCAGGCGGCGGTCACCATCGCGCTGTTCGCGCCGTTCCTGGCGGCCCTGCTGGTGATCAGCTTCCTGCTGGAGTCGCTGCTGTACGGCGTGACGGGATGGACGTGGGCGCTCGGCCAGGCCCACCTGTTCACCGCGCCCACGCAGGTCCCGCTGATCTTCCTTGAGTACACGGTGATGTTCCTGGCCTGGCTGGTGACCGGCGCGTTCGGCGCGGCCGCCTTCTACCGGTGGCAGGGCGGCGGGCTGCTGGCCGTACCGGTCGGCATCCTCATGGTCCTGGTGGCGCAGAGCGCGATCGGCGACAGGATGCCGCTGCCGTTCATCACCGACCGGCTCGGCTTCGACCTCCCGCAGTCGGTGCCGCTGGCGCTGGCCGCGGGGCTGGGCACGTTCGCCGTCGGCCTCGGCCTCAGCTGGCTGATCATCCGCGACGTCCCGCTGCGGAACCAGCGGTGAGCGGGTGCGGCCATGCCGCTCGGGGCGTCGTCCGGCACCGCCGGGCCGCCGAGGTCGCATGGCGCCCCCGGTGAGGGGACGCCGTGACACCGCCGGTCATGGACGCCGTTCGTCAGCTGGGCGGCGCCGGGGCGAGCAGGCGGTCGAGCTCGGCGGCCACCGCGGCGGGGCGCTCCAGGTGGAGGTCGTGTCCCGCGCCGGGCACGGTGACGAACCGGGCGTCGGGCCGCAGCCGCCGCATCTCGGCCACCTCCTCCGCCGGCAGGACGCCCCGCTCGCCGAGGACGACGGTCGTCGGGCAGGCGATGCGCGCCCAGTCGTCCCAGTTCGAGCGGCGGGCGTGCGCGGCGATGACGTCGACGACGACCTCGCGCTCGAACGTCGGGCGCAGGCCGTCGGCCGCGGCGACCAGCCCGGAGGCCCAGCCCTCGCCGACCGGCCCGCCGCCGAAGAACCGCACCGCGTCCTCATGGGCGGCGAAGGGAACCGGCCAGGAGCCCAGCCAGCCGTCGATCTCCGCGGGCGTCTCGTCGTCACCCGCCGCCGCGCCCGCCTCGACCAGCAGCAGCGCCCGCACCAGGTCGGGACGCGCGGCGGCGGCCTGGATCGCGGTGACGCCGCCCAGCGACTGCCCGGCCAGGATCACCGGCCCGGCGGCGAGCTCCCCGATGACGGCGACCGCGTCGGCGACGAAGGCGGCCCTGGAGGTGTCGCCCGGGCGGGGTTCGCTGCCCCCATGGCCGCGCTGGTCGAGCGCCAGCAGCCGGTAACGGCCGCCGAGGTGCGCGCCGAGCGCCTCCCACTCGCGGGACTGTCCGGCCAGGCCGTGCAGGAGCAGGACGGCGGGCCCCGGGCCGCCGCTGTCGCGGCAGACCAGTCGCACGCCGTCACGTCGCACGGTCGTCGTTCTCATGTCGTCTTCCCCATCGCCGGGACACTCTACGCAGCCGCCGGCATGCGCAGGTGCGCGCGTGCTGGGTAGAGGACGCGTATGTCGAGCCTCATGGACAAGGTGCGCGCGTATCTGCGCAGCCCGGAAGGCAAGCAAACGATCGACAAGGCCAAGCGCATGGCCAGCGACCCGCACAACCAGGCGAAGGCGAGGAGGTTCCTGGACAGACTGCGCCCGAAGCGCCACTGAGCCGCCGGCGCGGACGGCCGAGGGCGCGCGGGTGCCGGGCGAGCCCGTGGCTCCGGCGGCACCCGCGCGCGCCGTGTTCAGGGGGCTGGCGGCCGGCGGAAGTGTCGGTCGCGCCTCCTAGAGTGGGTGCGTGCTTCCAGATCTACGTGAGCCCGTCATCAGGCAGCTCGCCGAGTCCGACCTGGCCCGCCACCACTGGCGGGCCGACGACGGCGACGGCGGCGTGTGGCTGTTCGAGAGCGTCGAGGGCGACGGCGAGCACTGGGCGATCAGGCAGATCGAGATCCGCGCCGACCGCTCCGTCCACCGCTACTGGTGGCGCCACCTGCAGGACGAACACGGCTTCCTCACCGACCAGCCGCTGGAGATCTGGGAGCTGGCCGAGATCAGCCAGGAGGCGTTCGCGTCGGTGTGGGAGCTGGCGGGCTGATCAGCTCTCGCCGGGCGGCACCGCGACGGAGATCTCGCCGCCCAGCTTGTGCCCCAGCAGCAGGTCGAGGTCGTCGCCGCTCCAGAACCGTCCGGGGTCGTACCAGTTGGGCCTGCGGCCGACCGGCAGCAGGCCCATCTCCTCGTAGGTGACGGCGACGACCTCGGCGCAGTAGGCGCGCTCCAGCGTCCGCTCCCCCACCTCGCGCCGCAGCCGGGGGATCCTGCCGCGCAGCCATCGCCCCGCCAGGCGCGCGGTCGAGGGGAACGGCGTGCCGTCGAGCCTGGCGACCGTGCGCAGCGCCGCGTCCTCCATCTCGGCGGTGGCCTGCGGTTCGAGCTGGCGCAACCAGCCGCGCTGGCCGTACCGCCGGCCCCAGACGGTGACCGCCTCGCGCAGGTCGTGCAGCTGCACCCCGCGCTGGTGGGTGCCCGACCACAGGTCGAGCAGCGACTTGCCGAGCTCGGCGTGCCACATCATGGGTGGCATGTCCTCGATGACGATCGACATGCCCACGTGGTTGACCGGGCTGTTGGTCACTGTCTGGATCGCCCGGTCCGGCACCGAGCGTCCCCTGAACACCCAGAGGTCCCCGGTACGGGTGAGATCTACGGCCTCGTCGAGAGTCAGCACGCCACTACCCTAGGCACATGCGGACGAAATGGTGGAAGATTCTCGGCCTGGCGGGCGTGGCAGGAGTCGCCGCGACCGGCGTGGTCATGGCCCGCGCCGAACGGCGGCGCCGCGCCTACACGCCGGAGGAGATCAGGTCACGGCTCCGCGAGCGCGTCGAGGCCGAGGTCGAGCAGGGCTGACCTCAGCCGACCGGCCGCAGTTCGTGGACGAAGACCACGTCCGGATAGGCCGGGTTGTCGTTGTAGCCCTGGATACCGCTCAGGTAGGCCCGCTGGTAGTTGACCACCCACGGCACCGCGGCCGCCGCCTGGACGTCGAGCAGCCTCCTGTCGAGCTTGGCGTAGGCCTCCTGCGCCGCCGCCCGGTTGGTGACGGTGAGCTCGGGCAGCGTGTCGATCAGCGCGTCGGCCTCGCGGTCCTTGAGGTAGGTCAGGTTGAACTGAACGCCTTCCGCGCTCCTGAAGACGTTGGTGAACCACGAGTAGGCGTCGGCGTAGTCGGGCCACCAGTACATGAGGAAGATGTCCTGACCGCGCCGCTTGCCGCGGGCCCACTGCTCCTCCCACGGCAGCGCCTTGGCCACCAGCGTGATGTTGAGCGGTTCGAGGGTGGCGGCCAGGCGCCGGACGAAGACCCGCTGGTCCTCGTCGCCCTGGGCGTAGGTGAGGGTGAGGCGCAGCGGCAGGCGGCCGGGGCCGTAGCCCGCCCTGGCCAGCAGGTCCGCCGCGCCCTGGAGGTCCTGCCTGGGCGTACGGCCGGCCGAGTGGCCGAACAGCCCTTCGGGGATCACGCCCGTCGAGGGAGAGGCCGCGCCCCGCAACACGCGCAGCGTCCCCGAGTAGTCGATCGTCTTGCGCAGCGCCCTGCGGATCCGCACGTCCGCGAGCGGTCCGGCGGAGGTGTTGAAAAGCAGCATCGCGGTCTGGAACGACGGCATGGCGGCGGTCCGCACGCCCGCCGTCCTGCTCGCCCTGCGGTAGAGGGACGGGTTGAGCCGGTGCACGAAGCTGACCTCGCCGCGCATCAGGCGCCGCCAGGCCTCCTCGATGTCGGGCTCGACCACGTACTTGACCGTGGTGTAGTGGGGCCGGTCCCAGCCGCCCCAGTAGGCCTGGTAGGCCTTGAGCGTGAGCTCGTCGCTCTTGCCCTTCCGCCAACCGGCGACGGTGTACGGGCCGGTGCCGGCGTCCCGGCCGGCGGCGAACCACGCCTTGAGGTCGGGTGCGGCCGCCGTGTCGTAGATGTAGGCGGCGTACCCGGAGGAGGCGACGAGGTCGAGCGGCACGGCGTACTTCAGCGTGAACGTCACCGTGAGCGGGTCGTCGGCCCTGATGGACTCGACCGCGCCCCAGATGTAGGAGGGTCCGCTCTTGGAGCGCATGGTGCGCTCGATCGACGCCTTGACCGCGGCGGCGTCCATGGGCCTGCCGGTGTGGAAGGTGACGCCGGAGCGCAGGGTGAAGGTCCAGGTCCGGCCGTCCGCGGAGGCGCGCCAGGAGGTGGCCAGGCGCGGGCTCGCCTTCTTGGTGACCGGGTTGTAGATCGTCAGCGACTCGTAGATGTTCTGCATCGCGATGATCTCGTTGGAGTAGGAGCTGGCCGGATCCCAGTCGGTGACCACGCCGAGGTTCTCCACGTAGACGAACGTGGAATCCTTCGCGGGTGGCCGCTGCTCCTGCCGTGCCTGCGGGGCGGTCGAGCAGCCCGCGAGGAGGAGCGCGAGCGCGGCCGCGATCAGCCGACGGCGCATCTGCCTCCCTCTACTCCCCGATCGTCCTGGGAAACCTACTGCAAGATCACGAAATGATGCTCAAAATCCCGAAAAATCGGGAAATTGCGAGGTGCAGTTGCTAGGCTCTCACCTGTCCCAAATCCGGGGTTCCGATGCTAGGGACCGACCGGAGTGAGGTGCCATGGGCCGAAGCCGCACGATCAGAGTGAAGATCGTCGGCCTGCTGCTAGTTCCGCTGGTGTCGATGATGACCCTGTGGGGTGTCATCGTCGCGGTGACCGCGGGCGAGAGCCTGGAGCTGCGCTCCTACAAGGAGCGCTGGACCAATCTACGCCAGCCCGCGAGCAAACTGATCGGCGAGCTGCAGCGCGAGCGCCTGTCCTCGGCCCGGCTGGTGGTCCACCGGCACGCCCCGGCCGACCAGAGCGCCGCCTACGAGCAGCGGGCCAGGACCGACGCGGCCAGGGAGCTCTTCCGCCAGCTGTCGGACCGCTCGCGCGGCTCGACCACCGAGGCGGTGCGCCGCCAGATCGACGCGGTCCTCACCCAGCTGGTGCACCTCGAGGCGATCAGGGGCGAGGTCGACGCCGGCCTGTCGCCCCGGCTGCCCACCATCGAGGCCTACAACGCGATCTCCGACGCGCTGTTCGGCCTGCAGCGCAGCGTCGCGCTGATCGACGACATCCCGATCTACGAGCAGTCGCGCCTGGTCATCAACCTCGGCTACGCCAAGGAGTTGCTGACCAGGGAGCAGGCCATCGCCGTCGGCAACCCGGGTGACGAGGAGCGCAAGCTCTTCACCCAGCTCGTCGGCAACCGCCGCTTCCTCATCGACCAGGCGCTCGCCGAGTTGGACGCGCCGCTGCGCGAGATCCAGGTCGGCATCATCACCACCCCGGCCTACCAGCGGCTGCGGATCATGGAGGAGCAGATCATCGCGGGCCGTGCGCCCGCCGACTGGCCCTCCACCTCCACGGCGCTGGCCAACGCCATCCAGAACGCGCAGAACGAGGCGGGCGTCATGCTCACCGAGCGCGCCGAGCCCGTGGCCGACGCGGTGCTCGTGCGCGCCCTCGTGCTGGCGGGCACCGGCCTGCTCGTCGTGGTCGTCTCCCTCGTGATCTCCCTGCGGATGGGCAACCGGCTGTCCAAGGAGCTGGCCACGCTGCGCGAGGCCGCGCTCGAGGTGGCCGAGACCCGCCTGCCGCAGGTCGTCCGCAAGCTGCGCCAGGGCGAGGAGGTCGAGGTGCCCGAGCTGTCCGTGCCGGGCAGGACGACCGAGATCGCCGATGTCGGCAAGGCCTTCGCCACCGTCCAGCAGACCGCCGTCGAGGCGGCCGTCGGCGAGGCGAAGCTGCGCGCGGGCGTCGGCCAGGTCTTCCGCAACCTGGCCCGGCGCAGCCAGACGCTGCTGCACCGCCAGCGCATCCAGCTGGACGGCATGCAGCGCACCGCCA
This sequence comes from Nonomuraea sp. NPDC003754, assembly GCF_053605785.1. Lineage (NCBI taxonomy): Bacteria > Bacillati > Actinomycetota > Actinomycetes > Streptosporangiales > Streptosporangiaceae > Nonomuraea > Nonomuraea sp. NPDC003754. The sequence goes on from NZ_JBSGJX010000049.1 coordinate 58,383, forward strand.
CCGACCCGCAGGCCCTGGACGACCTGTTCCGCCTCGACCACCTGACCACCCGCATGCGCCGCCACGCCGAGGGCCTGATCATCCTGTCGGGCGCCACTCCCGGACGTGGCTGGCGCAAGCCGGTGCCGCTGCACGACGTGGTGCGCGGCGCCGCCGCCGAGGTGGAGGACTACACCAGGGTGACCGTCTCGCCCATGCCCGCCCACTCGCTGGCCGGGCCCGTGGTCGGCGACGTCATCCACCTGATCGCCGAACTGATCGAGAACGCCACCGTCTTCTCCCCTCCGCACACCACGGTGACCGTGCGGGGCGAGCTCGCCGCGCACGGTTTCGTCGTGGAGGTGGAGGACAGGGGACTCGGACTCAGCGAAGAGGAGCTGGCCGAGCTCAACGAACGGCTGGCCAACCCGCCCGAGTTCGATCTCGCCGACAGCGACAGGCTCGGCCTGTTCGTCGTCGCCCGCCTGGCCGCCAGGCATGACATCCGCGTGACGTTGCGCGGTTCGCCATATGGAGGGACCACCGCCATCGTGCTGATCCCCGCAGAGCTCGTCGTCGCACCCGAGGAGCAGGAGCAGGAACCCGTGAGGAAGATGCGGGTGGTGACCAGTGAGTGAGGAGCGCTGGCTGGACGAGGACGCAGGTCCGATCGTTCCCGCCTACCTGCTGACCCGCGGTCGCACCGTGCCCGCCAGCGAGGCCATCGACCTCATCGCCGTGATCATCACGGCGGGCGGTCTCGCCATGCCCGTGGGCCTCGGCCCCGAACACCTGATCATCCTTCAGCAGTGCACCAAACCCACCCGTCTGGTGGACGTGGCCGCCGAGCTGAACCTGCCGATCGGCGTGGTGCGCGTGCTGGTCGGTGACCTGCACGCGCAGAAGCTGGTGGAGGTCGAGAAGCCACCGCCCGCGCCCGACGCCAAGGTGATGCTCGAGGTGATCAACGGGCTGCGCGCCCTGTGATCACCGCGCGGCCAGCCCTGTGAGCACCAGCTCGGCCCGGTGGCAGGCGACCGTCCTGCCCGCCACCTCGCGCGGCTGCGGGGCGGTCTCGCACTCCGGTACGGCCAGCGGGCACCGCAGCCGGAACGGGCATCCGGTGTCCGCGGGCGCCGACTCGGTTCCGCCCCTGGCCACCGGCGGCCGGCCGCCCAGCTTGGGCACGGCGTCACGCAGCGCCAGCGTGTAGGGGTGGGCGGGCCGCCGCAGCAGGTCCTCCGTCGGCCCCGACTCGACGATCCGCCCGGCGAACAGCACGTGAGAGGTACGGCACAGCCGCCCCACGACCGCCAGGTTGTGGGTGATGAGCAGCCGCTCGGTCCCCAGGCCCGCCAGCAGGTCGAGGATCCTGGCCTGCACGGTCACGTCGAGCGCGCTCGTCGGCTCGTCGAGGACGAGCAGCCTGGGACGCACGGCCAGGGCCCTGGCGATGACCACCCGCTGGCGCTGCCCGCCGGAGAGCTGGTGCGGCTTGCGTCCGGCCAGCGCCGGGTCCAGGCCGACCTGCTCCATCAGCGCGGGCACCGCCGCCCTGTCACGGCTGCCCTCGGCGATCGATCGGCCGACCGACATCCTGGGGTCGAGCGACTCGGCCTGGAACACCGGCTGGACGGCCTTCCTGAAGACCTTCCTGTCGACCTTGGACAGGTCCTGCCCGCCGTAGGTGACGCGGCCCTTGACGGGTCGGAGCAGACCGAGGAAGGCGCGGGCGAGCGTGGTCTTGCCCGAGCCCGACTCGCCGATGAGGCCGACGCCGCCTTCGGTGATGTCGAGGGTGACGTCGTGGACGACGGGCGTCCTGCCGTAGGCGAGGGTGACGCCGTCGGCGCGCATGATCATGGGAGCGCCTCCAGCAGCTCGCGGGTGTAGGGGTGGCCGGGACTGGACAGCACCTGGTGGGCCGGGCCTGACTCCACGACCTCGCCGTCCTTCATGACCAGCACGCGGTCGGCGATCGTGGAGACCAGGGGGAGGTCGTGGGAGACGATCAGCAGGGCGAGCCCCCGCTCCTCGCGCAGCCTCTGCAGCACGCCGACCACCTCGGCCTGGACGGTGACGTCGAGGGCGCTGGTGGGCTCGTCGGCGAGGATCACCTCGGCGCATAGCGCGATGGCCAGGGCGATGGCGAACCGCTGGGCCTGGCCGCCGGAGATCTCGTGCGGGTAGCGGCGCAGGATGGCCGGGTCGAGCATCACGGCCTCGCACGCCCGCGCCATCACCGCCTCGATCCCGCCCCGCCGCTGAGCGTCCGCGCGCCCGGCGCCGCCCGCGGGTTCCCCGTCGGGGAGCACCCCGGCGTTCCCGTCGGGCAGGGCGGCGGACGGCCCGGAGGAGGGGGTGCCGGTGATGCCGTGGCGCTTGAGTGCCCTGCGCATGAGCACGCCGAGCCGCGTCGTCGGCGACAGCGCCGCCTGCGGCGACTGGATGACCAGCGCCGCCTTCGCCCCCCTGATCGCGCGCAGCGCGCGGGGCCTGGCCCGCAGCACGTCCACCCCGCACACGCTCACCTCCCCCGACACCGTGGCCCCCTCGGCGAGCCCCAGCGCGGCCAGCAGCGTCGTGGACTTGCCCGAGCCGCTCTCCCCGACGAGGGCCACGCACTCCCCCGCCGCCACGTCGAGGACGGGCACGTGCGCCACCACCCTGGACCCGTAGGCGACCCGCAGGTCCCTGATGCTGATCACCGGACCGTCCTCCGCGGGTCGAGCGCGCCGCGCAGTCCCTCGCCGAGCACGTTGAACGCGAACGCCGTCAGCAGGATCGCCAGCCCGGGGAAGGTGACCGCCCACCAGTTCGTGGTGAAGAGCGTCTGCCCCTGGTACACCATCAACCCCCATTCGGCGGTCGGCTCCTGCGCGCCGAGCCCCAGGTAGGACAGGGCCGCCGCGGTCAGGATGACGCCGCCCGCGTCCAGCGAGAGCTGCACCAGGACGGGCGTGAGCGAGTTCGGCAGCACGTGCCGCAGCACGATCAGCGGGGCCGGCACGCCCAGGCAGCGGGCCGCGTCCACGTAGCTCCTGGTGGAGACGGAGGCGGCCACCGAGGCCGACAGGCGGGCGTACCAGGGCCACCAGGTCACCGCGATCGACAGGATCACCGTGGTCACGCTCGGCCGCAGCACCACGGCGAGCGCCAGGGCGAGCAGCAGGGCGGGGAAGGCGAGGAAGACGTCGGTGACCCGCATGATCACGTCGCGGGCCCAGCCGCCCGCGTAGCCCGCGACGAGGCCGAGCGTGACCCCGGCCGTCGCCGACACCGCCAGCACGGCGACGGCGATCGCCAGCGAGGTGCGCCCGCCGTACAGGACCTGGGTGAGGATGTCGCGGCCGACCTGGTCGGTGCCGAACCAGTGCGCGGCACCGGGCGGCAGCAGCGCGCGCAGCGGCTGCGTGTCGTTCTCCGGGTACGGCGCCAGCCACGGCGCGCAGATCGCCGACAGCACGATGAGCACGAGCAGCACCGCGCCGAAGGCCGCGAAGCGGTCAGGGACGCGGGGCAATCGCCGGCGCGGCTCGACGGCGGTCATCGCGCCCTCACTCTCGGGTCGACGACACCCTGGAGCAGGTCGACGACCAGGTTGGCCAGCACGTAGACCACGGCGACCAGCACGGTGACGCCCGCGATGCCCGGCGTGTCCGCCGAGGTGATCGCGTTGAACGCGTAACGGCCGAGGCCGGGCCAGTTGAAGACCGCCTCGACCAGGAAGCCGTTGACCAGGGAGTAGGCGAAGACGAGCGCGATCAGCGACAGCACGGGGTTGAGCGCGGGCCGCAGCGCGAAGCGCGTCAGGATGGCGGTCTCGCCGAAGCCCATGGCCCGTTCGAACCGCACGTGGTCCTGCCCCGACTCCTCGATGAGCGCGGCGCGGGTGAGCTGGGCGATCACGCCCGCGGGGTAGGCGGCCACGACGAGCGCGGGCAGCACGAGGTGCTCGGCCGTGCTGGTGAAGATCGGCCAGTTGCCCGTGATGAGCGCGTCCACGATCGTGATGTTGGTCCACAGGGTGAGCGGGCTGGTGGTGTCGAGCGTGGTGTCGTACTCGCCCGCCACGGGGAACCAGCCGAGATGGGTGGCGAAGACCAGCTGGAGGGTGAGCGCCAGCCAGAACACCGGGACCGAGACGGCAAGCATGGAGCCCAGCCGTACCGAGAGGTCCGGCAGTCTCCTCTTGTGGCGGGCGGCGAGCACGCCGACCGGCACCCCCACCAGGATCGCGACGACCAGGGCCGCGCCCACCAGTTCCAGCGTCGCGGGGAAGGCGTTGAGCAGATCCTCCATGACCGGCCTGCGGGTGCGCAGGCTGACACCCCAGTCGCCGGTGACCAGGTCCCTGGCGTAGTTCCAGAGCTGGACGTGGAGGGGCCGCTCCAGCCCGAACTGCTCGCGCGCCGCCGCGAGCTGCTCGGGCGTCGCCTTCGGCCCCGCGTACGCCACGGCGGGATCGCCAGGCACCAGCCGCATGATGACGAACGTGAGCGTGACCACGCCGGCCACGACCAGGAGAGCCTGGCCGAGCCGGCGAGCCAGGTAACGCGTCACCCGGTGGGCTTCAGGTCGTAGAAGGAGACCACGTTCGGGTAGGCGGGGTTGTCGACGTAGCCCTCCACGCCAGCCGACAGCGCCCGCTGGTAGGTCTGCACGTACGGCACCGCCACCGCGGCCTTCTCCTCGATGATCTTCCGCTGCAGCTCCGCGTAGGACCGCTCGGCGGCCGTCCTGTCGGTCGCGGTCAGCTCGGGCAGCGCGTCGATCTCCTTGTCGATGGCCTCGTCCTTCAGGTACGACAGGTTGAAGGAGACGGGGTCGGCGCTGCGGAAGACGTTGACGAACCACGAGTACGGGTCGGCGTAGTCCGGGAACCAGTACATGACGAAGATGTCCTGGCCCTTCTTCTTGCCGAGGTCCCACTGCGGGTTCCACTGCATCGGCTTGGCCTGCAGGGAGACGTTGAGCTTCTTCAGCTCCGCCGTCAGCAGCGTGACCAGCAGCTGCTGGTCGGCGTCGCCCTGGGCGTAGGTCAGGCTGAGCTTCAGCTCGTTGAGGTCGGGCCCGTAGTCGGCGGCGGCCAGCAGCTCGGCGGCCTCGGCGAGGTCCTGCTTGGGCTCCAGGCCGGGCGTGAAGCCGAGCAGGCCCTGCGGCACCAGGCCCGAGCCCTTCTGCCCCGCGCCCTTCAGCGCGGCGACCAGGCCGTCGTAGTCGAGGACCTTCTGCAGCGCCTGCCGTACGCGGACGTCCTTGAGCGGGCCGCTGTCGGTGTTGAACAGCAGCATCAGGTTCTGGAAGGACGCCGTCTGCGACGCCTGCACGCCGGCGGTGCCGCCGGCCTGTGCGAACAGCTGCGGGTTCAGCCGCTGGACGAAGTGGACCTCACCCTTCTGCAGCAGTTGCCACGCCGTGTTCAGCTCGGGCGTGACGCGGAAGGCGACCTTCTTGTACTGCTCGGGCCTCCAGCCGCCCCAGTAGCCGTCGAAGGCCTTGAGCGTGAGCTCGGTCTCCTTGCCCTTCTCCCACGTGTCGACCGTGTACGGGCCGGTGCCCGCGTCGGCCTTGCCGTCCTTGACCTGCTCGACCACGCTGGTGTCGTAGATGTAGGAGGCGTAGCCCGAGGAGGCCACCAGGTCGAGCGGGCTGGCGTAGGACAGGGTGAACTTCAGCGTGTGCTCGTCGGGGGTCTCGATCTTCTTGACCGCGTCCCAGACGTAGGCGGCGCCGCCCTTCAGCTTCATCGTGCGCTCGATCGCCTTCTTGGCGGCCTCGGCGGTCACGGGGTTGCCGCTGTGGAACTTCACGTTCTCCCGGAGCTTGAACGTCCACTCCTTGCCGCCTGCCGCCGAGCTCCACTCGGTGGCCAGGCGCGGCTCCGGCTTTTGAGTCGCGACGTTGTAGCGGGTCAGCGACTCGTAGATGTTCTGCATCGCGATGTTCTCGTTGGAGTACGAGGTCGCGGGGTCCCAGTCGGTCACCACGTCGAGGTTGGGCGCGTAGACGAACGTCTTGTCGTTCTCCGTCGCCGCGTTCGCCGTCGGGGAGGCGGTGGATCCGGTGGCGGGCGCTGAGGGGGGCTGGCTGGCACCGCGCACCTGTCCGCCCGCGCACGCGGATGCGGTCATGGTCACGGCCCCGACGACCCCTGCGGCGAGCAGACGCTTGTGCCAGCGCATGGGGAGTTCCTTTCGTAAGCCACTCTGACGGGATCCGCGCCTTTCGCCCGGCTTTCGCCCCGCCGGGCAAGATCGTAGCGACTTACGCCTCTCCCTTCCCCGGCATCACCACAACAACAGGCCCACCCCCGCGATGGCGAGAGACGCGAAGCTCACCAGCCCCCTCAGCGTGTTCCACCGCCGCCAGCGGGCGGAGTAGGCGGCCCACAGCCGCTCCGGCTCCCCCCGGCCCGCCTCCAGCGCGTTGTTCATCGGTACGTTGACCGCCGCGGTCACCGCGAACGCGCCGAGGACGTACAGGCCGCCCGCGACGAGGAAGGCGGTCCCCGCGGCCGGCACGTCCTGGACGAGGAGCAGCACGCCCGCCGCGACCGGGGCGACAGGCGCCGCCAGGTACATCAGCAGGAAGACCGGGTTCAGGATCTTCCTGTTCGCGCTGCGCATCGCCGCCACCGCCTGGTCGGGCCTGATCGCGTCGAGCCCGGGCATGACCGAGATCGTGAACCCGTAGAACAGGCCGGCCATCGCGCCCAGCAGAACCAGGCTGAGCACCGCGATCACCTGGGTCAGCGTCGTCATCGTCCGCCACCTCGCACCCCGGCGCACCGGGCCTTGACGGAGGGCCGGCCACCCTCGCCCGCCGACGGGCCGCCGTCCCCCGAGGACAACACGCCCGCACCCCTGGACCGGACAGCCTCCCCCGCGGAAAGGACGACCTCGCCCTCGCCCACGGGAAGGACGACCTCGCGCGCCGGCCCGCTCATGTTCACCGCCACCCAGGCCGCGTTCTCCGAGACCGAGGCCGCGTCGCCCGCGACACGGGCCACGTTGCGGCCGGTCCTCCCCGTGCCGCCCAGAACCAGGTTCGTCATGCCCTCAGCCTGGCCGCGACCCCCGGACGGCGGCCATCGTCGAGAAGCTCGCCCGCATCATCCAGCGTCTAGATGACTGATTCCAAGCCGTACGGCTGAGCGTCAATGGTCGTAGGCGGTGAGGGATCGGGCGGTGGGCCGGCCGGTCTTGTCGTTGTGC
>NZ_JBSGJX010000050.1:0-63493 GCF_053605785.1 Nonomuraea sp. NPDC003754
TTCATGCACTGGCTTTTAACACACTGTTGAGTTCTCAAGAAACGGACGCGTTCACCGTCAACCACCCGGCCGCACTCGCTTCGTTCGTTGTGTCTTAATTTTACCGTTTCGTCCGACTTGCTGTCAAACCGGGCGAACCAGCTACAATCTCGACCACCCCGCTTCCGGGGCAACCCTCTCAACTTACCGTGACATTTGGCCGTTGTCCAATCACCCGGTTTTTCGGATGATGCGACGCCGTACCAAGTGGTGGCTGTGTTGGAGAAGGAGTGGCCCCTCGGGGCCCGTCCGCCGTCATGCGGCGTCCGGCTCGCTCCCGGGGCACAGACGAGATTAGGTCGGGATCGCCCTCACGTCAAATCTGCGTCCGGCATGTCGATCTCTGCCCCTATCCTCCACTAGGTGACCGCCACGATCGCCGCACCCGAGAGCCCGACACGCGCCCTCCCCCGTACCCCTCCCTGGCTCGCCGTCGTGGCGGGCGTCGTGGCCTGCGCCGTCGCGCTCACCGGGTCGGGCGGCGCGACCCTCAACGGGGACGAGCTGGCCACCCTCAGCGCGGCCAGGCGCGGCATCTCCGGCATGTGGGAGCTTGCGCAGCACATCGACGGCCACTTCCTGCCCTACTACGTGTTCATGCACTTCTGGACGGCGTTCGGCGAGGCGGAGCTCTGGCTGCGGCTGCCGTCGGCCGTGGCCATCGGCGTGGCCGCCGCCTTCCTGGTCTGCCTCGGCCGGCGCCTGCACGGGACGACTGCGGGCCTGACGGCCGCGGCGCTGTTCGCCGTGCTTCCCTCGGTCTCCTACTACGGCGCCTTCGCCAGGTCCTACGCCTTCGCCGCCGCGGCGGTCACGATCTCCTTCTGGTGCCTGCACCGTGCCCGATGGGTGCGGTACGCGGTGTCCGTGGCTTTCGTCGGCTGCACGCACCTGTTCGCCGTCCTGGTCCTCCCCGCGCACCTCGCCCTGCTCCGCAGGGGTACCGCGAGCGCCAGGGACGCCGGAAGCACCGCGAGCACCAGGGACGCCGAAGGCACCGCGAGCGCCAGGAGCGTCGGAGTCACCGCGAGCGCCAAGGGCACCTGGGGCATGGTCCTGGCCATGGCGGCCGGGTTCGTCCCCGCGGCCGTGCTGGGTCTCATCGGGTACGGCGAGCGCCACGCGATCAGCTGGATCCCCCAGCGTGGCCCCGAGGTGCTGCTGAAGTTCCCCAAGATGGCGGCGGGGGCGAGCGGGATCGGCCTGCTGCTATTCGCGGTCGCGCTCGCCGGTGCCATCCTCATGATCAGGAGGGACACCCGGTGGGGCCTGGCGCTGTCCGGCTGGCTGCTGCTCCCGCCCGTGCTGCTGCTGGCGGTCTCCCACCTGGTGACACCCGTGTACGTGGACCGCTATCTCTTCGTCACCGCTCCCGCGCTCGCGCTGCTGGCGGCGATCGCGGTGGCCGAACTGCCCCGCTTCGCCGTACCGGCCGCCGTGGCCCTCACGGTCGCCGCGGGCGCGCTGGCCGTACCGCAGCACGGGGAGATCAGGGAGCCGAACGGCCGCTTCGAGGATGTGCCGTGGGCGATCCGGCGGATGAAGCTCGAGCCCGGTGACGCGATCGTGTACGGCCAGAGCTCGCTGCGCACCGGCTTCGACTACTACGCCGCGGCTGTCATGCCGGACGACGTGCTGCGGGAGAGCACGGCGCCGGCCGCCGACAGTTTCGCCTACCCCGAGAAGGCGGACGTCGCCGCCGCGCTCGCGGGCCGCGACAGGGTCTGGCTGGTGTGGCGCGGCGCGAAGGACGCCGACCTGCCGACGATCGAGAAGGTACGGCAGGCGGGCTTCGACCGGGCCCAGGCCTGGCACTCGGCCGACATCCCCGGCCTGACGGTCTCCCTCTACACGCGAAAGGCGGGCCTGCCCTGAGGACAGGCCCGCCGGCGGTCGGGCGGGTCAGCCGACGATGACGCCGCCGATCGACTTCTTGCCGCGGCGCAGGACGAGGAACCGTCCCTGGATCAGGTCGTCCGCGCCGGGCGTGAACGCCTCATCGGTGATCTTGACGTTGTTGAGGTACGCCCCGCCCTCCTTGATCGCGCGCCGGGCCGCCGACTTCGACTCGACCAGGCCACTTTCAGCCATGAGGTCGGCGAGGGTCGGGCCCAGCGTGGCGACCCTGGCCAGCGGGACCTCCGCCAGCGCCGCCTCCAGCGTCGCGGCCGGCAGGTCCTCGAGCGTGCCCTGCCCGAACAACGCCTTGGAGGCGGCGACGACCGCGTCGAGCTCGGCCTTGCCGTGCAGCAGCTCGGTGAGCTCCTCGGCCAGGGCTCGCTGCGCCTCGCGGGCAAAGGGCCGCTCGGCGACGGCCTTCTCCAGTTCCTCGATCTCCTCGCGGCTGCGGAAGGTGAACACCTTGAGGTAGTGGATCACGTCGCGGTCGTCAGAGTTGAGGAAGTACTGGTAGAAGGCGTAGGGCGAGGTCATGGCCGGGTCGAGCCACAGCGCGCCGCCCGCCGTCTTGCCGAACTTGGTGCCGTCGGCCTTGGTGATCAGTGGCAGGGTGAGCGCGTGGACGTGCCCGCCCTCGACGCGGCGAACCAGGTCGACGCCCGCGGTGATGTTGCCCCACTGGTCGCTGCCGCCGATCTGCAGCGTGCAGCCGTGCCTGCGGTACAGCTCCAGGAAGTCGTTCGACTGCAGGATCTGGTAGCTGAACTCGGTGTAGCTGAGTCCCTCACCGGCCAGGCGCGCCGAGACCGACTCGCGGGCCAGCATGCGGTTGACGGGGAAGTGCTTGCCGATGTCGCGCAGGAAGTCGATCGCGGACAGCTCGGCGGTCCAGTCGAGGTTGCTGACCATGAGCGCGGGGTTGGGCTGGATCTCGAAGTCGATGAAACGCCCCACCTGGCCGCGCAGCCGCTCCACCCATCCGGCGACGACGTCACTGGAGTTGAGCGCGCGCTCGGAGTTGCGTCCGCTGGGGTCGCCGATCAGCCCGGTGGCGCCACCGACCAGGCCGATGGGCCGGTGGCCGGCCAGCTGGAAGCGGCGCAGCGTCAGCAGCGGCACGAAGTGGCCGACGTGCAGCGAGGCCGCGGTCGGGTCGAAGCCGCAATAGACCGTGATCGGCCCCTTGGCCATGGACGCCCTGAGGGCGTCGAGGTCGGTGGACTGCGCGATCAGGCCTCGCCACGCGAGGTCGTCGAGGATGTCGGTCACGATTCCGGCTTTCCCAACATGTAGTGGTTGACGGGGACTAGCCTGCCCGATACACACGCATCCTCGCCACTTGGATACGCTCGGTGTCCATGTGGAAGGTCCGTCGCGAGCTGGCCGTTCTCAAGATCCTAGGGGCTCTGGCCTGTGCAGGGCTCGGCGTCTACTGGTACCTCGGCGGCGACGTGCGCGGCGTCGTCCTGGCCGTCCCCGCGACCTTGCTGGTCGGCGCGATGGCGGCCAGGGACGTGATCGCCCCCGTACGGCTGGCCGCCGACGAGAGCGGCATCACGGTCGTGCACGGCTTCGCCGGCAGACGGCACGTCCCCTGGGACCAGATCGAGGACGTCCGCGTCGACGTGCGCACGCGGTTCGGGCTGCGCAGCGAGATGCTCGAGATCGACACCGGCGACCACCTGCACCTGCTGAGCGGCTACGAGCTCGGCGGCGCCTCCTGCACGGAGGTCGCGGCGTTGTTGCGCCGCCGCGGCGTGTGAGCCCGGTACGGCGAGACGGTCGGCTCCCCCTCGATCCAGAACCGCCACGGCGTGTCGGCGGCGCTGGAGATTCCCGTCCTGGGTCCTGAGCGGATCGCCGGAGCCGGCTCTCCTTCGAGCACCCGGCCGATCATGTCAAGCCCGTTGTCGGCCCTGCCGAGGCCGAGCGCGGTCGCCAGCCTGGCGGGGCCGCGCGCGAGGTCGCGGTCCTTGGCGGCGGGCCGGCGGGCGCGGGCCAGGGGCAGGCCGGTCACGATCTCGCCGGCGCGCAGCAGCACCGCCGAGCCGTGTCCCTCGGGCAGGCAGACGAGGTTGGCGCAGTAGTGCATGCCGTAGGTGAAGTAGACGTACAGGTGGCCGGGCGGGCCGAACATGACCGCGTTGCGCGGGGTCTGCCCGCGGTAGGTGTGGGAGGCGGGGTCCTCCCCCGGCAGGCCGTACGCCTCGACCTCGGTCAGCCGGACGCCGACGTCGCCGTGCACGAGGACGCACCCGAGCAGGTCGGGTGCGACCTCGTGGGCGGGGCGGTCGAAGAAGTCCCTGGTCAGACGTTGGACGCCCATGCCGCCTGCACGTCGACGGTCTCGCGCAGGGCGGCGATCTGGTCGCGGACCCTGTCGGGGGCCGTGCCGCCGTGCGCCTTGCGCGCGGCCAGGGCGCCCGGCACGTTGAGGACGTCGCGGACGTCCGGCGTCAGGTGCGGCGACACCTTGGCCAGGTCCTCGTCGCTCACGTCGCCGAGGTCGACGTCGTTGACCTGGCAGTAGACGACCAGGTGGCCGACGGCCTCGTGCGCCTCGCGGAAGGGCACGCCCTTGCGGACCAGCAGCTCGGCCAGGTCGGTGGCCAGGGCGAAGCCGTCGGAGGCGGTCGCCGACATGCGGGCGGTGTTGACGCGCATGGTGGAGACCAGCCCGGCCACCGCGGGCAGCACGACGAGCAGCGTGTCGACGGTGTCGAAGACCGGCTCCTTGTCCTCCTGCAGGTCGCGGTTGTAGGTGAGCGGCAGGCCCTTGAGCACGGTCAGCAGCGTCATGAGGTTGCCGATGAGGCGGCCGGACTTGCCGCGGGCGAGCTCGGCCACGTCCGGGTTCTTCTTCTGCGGCATGATCGACGAGCCGGTCGAGTAGGCGTCGTCCATCTCGATCCAGCGGAACTCCTGCGAGGCCCACAGGACGATCTCCTCGCCGAGCCGCGACAGGTGGACGCCGATCATCGCGGCGTCGAACAGGAACTCGGCGGCGAAGTCGCGGTCGGCGACGGCGTCCATCGAGTTCGGCGCGGCGGCGTCGAAGCCGAGCTCGGCGGCGACGACGACGGGGTCGAGCGGCAGCGACGAGCCGGCCAGCGCGCCGGAGCCCAGCGGCGAGACCGCGGCCCGCTTGTCCCAGTCGATCAGGCGGTCGATGTCGCGTGCGAAGGCGTGCACGTGCGCCAGCAACTGGTGGCCGAAGGAGACCGGCTGGGCGTGCTGCAGGTGGGTCATGCCGGGCGCCGCCGTGTCGGCGTGGTCGGCGGCCTGGGCCAGCAGCGCCGTCTCCAGCTCCACCAGCCTGGAGACGATGGTGCGGACGTGGTCGCGGAGGTAGAGCCGCAGGTCGGTGGCGATCTGGTCGTTGCGGCTGCGCCCGGCGCGCAGCTTGCCGCCGAGGGCGCCGAGCCGCTCCAGCAGCCCCCGCTCCAGCGCGGTGTGCACGTCCTCGTCGGCGACCGTCGGCCGGAACTCACCGTTCTTGCAGGCGCGCTCCAGGTCGTCGAGCGCGCCGATCATGCGCTCGAGCTCGTCGTCCGTCAGCAGGTCCGCCCTGTTCAGCACGCGGGCGTGCGCCCGCGAGGCCATCAGGTCGTACGGCACCAGCCGCCAGTCGAAGTGCACGCTCACCGACAGCCGAGCCAGCGCGTCGGCGGGGCCCGACTCGAAGCGCCCGCCCCACAGCCTCATCGGCTTGCCATCACTCACCGTCATACCCTCCGTCTTCTCCGCGAAGTCCCACGCGATCCTAGCCATGCTTCACGTCACGGGCTGCAGCGATCTTGGACGGCAGGCTCCACAGCTGGACGAATCCCTTGGCGAGCGACTGGTCGAAGGTGTCGCCGGTGTCGTAGGTGGCCAGCGAGAAGTCGTACAGCGACTGCTCCGAGCGCCGGCCCGTGACGACCGCGCGGCCGCCGTGCAACGTCATCCGGATGTCGCCGCTGACGTACTTCTGCGCCTCGGCGATGAGCGCGTCGAGGGCGTGCTTGAGCGGCGAGAACCACAGGCCGTCGTAGACGAGCTCGCTCCAGCGCTGGTCGACGCCGCGCTTGAAGCGGGCCAGGTCGCGTTCGACGGTGACGTTCTCCAGCTCCATGTGCGCGGTGATGAGCGCGATGGCGCCGGGCGCCTCGTAGACCTCGCGCGACTTGATACCGACGAGCCGGTCCTCGACCATGTCGATCCTGCCGACGCCCTGCGCGCCGGCCCGCCTGTTCAGCTCGTCGACGATCTGGAACGGCGTGAGCAGCCGCCCGTCGAGGGCGACCGGCACGCCGCGCTCGAAGGTGATGACGACCTCGTCGGCCTCGCGCGGCTCGGCCGGGTCGGCGGTGTAGGCGTAGATGTCCTCGGTGGGACCGTTCCAGATGTCCTCGAGGTAGCCGGTCTCGATGGCCCTGCCCCACAGGTTCTGGTCGATCGAGTAGGGGTTCTTCTTGGTGGTCTCGATCGGCAGGCCCTTCTCCTCGGCGAAGGCGATGGCCTTGTCACGGGTCCAGGCGAAGTCGCGTGCGGGCGCGACGACCTTGAGGTCGGGGGCCAGCGCGGCCAGGCCCGCCTCGAAGCGGACCTGGTCGTTGCCCTTGCCGGTGCAACCGTGGGAGACCGTGGTGCCGCCGAACTGCTTGGCCGCCGACACCAGGTGTTTGACGATCAGCGGGCGCGACAGCGACGACAGCAGCGGGTAGCGGTCCATGTAGAGCGCGTTGGCCTGCAGCGCGGGGACGCAGAAGTCGGCCGCGAACTCGTCCTTGGCGTCGATCACCACGGACTCGACGGCGCCGCAGTCGAGGGCGCGTTTCTGGATCACGTCCATGTCCTCGCCGCCCTGACCGAGGTCGACGGCCACGGCGATGACCTCGGCGTCCATTTTCTCGGCCAGGAACGGAATGGCGACGGAGGTATCCAGCCCTCCGGAGAAGGCGAGCACGACTCTCTCAGACATGATCATGGTCCTTTGCGGTTGGCGATGTTGAGCAGGCTGCCCGCGAGCGCCTGGCCCCCCTGCGGGTCACGGCTGATGACCAGGATGGTGTCGTCTCCTGCCACGGTGCCGAGGATGGACTCCCAGTCGGCGTGGTCGATGGCGGAGGCGAGGAACTGGGCGGCGCCGGGCGGTGTCCTGACGATGACGAGGTTGGCCGAGGCCTCGGCGGAGACGAGCAGTTCCTCGGCGATGCGGTTGAGCCTGGCGGCGGGCGACTCGCCGGTGCCGAGGCGGGCCAGCGGGATGCGCCCGCCGCCCTCGCCGGGAAGGGCGTAGACCAGCGAGCCGTCCTCCGCGCGCAGCTTGAGGGCGCCGAGCTCGTCCAGGTCGCGGGATAGCGTGGCCTGGGTGACCTCGACCCCGCTCTCGGCGAGCAGCTTGGCCAGCTCCGGCTGGGAGCGCACGGCCTGGCGCTGCAGCAGCTCGGTGATCTTGGCCTGTCGCGCCACCTTGGTCATGGGGATGGTCATCGGGACTCCTTCGCCGGTGCCGTCACCAGCCACTGCAGGAGCGCCTTCTGCGCGTGGCGGCGGTTCTCCGCCTGGTCCCACACCACGCTGCGGGGGCCGTCGAGCACCTCGGCGCTGATCTCGTAGCCGCGGTAGGCGGGCAGGCAGTGCAGCACGACGGCCTCGGGCGCGGCGTGGGCCAGCAGCGCGGAGTTCACCTGGTACGGCATGAGCGCCGCGACGCGCTCCTCCTTGCCGTCCTGCCCCATGGACACCCAGGTGTCGGTGGCGACGACGTCGGCGCCGTGCGCGGCGACCACCGGGTCCTGGTGGACGGCGACGGTGCCGCCGGTCTGTTCCGCGACCTCCGCGGCCCTGGCCAGGATCGCGGGATCGGGCTGGAAGCCGGACGGCGCGGCGATCCGCACGTGCATGCCGGCGGTGGCGCCGCCGAGCAGGTAGGAGTGGGCCATGTTGTTGGCGCCGTCGCCGAAGTAGGCCAGCGTCAGCCCCTCGGTCCTGCCGAACCGCTCCCTGACGGTCTGCAGGTCGGCGAGGATCTGGCAGGGGTGGTACTCGTCGGTCAGGGCGTTGACCACGGGCACGCCAGAGGCCGCGGCCATGGCGTCGATGCGCTGCTGGGCGCCGGTCCGCCACACGATGGCGGCCACCTGGCGCTCCAGCACCTTGGCGGTGTCCTCGATCGGCTCGCCGCGACCCATCTGGGACGTGCCGCCGTCGATGATCATGGGGAGGCCGCCCAGCTCGCCGATGCCGACGGCGAAGGAGACACGCGTCCTGGTGGACGGCTTGTCGAACAGGACCGCGACGGTCCTGGGGCCCGCGAAGGGGCGGTAGCCGTACGGGTCCTTCTTCATCGCCGCGGCCAGGTCGAGCACCTCGGCCTGCTCGGCGGGCGAAAGGTCGTCGTCCTTCAGGAAGTGCCGGACGGGTGGTCTAGTCACGGGAGGCCTCTTCGAGGATGGAGGGGAGGGCGGCGACGAAGGAGCGGATCTCCTCGGCCGTCACCACCAGCGGAGGGGCGAGCCGTACCGCGTCGGGCTGCAGGGCGTTGACCAGGAATCCGGCGTTCTGCGCGGCCTGCTGCACCTTGCCGGAGACGGGCTGGTGGAGCACCAGCGCCAGCCAGAGGCCGCGGCCGCGCACGCCCTTCAGCAGCGGGTGCCGCACCTCCTCCAGGCCCGACCACAGCAGGTCGGCGGCCCGGTTGACGTGGTCGAGGTCGACGTTGTCCAGGACGGCCAGCGCGGCGGCGCAGGAGACCGGGTTGCCGCCGAACGTCGAGCCGTGATCGCCCTTCTCGAACAGCGTGCCGGCGAAGCCGAAGCCCACGCACGCGCCGATCGGCAGCCCGCCGCCCAGGCCCTTGGCCAGGGTGAGGATGTCGGGCACGACGCCGTCGGCCTGGTGGGCGAACCAGTGTCCCGTCCGGCCGATGGCCGACTGGATCTCGTCGGCGACCAGCAGTGCCCCCGCCGCGGTGCAGATCTCGCGGGCGGCCTTGAGGTAGCCGTCCGGCGGCGGCACGACGCCCGCCTCGCCCTGCGTGGGCTCGAGGAAGACGGCGATGCAGTCCTCGGTGACGGCCTGGGCGAGCGCGTCGGCGTCGCCGTACGGCACGAAGCGGACCTCGACAGGGAACGGGCCGAACTGGTCGCGGATGGCCTTCTTGCCGGTCAGCGACAGGGCGCCCATGGTGCGGCCGTGGAAGCCGTTCTCGGTGGCGACGAAGTAGGAGCGGCCCGTGGCCTTGCCGTACTTGACCGACAGCTTGTAGGCGGCCTCGTTCGCCTCGGTGCCGGAGTTGGCGAAGAAGATCCTGGCGGGCTCCTTCAGCAGCTCCAGCAGCTTCTCGGCGAGCAGCACCTCGGGCTCGTGCAGGAACAGGTTGCTGGTGTGGGCGATGGTGGCCACCTGCCGGGAGACCGCCTCCACCAGCGCGGGGTGGGCGTGGCCGAGCGAGTCGACCGCGATCCCGCCGATGAAGTCGAGGTACGGCCGGCCGTCGACGTCCCACACGGTGGTGCCCTCGCCTCGGGCCAGAGCCAGCGGCGGGACGCCGTAGTTCGGCATGAAGGCGTTCTCGAACCTCTGATACAGGTTCATCAGGGCATCACCATGGTTCCGATTCCGTGGTCGGTGAAGATCTCGAGCAGCAGGGAGTGGGGCACGCGGCCGTCGAGGACGTGCGCCTGCGGCACGCCGCCCTGCACGGCCGTCAGGCAGGCCTCCATCTTGGGCACCATGCCGCTGGACAGCGTCGGCAGCATCTCGGCCAGCTCGGCCGCCTTGAGCCGGTCGATCACGTCGGTGTCCTCGGGCCAGTTGGCGTACAGGCCCTCGACGTCGGTGAGCACGATCAGCTTCTGCGCGTCGAGCGCGACGGCCAGCGCGGCGGCGGCGGTGTCGGCGTTGACGTTGTAGATCTCCCCGTCGTCGCCGCGGGCGACGCTGGAGACGACGGGGATGCGGCCGTCGTCGAGCATCGCCCGGACCGCGCCGGGCTCGACCCTGACGATCTCGCCGACCTGGCCGATGTCGACCGGCTCGCCGTCGACGACGGCGTGCTTGCGCTCGGCGGTGAACAGGTGGGCGTCCTCGCCTGACATGCCGACGGCGAACGGGCCGTGCCGGTTGATCAGGCCGACGACGTCGCGGTTGACCTGGCCGACCAGGACCATCCTGACGACCTGCATGGCCTCGGGCGTGGTGACCCGAAGCCCCGCGGTGAACGTCGACTCGATGCCCAGCCGGTCGAGCTGGGCGTTGATCTGCGGCCCTCCGCCGTGCACGACGACGGGCTTGAGGCCCGCGTAGCGCAGGAAGACGATGTCCTCGGCGAAGCCCTCCTTGAGGGAGTCCTCGGTCATGGCGTTGCCGCCGTACTTGATGACGACGGTGGCGCCGCTGAACCTGGCCAGCCAGGGTAGCGCCTCGATCAGCGTGCTCGCCTTGGCGAGCGCTCCGTTGGCCCTCATGAGCTGTACGCCGAGTTCTCGTGGACGTAGGCGGCGGTCAGGTCCGTCGTGTGGATGGTCGCCGAGTGCGGTCCTGCCGACAGGTCGATGGTGATGGTGACGTCGCGGGGACGCATGTCGACCTTGGCGCGGTCGTCGCCGACGGCGCCGCCCCTGCAGATCCAGATGCCGTTGATGGCCACGTTGATCCGGTCGGGCTCGAAGACCGCGTCGGTGGTGCCGACCGCTGACAGGACGCGGCCCCAGTTGGGGTCCTCGCCGTGGATGGCGCACTTGAGGAGGTTGGAGCGGGAGACCGTACGGCCGACGGTGACCGCGTCGTCCTCGCTGGCCGCGCCGACGACCTCGATGGCGATCGCCTTGGAGGCGCCCTCGGCGTCGACCAGCAGCTGCCGCGCCAGGTCGGCGCAGACCTCGGTGATCTTCTTCTCGAACTCGTCGAGGTCGGGGATGATGCCGGAGGCGCCGCTGGCCAGCAGCAGCACGGTGTCGTTGGTGGACATGCAGCCGTCGGCGTCGAGCCGGTCGAAGGTCTTCGACGTGGCCTTGCGCAGCACCGTGTCGAGCTGCTCGGCCGACAGGTCGGCGTCGGTGGTGATGACGCACAGCATGGTCGCCAGGGCGGGGGCGAGCATGCCGGCGCCCTTGGCCATGCCGCCGACCATGTAGCCGCCGTCGCCGCGCTTGAAGGAGATCTTGGAGACGGTGTCGGTCGTGCGGATCGCGTCGGCCGCCGCCAGGCCGCCGTCGCGGGAGAGCTGGGTGGCGGCGCTGTCGACGCCGGCCAGCAGCCGGTCCATGGGCAGCCGCTCGCCGATCAGGCCGGTGGAGCACACCGCGATCTCGCCGGCCGAGTCGGCCAGCACCTCGGCGACCTTCTCCGCCGTGGCGTGGGTGTCCTGGAAGCCCTCGGGACCCGTGCAGGCGTTGGCGCCGCCGGAGTTGAGGACGACCGCGCGCACCCTGCCGCCGGCCAGGACCTGCTGTGACCACAGGACGGGGGCGGCCTTCACGCGGTTGGCGGTGAAGACGCCCGCCGCGGCGCGGCGGGGCCCCTCGTTGACGACGAGGGCCAGGTCGCGGTGACCGCTGGCCTTGATGCCCGCGGTGATGCCCGCGGCCTTGAACCCGAGGGGTGCTGTGACGCTCATGCGTCCTCCTTCGTCGGACGCATGAGCGTCAACGCACAGTGTTTGATGGTTCCCTCGCCACGCTCGCTCACGGGGCGACTCCGTTCTGAGGAAGGCCGAGCTCTTCTGGTAGGCCGAGGGCGAGGTTGACGCTCTGGATCGCGCCGCCCGCCGTGCCCTTGGTGAGGTTGTCGATGGCGATGACGGCGACCACGCGGCCGGCTCGCTCGTCCAGCGTGACCTGCAGGGCCGCGGTGTTGGCGCCGTAGGTCATCGCGGTGGCGGGCCAGGTGCCTTCGGGCAGCAGCGTGACGAACGGCTCGTCCTTCAGCGCGCTGTCGTAGGCCTCGCGCAGCGTGGCGGTGGTGAGGCCGGGGGCGGCGGGAGCCGTGCAGGTCGCGAGGATGCCGCGGCTCATCGGGGCCAGCATCGGGGTGAAGGCGACGGTGACGGGGACACCCGCCACGGCCGACAGGTTCTGCTCCATCTCGGGCGTGTGGCGGTGGACGCCGCCGACGCCGTAGGCGCTGACCGAGCCCATGACCTCGCTGCCGAGCAGGTGCGGCTTGAGCGCCTTGCCGGCGCCGCTGGTGCCGGTGGCGGCCACCACGACCACGTCGGGCTCGGCGAGCCCTACCGCGAAGGCCGGGAAGAGGGCCAGGGTGACGGCCGTCGGGTAGCAGCCGGGTACGGCGATGCGCCGGGCGGCCTTGAGCAGGTCGCGCTGGCCGGGAAGCTCGGGCAGGCCGTACGGCCAGGTGCCCGCGTGGGCTCCGCCGTAGAACTCCGCCCACGCGGCGGGGTCGGCGAGCCGGTGGTCGGCTCCGCAGTCGACGACCACCGTGTCGTCGTCGAGCTGGGCGGCGACCGCGGCGGACTGGCCGTGCGGGAGGGCGAGGAAGACCACGTCGTGGCCGGCGAGGGTCTCGGCGGTGGTTTCCTGAATGATCCGGCCGGCCAGCTGGGGCAGGTGCGGCTGGTGGGCGCCGAGCGGGCTGCCCGCGCTCGTGGCCGCGGTCAGCGCGCCGATCTCCAGCTCAGGATGCATGAGCAGCAGGCGCGCGAGCTCACCTCCGGCATAGCCGCTGGCTCCGGCGATCGCCACACGCTGCATAATCATTCACCCTTACTCATGCTCTTGCTTAGAAAGATTATGCATGTGAGTCGATGAACATGCAAGCAAGCTCGGCCTGCGCGCCCGCATCGCGAGATGGGACTAAACACCCGAAAAGTGCATAACCACTCAGAATTGAGGATCTAGCGTCACGTACCTACCGGTCGGTACTGTGAGACTCCGGTTCACAGACCCTGCGGGAGTTCTTGCCCATGAGCATCACGCACACCCAGGTCCAGGCCCAGCTCACGGCGGCGGGCCAGCTGTTCGAAACCGAGGCGCTCGACTCCGGGATCCGTACGTGGAAGCACGCACCCGGACACTTCCGCACGATGCTCGAGAACAGTCGGTTCCAGGGCGAGAAGGACTTCCTCGTTTACGAGGACGAGCGGATCAGCTACGAGGAGCACTACCGGCAGGCGGCGACCCTGGCGCGCAGGCTCGCCGAGGAGTACGGCGTCGCCAAGGGTGACAGGGTCGCGATCGCCATGCGCAACTACCCGGAATGGGTCGTCTCCTTCTCCGCCGTGCTCGCCGCGGGGGCGATCGCCGTACCGCTGAACGCGTGGTGGACCGCGCAGGAGCTCGCCTACGGGGTCACGGACTCGGGCGCCAAGGTGCTGATCGCCGACGGCGAGCGCGCCGAGCGGCTGGCCGGCACAGGCGTGCCGCTGATCGTCACCAGAGGGTCGGGACACGGCAGGCCGTGGGACGAGGTCATGGGCGAGGTCAGGCCGGACGTGACGCTTCCCGAGGTGGAGCTGTCGCCCGAGGACCCGGCCACGATCTTCTACACCTCCGGCACGACGGGGCTGCCCAAGGGCGCGCTCGGCAGCCACCGCAACCTCGGCCAGGCCCCGATGACCGTCGCCTACTCGCTGATCAGAGCGGTCGTCATGGCGGGCAAGGACCCGTCCGGCCTGACGGGTGAGCGGCGCGTGACGCTGCTGACCGTGCCGCTGTTCCACGTGACGGGCTGCTTCGCCGTCCTCATGGGCACCATGTTCACCGGAGGCGCTCTCGTGCTCATGTACAAGTGGGACCCCGAGCGGGCACTGCAGCTCATCGAACGCGAGCAGATCACCGGCATGACCGGCGTGCCCACCAACGCCTGGCAGCTGCTGTCGCACCCCGACGTGGGCAAGTACGACCTGTCGTCCCTCACCGGCATCTCGTACGGCGGCGCCCCCGCACCGCCCAAGCTCATGGAGCGCATCAGCGCCGAACTGCCGGGCCGCGCACCGAGCAACGGTTACGGCATGACGGAGACCACGGCCCTGGCGATCAACAACGCGGGCGCCGACTACACCCGCAGACCGGACAGCATCGGACTGCCCTCCGCCGTCGTCGACGTGCGCGTCACCGACCCCACGGGCGCGCCGCTGCCCGCCGGCGAGGTGGGCGAACTGTGCCTGCGGGGACCCAACGTCATCCTCGGCTACTGGAACAAGCCCGCGGCGACGGCCGAGACCTTCGTCGACGGGTGGCTGCACACCGGCGACCTGGCGCGGGTGGACGACGAAGGCTTCGTGTACATCGTCGACCGGGCGAAGGACATGGTGATCCGCGGCGGCGAGAACGTGTACTGCGCGGAGGTCGAGGCGGCGCTGTTCGAGCACCCGTCCGTGGACGACGCGGCGGTGATCGGCGTGCCGCACGACGAGCTCGGCGAGGAGGTGGGCGCGGTGGTCCGGCTGTCGGCCCCCGCCACGGACGAGGAGCTGACGGCGTTCCTGAAGGAACGGATCGCCGGGTTCAAGGTGCCTGCTCACTACTGGTTCAGGGACGGCCAGCTGCCGCGCAACCCGGGCGGCAAGATCCTCAAGACCCGGCTGCGGCAGGAGGTCCTGGGCCCCGACCGACCCTGATGCCCGGCCCCTACTGAAGGGCCCTACTGAGCGCTGACCGGCCCTGCTGAGCGGCCCGAGGCCCGCTCTTCCGCCCCCCTCGCCCCGCGAGCTCATCCCTCCGGCCCGTGCCCTTCCACCTCCCTTGACCCGCGCTCATCCCCTCGGACCGCGCTCTTCCACCCCCCTTGACCCCCTGGACGCGCGCTCATCCCCTCGGGCCCGCGCTCTTCCGCCCTCTCGACCCGCGCTCTTCCACCCCTCTTGACGCGCGTTCATCCGCGCCCTCGGTGGGCGGAAGAGCGTTTTTCTTTGCTTTGTCGCAGGTCAGCGCGCCACAGGCGGTCGTCGTTACCTCCCGCGTAATCGCAGCCTTGATGTCCCTGATGACACGGTTGCACCACCGGAACGAAACACCCTTCCGAAGGAGCACACGATGACCACCATCCCCGTCACCGCCGACCGCGCCAAGTTCCTGCGCCTGGCCCTGGCCGCGGACGCCATCATCACCGGCGGCAACGGGCTGATCTACCTGCTGGCCGCCGCCCCCGTCGGCGCGCTCCTCGGCGCCGACGCCGGCGTCCTGCGCGAGATCGGCGTCTTCCTCCTCGTCTACGGCGCGGCGGTCGGCTTCCTCGCCAGCCGGGCGACCATCAGCAGGGCCGCCACCCAGGCCGTGATCGCCCTGAACATCGTGTGGACCCTCGGCAGCGTCGCCACCGTCGTCACCGGCCTCATGGACTTCACCACCATCGGCGCGATCTGGGCCATCGCCCAGGCCCTCGTGGTGGCCGGCTTCGCCGAACTGCAGATCATGGGCCTGCGCAAGGCCGCCTGACCCCCTCACCGACCCGCCCCTCTCACCGACAGGAAAGGACGAGAACACCATGACCATCGTCGAGCGCTACCTGGCCGCCTGGAACGAGACCGACGCCGAGGCCCGCGCCAAGGCCGTCGCCGAGCTCTGGACCGAGGACGCCACCTACACCGACCCCATGGCGGACGTGGCCGGCCACGAGGGCATCGCCGCGGTGATCGCCGGAGCCCAGGAGATGTTCCCCGGCCTGGTCTTCACCCCCGGCGAGCTTTACGACGCCCACCACGACCTGGTCCGCTTCACCTGGCACCTCGGCCCCGCCGGCGGCGAGGCGCTGGCCGTCGGGTTCGACGTGGTGAAGCTCGCCGAGGACGGCAGGATCCGCCAGGTGCTCGGCTTTCTCGACAAAGTGCCCGGCTGAGCGATCCGCTCGAAGGCCCCCGGACCCCCCGGGGGCCTTCGTCATGCTCGGGCCCTCACGCGGAGGCCGTCACACTGGGCCATCCGGCGGGGGCCCCTCATGTGGGGCAATCACGCGAAGGAGCCATCGGCTGGGAGGCCATCACGCGAGGGAGCCGTCACGCGAAGGGGTCATCACGCGAAGGGGCCATCGCGTGGAATGCCATCGCGTGGGAGGCCATCACGCGAGGGGCCGGCACGTCGGCGCTTCGTCCTGCCGGGCGGTGGAAAATCCTTTGCGCCGGCCCGCGGACCCGAAACACAATGAACCCTCGTGTCCGACCGACTCAAGCGCCTGCTCGCCCACTTCGCCATCGATCTGGGTCCGCTGCGCGAATCCCGCGACTACCGGCTGCTGATGGCCTCCGGCGTCATCACCATGTTCGGCACGTTCATCACGATGGTCGCGGTGCCGTACCAGATGAAGGAGCTGACCGGCTCCTACGTCGCGGTCGGCCTGGTGAGCCTGGCGGAGTTCGTGCCCATGGTGATCTGCGGGCTGTGGGGCGGCGCGATCGCCGACTCGCTCGACCGGCGCAAGGTCATCCTGCTGGGCGAGGTCGGGCTCATGGTGACCTCGGCGCTCCTGATGGTCAACGCGATCCTGCCCGAGCCGCAGGTGTGGGTGCTGTACGTGGTCGGCGCGCTTTCCACTGGCCTGGCCAGCCTGCAGCGGCCGAGTCTGGAGGCGCTGATCCCGCAGGTGGTCAGGCACGACCAGCTGGGTTCCGCGGCCGTGCTGGCCAGCCTGCGCTGGAACATCGGCGCCATCACGGCGCCCGCCCTCGGCGGCCTGCTGGTGACCACGTTCAGCGTCGCCACCGCCTACGCGGTCGACACCCTCAGCTTCGTGCTCTCGCTGCTGCTGCTGTGGCGGATCGCGGCCGTCCCGCCGAAGGAGGACGCCGCTCCGGCCTCGCTGAGCTCGCTGGTCGAGGGCGTCCGCTACGCCGTCGGCAGGCGCGACCTGATGGGCACCTACCTGGTCGACATCGCCGCGATGGTGTTCGCCATGTCGACGGCGCTGTTCCCGTTCATCGTCGACCACTACGGCGCTCCCCAGGCGCTCGGCCTGCTGTATTCGGCCGGCGCGGTCGGCTCGCTCGTCGCCTCGCTCACGGGGGCCTGGGCGGCGCGCGTGCAACGACAGGGACTCGGCGTGATCCTGGCGGCGGCGCTGTGGGGGGCGGCGATCGCGCTCGCGGCGGTGATCCCCAACATCTGGGCGATCTTCCTCTGCCTGGCGCTGGCGGGCGCGGCCGACATGGTCAGCGGCATCTTCCGGATGACCATGTGGAACCAGACCATCCCGGAGGAACTGCGCGGCCGCCTGGCGGGCATCGAGCTGCTCTCCTACGCCAGCGGCCCGATGCTCGGCAACGCCAGGGCCGGGCTCATGGCGCAGGCCGGAGGCGCCCGGTTCTCCCTGGGGGTGGGCGGGTTGCTGTGCGTGGGCTCGGTGGCGCTGCTGGCGTGGCTGCTGCCGTCCTTCCGCACCTACGACGCCAGGACCAGCGAACACGCGCTGGCCGAGAAGGCCCGCCGCGAGGCCGCCACCTCCCAGGCCTGACGCCGACGTGCGGCCCTGCCGGCCCCAGGCCGCCCGGACCTGAGCCCGCGCCGCCCCGGCGACGCCACCCCGCTGGAGCACGCCCGCTGATACCGCCGCCCGGAGCCTACCCGGTGGTACCGCCGACGCAGCCTGCCCGGTGATGGTCTGCCGCCGGGGCGTCGGGCACGCCCGGAAAGGACGCGCCGCGAAGGCGTGGCGCTAGGCGGGCCTGCCCTCGGCTTTCCCGAACGCGCGCAGCGCCTCCACGTCGGAGTGGATTCCGGTGACGTAGTCGGCCACCCATCCGGCGACCTCGGGGAAGCCGCTCTCCTCGACGATCCGTGCGCCCGCCGCTCGTGCGTCGAACAGGGTACGGCGGAGCGTGACGGCGCCGCTTCCCGCGTCGAGCAGGGCCCAGTGGGCGCCCGCCGTGCCGTACGGCATGCCGACCGAGCCGGGATTGACCACCAGCCTGCGGTCGACCAGCCTGACGAACGGCATGTGCGTGTTGCCCAGCACGACCGTGTCCGCCCCGACACCGTCGAGCACCTCGGCCCAACGCCCGATCGTGCTGTCGACCAGGATCATCTCATCGTCACGCCGGGGCGTGGCGTGCACGAACAGCGTCGTGCCCAGAGCGCCGAGATCCAGTTCGCGCGCGTCCGGCAGGCCCGCCAGCAGCTCCACCTGATCATCGCGCAACTGCCGGCCGGCCCACTGCGAGATCGGGTAGGCGCTCGGCTTGCCGCGGGCGACCTCCACGAGCTCCCGGTCCGCGTTGCCGTTCACCCACAGCGCCCGCTCCCCCAGCGAGACCAGCAGGTCGAGCGTCGCAACGGGTTGCGGGCCCGCGGCCATGTCACCGGTGAGGACGAGCAGGTCCGCCGCCACAACGTCGGGTTCGGCCAGCACGGCCTCCAGCGCGGGCAGGACACCATGGATGTCGGACAGTACGGCTACACGCATGCCGTTCACGCTGCCGGATCGCCCGCGCGCCCCTCAAGGGCTTTCGCCCGTGGCGGACCGCCCGGTCGCCCGCACCCTCGGGTCAGCCGCTCCGCGTCCCCTCAGGCATCACCACCGCGGGCGATCAGCCGCTTTCGCGCCAGCCCTCGCGTTCCTCCACCAGCGCGTCGACCCGCGCAAGGTGCTCCTCGTCGAGCCCTTCGACGACGACGAGCCACTGCGCGTCCTCGGCGTCGTCCTCCCCCGCGAGCGTCTCCCTGACGACGGCAGGCACACCGCCGAGCCGCGGGAACCATTCGACCAGCGTCTCGGCCACCTCTTCGGCGTCGTCACGCTCGGAGAACACCAGCAACTGCCTCATGGACGGCAAGCCTAAAGCCCGGCCCTGCCTCCTCGTTCTCCGGGCGTGAGCGGCGTAGATCACCTACCGTGGGCCCATGGCGTCCGACGCGGTGACACCGGAGACGACTCGCTCGCTACCCGGTTGGGTCTTCCCTCCGGCCGAGGGCTTCGCCGCCGAGCACCTCGATCACCTTCCGGATCTGCCTGCGCGCACGGAGTTGATTGACGCAAGCTTGGTGTTCGTGAGCCCACAGCCGTCCTTCCACATGCGCACGGTCTCGCTCCTGGAGTTCGAGCTGCGACGCCAGGCTCCGGGCACGCTCAGGGTGCGCAGGCACATGAGCGTCATCCTCGGCCCGGCCCAGCGGCCCGAGCCTGACGTGAGCATCGTCCGCGCCGAGGCGACGCACGGCGAGGAGACCTCCTACCAGGCGGCCGACGTGCTGCTCGCCGCCGAAGTGGTGACACCGGACTCTCTCGTGCGCGACCGCGAGCGCAAGCCGCAGCTGTACGCGGAGGCGGGCATCAGGCACCACTGGCGGGTCGAGAACGACGCGCATGGTCCCGTCGTCCACGTCTACGAGCTCGACCCCGCGACCTGCGCCTACGGGCTCACCGGTATCCACCACGACCGGTTGAAGCTCACCGTCCCGTTCGACCTCGACATCGACCTCACCGAGATCGACCGGCTCTGAGATCAATCGGCTCTGAGATCTGGACGAATCCGCGAGCCCGGCGGCACGGAGGTCGCCACGAAAAAGGGGGCCCCGAGGGGCCCCCTTTCACGGTCTCTTCTACGCCCCGCGCAGTTGCGCGCCGACCCGGTCGGCGGCCATCGCGACGGCCGCGTCGCGGGCGGCGGTGGTCTCCTCCACCGTCAGCGTGCGGTCGGCGGCGCGGAAGCGCAGCGTGTAGGCCAGCGACTTGTTGCCCTCGCCCACCTGCGCTCCGGTGTAGACGTCGAACAGACGCACCGACTCCAGCAGCTCGCCCGCGCCGTCACGCAGCGCCGCCGCCACGTCCGCGACCGGGGTCCAGTCGGGGACGATCAGCGCGACGTCCTGCGTGGCGATCGGGTAGGAGGAGACAGGGGGCGTCTCGACCGGCCCCGGCATGGCCTGCTCGAGGCGGGTGAGCTCCAGCTCCATGGCGCAGGTGCGCGGCGGCAGGCCGTAGGCCTCGACCACCCTGGGGTGCAGCTCTCCCGCGTGGCCCACGAGGACGTCGCCCACGTAGAGGGCGGCGCACCGGCCGGGGTGCCACGGCTCGTGCTGGTCGGCGACCACGGCCAGCTCCACGCGGGCCTCGCTCGCCACGAGCCGCGCGGCCTGTACGGCGTCGGCCCAGCCGGCCTGGCGGCCCTGGCCCCACCAGCCGGAGCGCTCGAACTCGCCGGCCAGCACGACGGCCACCCGCTGCGGCTGCCTGGGCAGCGCCGACTCGATCGACTCGAGCTCTTCGGGAGAGGGCCGGCGGTCGACGCCGAGCACGGGCGCCTTGGCGGGCGTGCCCTCACCGGGAAGGTAGACCAGGCCGGTCTCGAACAGCGCCACGTCGTTGAACCCGCGGCCCACGTTGCGCACCAGGGTCTTGAGCAGGCCGGGCAGCAGCGTGGTGCGCAGCAGCGGCTCGTCCTCCGACAGCGGGTTGGCCAGCCGTACGGCACGACGGCGGTCGTCGCCCTCGGGCAGCTGCAGGTGGTCGAGGTCGCGCTCGCCGAGGAACGGGTAGGCCAGCACCTCGACGTAGCCGGCGGCGGCCAGCGTGCGGCCGACCCGCCGGCGCAGCCGCTGCGCCTCGGTCAGCCCGGCGCCCGCCGGAGCCTTGGGCAGGATCGAGGGCAGGTCGGCGTAGCCCTCGAGGCGGATGACCTCTTCGGCCAGGTCGTTGGGGTCGGTGAGGTCGGGGCGCCACGACGGCGGCGTGACCGTGATCATGTCGTCGCCCGTCACGGCCAGCAGCCCGTCGGTGTCGCCGCCGGAGACCACGCCCGTGGGGTCGACGCCGCCGCGCTGCGGCGCCGGGTCGGCGCCCGGCACGACCTGGCAGCCCACCTGCTCCAGGCGGGTGACGACCGTCTCGCGGGAGTACGGCACGCCGGCCACGGCCCCCGGGTGGGAGGTCGGGATGGCGATCCGCACGGGCGACACCTCGCTCTGGGCGTGGGTGACACCCGGGACGGCGGTGGCACCGCCCAGGGAGGTCAGCAACTGCACCGCCCGCCACGAGGCGACCAGCGGCAGCTCGCGGTCGACGCCGCGCTCGAAGCGCTTGGACGCCTCCGACACCAGGTTGTGCCGACGGGACATGCGCGCCGTGCCGGTGGCCGAGAAGTGGGCCGCCTCGATCACGATGTCGGTGGAGTCGTCGGAGATCTCGGTGTGCAGGCCGCCCATGGTGCCCGCCATCGAGATCGCGCCCGAGTCGTCGGTGATCAGGATGTCGTCGGTGTCGAGCTTGCGGACGACGTGGTCGAGCGTCTCCAGCGTCTCGCCGGGGACGGCCCGCCGTACGACGATCTCGCCGGTCAGCTTCGTGCGGTCGAAGGCGTGCAGCGGCTGGCCGAGCTCCAGCATCACGTAGTTGGTGATGTCGACGGCCAGCGACACCGGACGCATGCCGGCCCTGGTGAGCCTGGTGCGCATCCACAGCGGGCTCGGCGCGGACGGGTCGAAGCCGCGCACCTCGCGCAGCACGAACCTGTCGCAGGACGTCGGGTCGCCGATGGAGGCGGGGTGGGACGGCTCGGTGTCGGCGGGCAGCTCGATCGCCGCCGGGTCGCGGAACGGCACGCCGAAGGCGGTGGCCGCCTCGCGGGCCACGCCCCTGATCGACAGGGCGTAGCCGATGTCGGGGGTGATCTCCAGCTCGAGCACGTCGTCGCGCAGGCCGAGCAGCTCGACCACGTCGGTGCCGATCGGGGTGTCCTGGGGCAGCACCATGATGCCGTCGTGGTCGTCGCCGAGGCCGAGCTCGCGCTCGGAGCAGATCATGCCCTCGGACATGCGGCCGTAGGTCTTGCGCGCGCCGACCTCGAAGCCGCCGGGCAGCACGCCGCCGGGCAGCACGACGGGCACCCTGTCGCCCACCACGAAGTTGGTGGCGCCGCAGACGATCTGGCGCGGCTCGGCCTCGCCGACCTCGACCATGCAGTGGCGGATCGGCTTCTTGAACCCGGTCAGCTCCTCGATCGAGAGCACCTCGCCCACCACGACGTTCTTCACGTCGTGGCCGTGGGAGCTGATGCTCTCGAGCTTGAGGCCGGCGGCGGTGAGCTTGTCCGCCACCTCGTGCGCGGTGACGGCGGGGAGGTCGACGTGCTCCCGCAGCCAGGAAAGCGGGACCTTCATCAGATCTCCATTCCGAACGGGAGGGTGAAGCGGACATCGCCCTCGACCATGTCACGCATGTCTTCGGCGTTGTGGCGGAACATCAGCGTCCGCTCGATGCCCATGCCGAAGGCGAAGCCGGAGTACTTGCGCGGGTCGACGCCGCAGGCGACGAGCACGCGCGGGTTGACCATGCCGCAGCCGCCCCACTCGATCCAGCCCTCCGACTTGCAGGTGCGGCAGGGCGGGTTGCCGGGAACGGCCGAGGCGCCCCTGCACACGAAGCACTTGAGGTCCATCTCGGCCGAAGGCTCGGTGAAGGGGAAGTAGTTGGGCCTGAACCTGGTCGTGATGCCCTCGCCGAACATGACCTCGGCGAAGCGGTCGAGCGTGCCCTTGAGGTGGGCCATCGTCAGGCCCTCGTCGATCGCCAGCCCCTCGACCTGGTGGAAGACCGGCGTGTGGGTGGCGTCGAGCTCGTCGGTGCGGAAGACCTTGCCGGGCGAGACGACGTAGACCGGCACGCCCCGCTGCAGCAGCGCCCTGATCTGCACCGGGGAGGTCTGGGTACGCAGCACCTTGCCGGAGTCGGTGGACTCGACGAAGAAGGTGTCGTGGTCGGAGCG
Source organism: Nonomuraea sp. NPDC003754 (assembly GCF_053605785.1). Taxonomy (NCBI): domain Bacteria; kingdom Bacillati; phylum Actinomycetota; class Actinomycetes; order Streptosporangiales; family Streptosporangiaceae; genus Nonomuraea; species Nonomuraea sp. NPDC003754. The sequence goes on from NZ_JBSGJX010000050.1 coordinate 22,574, forward strand.
GGCCGGGTGGTCGGTCGCGATGTTGAGCGCGTCGAAGTTGAACCACTCGCCTTCGAGCTCGGGGCCCTCGGCGACCTCGTAGCCCATCGCGACGAAGGTGTCGGCGATGCGCTCCTGCATGGTCGTGAGCGGGTGGCGGGCGCCTCGGGGCGCGCGGTCCCAGGGCAGCGTGACGTCAACCGTCTCCTCGACGAGGACGCGGGCGTCGCGCTCGGCCTCCAGCTCGGCCTGGCGCGCGGCGAGGGCCTCGTTGATCGCCTTGCGGGCGCCGCCGATGCGCTTGCCCGCCTCGGCGCGGGCCGCGGGCGGCAGGGCGCCGATCTCGCGGTTGGCCAGCGCGATCGGCGAGCGGTCTCCGGCGTGTGCGAGGCGCACCTGCTTGAGTGCGTCGAGATCGCCCGCCGCCTTGATCGCGGCGACGGCCTCGGCCTCCATGCGCGCCACCTCGTCGGCGTGCAGAGGGGTGACCTCGACGGGGTCGTAGTCAGACAAGAGAGAGCTCCGTATCCAGGGCTTGAGCGGACCCGAGTCTAGTCGGATCGGCAGAAAGGGTCGTGCGCGGCGACGCCTGCCTGTGGAAAACGACCGGCCGCGCCTCGCGCCTGTGGAAAAGCCCGTCGGGTCCGTGCTCGCCGTACGGTCAGGCGAAGTCGGGTGCCCCGGCGGGCATGGTAAATCGGAACTCGGCCCCGCCCTCGGGCGCGCGCTGCACGGTGATGGTGCCGCCGTGGGCCTCCACCAGGCCCTTGACGATGAACAGGCCAAGGCCCGTGCCGCCGCGCCTGCGGCGGTTGCCGCGCCAGAACTGCTGGAAGACGCGCGGGGCCAGCTCGGGCGCGATGCCCTCACCCTGGTCTCGCACGGACACGGCAACTCCCCAGCCGACGGATTCGATGTCGATCGTGACGGTGCCCCTGCCGTGGCGCACCGCGTTCTCCACCAGGTTACCGAGAATCTGGTCGATCTTGTCGCCGTCGAGCCACATCTCGGGCAGCTCGCCGGAGACCCGCAGCTGGAAGCGGTTTTCGGGCTCGCCCGCCGCGACCCTGCCGGCGATGATCTTGCGGGCCCGGGCGGGCACGTCGACGACCGCCCGGTGGATCTCCAGCCGCCCCGACTCGATCCGCGAGACGTCGAGCAGCTCGGTGATCAGCCTGGTGACCCTGTCGGCGTCGTTGTTGACGGTCTCCAGCATCACGAGCTTCTGCTCTTCGGTGAAGCGCGTCCATTTGGCCAGCAGCGTCGCGGTGAAGCCCTTGACGCTGGTCAGCGGCGAGCGCAGCTCGTGGGCGACCGTCGAGACCAGGTCGGCGCGGCTGCGTTCGAGCCGCGCCCTGGCGCCGCCGTCGCGCAGGGTGATCGTGACCCGCGCGACGTCGCCGCCGCACTCGGGCTCGCGCACGAGCCTGGCCGCCACGTGCAGCTCCTGCCCGCCGGGCAGGTGGAGCGGCCGTTCGGGCACCCTGGTCCTGGTGCGCAGCCCGCCCTCGGGGTCGAGGCACTTCCACCACTCGCGGCCGTCGTGGTCGCGGAACGGGAACACCTCGTTGATGTCACCGCCGACCGCGCGCTCGCGGCTGACGCCGGTGAGCCTGGCGGCGGCCCTGTTGACGGTGAGGATCACGCCGAAGCGGTCGGTCACGATGAGCCCGTCGGGCAGGTCGTCCACGGGCACCGTGCACGCCGGATCGGACATCCGCCAACCGGTACCTTCGCCCCGCACGAACCCCGCCTCCTCGACCTACATGGCCGACAATAGCGGGTTTCCCACACCGGAGGGCACCCGCGCGCGCCGCCTTGCGCTGGGGTCGCCCTGCCCTCCCGTACGGCTACCGCCGGGCCGGGCCCACCCAGGGCACGCATGCCCGCCCGTCCAGGGAGACGGCACGCGAGCTCACCGGCGGGCCGCCGTCACGCGCCGCCGTCACGCGCCTGCGGGGCAAACCCGCCTGCCCGGCCGGTTCCGGGTCGGTTCAGCCGTTCCGCTGGGCCCTGGCCGAGGCGTACAGGCAGACCGCCGCCGCGGTCGCCAGGTTGAGGCTCTCGGCCTGCCCGTAGATCGGCACCCGCACCACGTCGTCGGTGAGCGCCAGGATCTCCTCGGGCAGCCCCCACGCCTCGTTGCCGAACACCCAGGCCGTGGGTCCCGACAGGTCGACGTCGTCCAGCGTGTGCTTGCCGGCCCCGTCGGCCGCCAGCACCCGCAGCCCGCTGTCCTTCAGCCGCCGCACGGCCTGCGCGACCGGCGAGCCGATGGCCACGGGCAGGTGGAACAGGCTGCCCGCGCTGGCCCTGACGCACTTGCCGTTGTAGGGGTCGACCGAGGCGTCGGTGAACACGACGGAGTCGGCGCCGGCCGCGTCGGCCGTACGCATCACGGTGCCCGCGTTGCCGGGGTCGCGCACGTGCGCGAGTACCGCCACGAGCCGGGCCTGCTCGGTGACGGCCTGCTCCAGGGGCGTGTGCACGAACGCGCAGATCGCCACCAGGCCCTGCGGCGTCACCGTCTGGGCCAGTTCGGCCATGACCTCGCCGCTGGCCCGCTGGACCGGAACGCCCTTGAGCGTGGCCTCGCTGATGAGGTCGCCGTGTCGCACCTCGGCCTCGGCGGTGGTGAACAGTTCGAGGACCACGCCGTCCAGCTTGAGCGCCTCGCGCACGGCCTGGGGTCCTTCGGCGAGGAACTTGCGGTCCTGCTCCCTGAAGGCGCGCTTGGTGAGCCGGCGCGCGGCTTTCACGCGCGGCGACTTCACGTTGGTCAGCTCGGATCCCGCCATGCTCCAGTCCCCCACTCGTCGAACGCTCGTGCCCGCACGAGCCATTGTCCAGCCCTCACGACCCTCCCGGACCCCTGAAGAGCATGAGGGACGCTCGCGCGGGCCGCTGCGGGAGGCCGGAAGCCGCTCACGGCCCGCTTCACCGACCCCGGTCCGCTCACCGCCCGCCTGCCCGCTGCCGACGGTCGGGCCGAACCCGGTCCGCTCACGGCCTGCCGGCCCACCGGCGACGGTCGGGCCGAACCCGGTCCGGCCATCGCGCCTGCCCGCTGCCGGCGATCACCCTCAGGACGGCCGTTGCGCGGCTGTCAGACAGCTCTCACCCAACGGCAGACCGACATGAGCCACCCCAGGCCGGTCGCCCCGTGCCGCGAAACCCGCCGGATGATCGGTCACTCGTCACTCCCGCCGGCCGGTCAGCCACCGGCGGACCGCTCCCGGGAGAAAGCCAGGAGACCGCTCCGGGACAAAGCCAAGAGGCCGCTCCCGCGAGAAAGGCAGGAGGCTGTGGCCATGAAAGAACCCCCACCCCGTAGGGCAGGCCACTCTCGGCGACCGGCAACACACCGAGCGGTTCCTCTCCGAAACCATCGGGCCGCCGGCCACCAGGGGCCGCGCCGTGACACCGCCTGTCCGGGAGGGCAGGGACACGAGCCGGGACGGCGACGCGAATCACCCGCGTGCCGTCCGGCCCCATGTCCGCCCGAGCGGGCCGCGCCGGGCAAACAAAACGGGCCCACCGACGTGACGGTGGGCCCGTGCGAATCCGTGCCGAACGGTCAGCCTGCGGCCGGCGCGTTCACGTTCGCCGGCAGGGCCTTCTTGGCGGCCTCGACCAGCGTCGCGAAGGTCTGGCTGTCGTTGACCGCCAGGTCGGCGAGGATCTTGCGGTCGACCTCGATGTTGGCCAGCCGCAGACCCTGGATCAGGCGGTTGTAGGTGATGCCGTTCTGACGAGCCGCCGCGTTGATCCGCTGGATCCACAGGCGGCGGAAGGCGCCCTTGCGGTCCTTACGGTCACGGTAGGCGTAGGTCATCGAGTGGAGCATCTGCTCCTTGGCCTTGCGGTACAGCCTGGACCGCTGGCCACGGTAGCCGCTCGCCCGCTCGAGGACGACCCTGCGCTTCTTCTTGGCGTTGAGCGCCCGCTTCACGCGTGCCATGTTCTATCTCCCCGGGGACTTGCGCTACTTGGCGAGCAGCTTCTTGGTCTTCTTGTAGTCAGCGTCGGAAATGACGACTTCATTCTTGAGACGGCGCGTCAGCGTGGACGACTTCCACTCGTTGTAGTGCGCGCGGCTGGCGCGGCGGCGCTTGATCTTGCCGGTTCCGGTGAACCGGAACCGCTTCTTCGCACCGCTGTGCGTCTTCATCTTCGGCATTTCGCCGTCTCTCCTCAATTCGTCCGTGCCGAATCCCGGGCCGATGCGGGCCGGCCCGGTTGCGGCTTGTTCGACTGGCGCTGGCTGGGTCGCCTGTAAGGCTAACCCGAACTGCGGGTCACTCTTCCGGTTCGGAAGGCTCCTCGCTGCCACGCTGCGCCTTGGCCGCTGCCTTTTCGGCCTTGGCCTCGGCCTTCTTCTTGTGCGGACCGATCACCATGATCATGTTACGGCCGTCCTGCTTGGGCTGGGACTCGACGAAGCCGAGCTCCGTGACGTCCTCGGCCAGCCTCTGCAGGAGCCTGAAACCCAGCTCGGGACGCGACTGCTCACGTCCGCGGAACATGATCGTGACTTTGACCTTGTCTCCCGCCTTGAGGAACCGCACCACGTGACCCTTCTTGGTCTCGTAGTCGTGCGGGTCGATCTTCGGCCGGAGCTTGATCTCCTTGATGATCGTGTGCGCCTGATTCTTGCGCGCCTCGCGCGCCTTCATCGCGGACTCGTACTTGAACTTGCCGTAGTCCATGAGCTTGCACACGGGCGGACGAGCCGTGGCCGCGACCTCGACGAGGTCGAGGTCTGCCTCCTGGGCGAGCTTCAGGGCGTCGTGGATGGACACGATGCCGACCTGCTCACCGTTAGGGCCGACGAGGCGAACCTCGGGCACACGGATGCGCTCGTTGATGCGGGGCTCAGTGCTGATGGGGCCTCCTAGGTATGCGATCCCTACGCGCTCGATCGTGCCGGGCATCAACGCGGATGTAAACGCGAAAATGCCCCGCACATCGCGCATGCGGGGCCACTGAGCTTGGCGGCTCGAATGGCCGTAAGCTCCCCGGAGTAAGTCCGGCGTGATCCTGTACCTGGACACCTCACGGTGACTCAGGTGGGAGGGAGACCTCCGCTTGCGCGTCCAGCAAGCATGCCGGACCGATCAGGGAGCTACATTACCACAACCACGAGCGCCCGCCGAATCATCCCGCCCGGCTGACGCATTTCCTGGACGGCCTGGCACACGACAGCGGGCCGCGGATCAGGCCTGTCTTCGCCGAGACGGCCGGAGAACGGCCAGGCTCAGCCCCGTCGGGCGTGCCCGTGATCGGGCGGCCCGGGGCTGGTCACCGTAGAGTCAAGACTTCGTGGGGACCGAAAATCAACCCGCTCGGGTGGCGCGCCTGAGGATCTCGGCCTCGCCCGCCGCGCGCATCGCCGCCACCGGCACGTCCGTCCGGCCCGTCATCAGCTCCACCTGCCGCACCGCCTGGTGCAGCAGCATCGGGAACCCGCCCACCACCTTTCCGCCGGCGGCCCGCACCGCGGCGGCCAGGCGCGTCGGCCAGGGGGCGTAGACGACGTCGAACAGCGCGGGGACCCGCGCCACCTGGCCCGCGAAAGCATCGGCGGCGCCACCGGGCAGCGTGGAGACCACCAGGTCGACGTCGAGCAACGCGTCGAGCTTGTCGAACGTCTCGACCGCCAGTGCCATCCCGAGCCGCTCGGCCACCTCGATCGTCTCCCCCGCCCGCGCGGGGTTGCGCACGACGAGTGTCGCGGCGCCGGTGCCGAGGCCGCGCAGCGCGGCCAGGGCGGAGGCGGCCGTGGCGCCGCCACCCAGCACCAGCGCCGAGCCGGGGGCGGGGATGCCCGCCTCGGCCAGGGACTGCTCGATGCCGTGGACGTCGGTGTTGTCGCCGTGCCTGGCGCCGCCGGCGAACACCACCGTGTTGGCGCCGCCCACCGCGACGGCCAGGTCGGAGACGGTGTCGAGCAGCGGGAGCACGGCGCGCTTGAGCGGCATCGTCAGCGACAGCCCAGCCCAGTCCTCGGCGTCGAGCATGGCGGGCAGGCCGGCTTCGTCGCACTCGCGCGCCTCGTAGGTCCAGCCGGTCAGGCCCATGGCCTGGTAGGCGGCCCGGTGCAGGAACGGCGAGAGCGAGTGCGTGATCGGCGAGCCCAGCACCGCCGCCCGTCCCGTGGTCCGCACACCCGCTCCTTTCACCGCGCCCTGGGTCTCCAGGACTCTATCGCCCGGCACGGCAGGCCCGCGCTAGCCCCACCCGGCGGCACGGGACCACGCCTCACCGAGCCCACGCCGGCGCCGAGCCCAGCCTGCACCGAGCCCACGCCGAGCCGGCGACGAGCCCGCGGGCCGGACCGGTCACCCGCCGCCGTTGCGCTCGAACTCCGCCTTCAGCTTCCAGAACTCCGCCTCGCTGGCCGTGAACTTGGTGACCTTGTTCTTGGGGTCGGTCGTCACGAAGTACAGGTAGCCGCTGTCACTCGGCTTGAGCGCCGCCTCGATCGCGTGCTCGCCCGGGTTGCTGATCGGCCCCGGCGGCAGTCCTTCGTACATGTAGGTGTTGAACTTCGACTTGGTCTCCAGATCGGCGTGGGAGGCGGCGATGCCGTACTTGTTCAGCGCGTACATGACCGTGCTGTCCATCTGGAGCTTCATCGCCGGCTTGCGCGACAGACGGTTGTAGATCACCTCGGCGATCTTCGGCATGTCCTCGTACGTGCCCGCCTCGGCCTGCACGATGCTGGCGACGGTCATGATCTGCCCCGGGGTGAGGCCGAGCTGTTTGGCCGACTCCTCCAGGTTCGTGGCCGACGCCGCCTGCGTGTAGCGGTCGACCATCTGGGTGAGCATCTGGGTGGGAGTGGCGTTCGGCTCGAACTCGTAGGTCGCGGGGAAGGCGTAGCCCTCCAGGCTCTTGGCGTAGGACGGCAGGCCGATGGCCTCCTTGTCCTTGGCCGCCGCGACGAACTCCTTGCGCGACTTCTTGGTCTGCTTGGCAAGGATGTCGAACACCTTGGTGAGCCGCTCCCCCTCCTTGATCAGGACGGTGTTCTGCAGCTTCTTGCCCGACACCAGCGCCTCGACGGCGGCAGCGGCCGACATGCCCTTCTTCAGGGTGAACTGGCCGGGTCGCAGCTCGGAGCTCTTGCCGGCGGCGGCGATGGCGTTGGTGAAGGCGCGCTCGCTGGCCACCACGCCCTGCGCCTGCAGAGTCTTGGCGACGTCGGCAGCGGTCTGGCCGTCCTTGACCTGGATGACCACCTCGGTGGTGCCGGGTCCCTTGAAGTCGTCGGGCACCAGCGCGTCGCTGAGCCACAGGTAGCCGTAGTAGCCGCCACCGCCGATGATGCCCACCAGGACGATCACAGCGAGCAGCGGGGCGAGGAATCCGCCGCGGTTGCGGCGCCTGCGCCTGCGGCGGCCACGGCCCACCTTGCCGGAACCGCGAGAGCGGCCCCTGGCCCGACCTTCGTCGTCCTCGGAGCCTAGCAAAAAGTCCATGTCGAGATCGTTCATAGATGCGGTGGCCAATCTCCCGGTATGGACGGCCTGGCGTCAAGGGGGAACACCAAACCGGTGGGGGTTACCGAGCCGAACGAGGGGATCCGCCGGCCTTGAGCCGGTGACCAGCGGTTATCACGATGTGTAGCAATGCTAGGGGATGCGGCAGGCGTGCGCGCCTCCGCCCCGGCCCCGGTCCTCGGCGGGACTAAGCAGGCCCCGAGCAGCATCAATGGGTCCCGAGGTAGTCGTTCAACTCTTCCCGGTATCTCACGAACTCACTCTCTTTGTCGGTGAATTTCGTGATTCTATGCTCCGGGTTGGTTGTCACAAACCAGTTCCAATCGCCCCTGGCCGGGTGCAACGCGGCCAGCAGCGCCTTCTCCCCCGGATTGGCGATCGGCCCCGGAGGCAGGCCCTTGTGCCGGTAGGTGTTGTACCGGGAGCGCACCCTGAGATCGTCCTGCGACAGCTTCAGCGTGCGCCGGTTGAGCGCATAGGTGACGGTGGCGTCGAGCTGGAGCGGGGTGCCGCTCCTGAGCCGGTTGTAGATCACTCTAGCGATCTTCGGATAGTCGCCGTCCCTGCCGCCCTCGGCCTGCACCAGGCTCGCCACGGTGACCGCCTCCAGCGGCGTGAGCGCGACCCCCGCGGCACGTGACTCGAGGCCGATGCTCGCGGCCGCCTCCCTGAACCGGGTGACCATCCGCCTGAGCAGGTCGGCCGCCGTGCCGCCCGGCTCGACCTCGTAGGTCGCCGGGAAGAGGAAGCCCTCCAGGCCGCGGGCGTAGCGGGGCAGGCCCAGCGTGGCGACCCTGGCCGTCCGGAAGTCCTGGAGCGGGATGCCCGACTGCTTGGCCAGGTACGGCAGCGCCTCCGACAGCCGCATGCCGTCGGGCAGCGTGACCCGCTTGACCACCCTGGCACTCGGCGTCAGCAGCAAGTCGAGCGCCGCGGCGGCGGCCATCCCCTTGCGCAGCAGGTAGTGCCCGGGATACAGGCTCGCCGCCTTGGAACGTTCCTGCGCCACGTTGGCGAACGAGCGGGCACTGGCCACCACGCCGGCCTCGGTCAGGAGTGCCCCGATGTCGCCCGCGCTGGCTCCCGGGTGGATGTGCACGGTGACCGCTCCCGTGCCCGCCCCGTCGAAGTCCGCGGGCATGACGTACGGCTTCAGCACCACGAACCCCGCGGCGCCGAGCGCCAGCACGGAGGCGGCGGCGCCACCCGCCAGCGTGGCCGCCTTGCGCCTGGCCCGGCGCCGGCCGGAGGCCGCCCGATCGGCTGCCGGCGAGGTCGCCCAGCCGGCGGCCGGCAGGTCGGGCCCGTCGCCGCCGGTCTCTCCCTCGTCCTCCGCCGGTCTGCTGAAGGGGATCACCTCGGCCAGCGAGTCACCGTCGTCGTCGCCGGGCCGCCGGCTCGACGGCAGCTCGGCCACCGGCAGCGGAGCCGTGTCCTCCAGGGGACGTCCCGGCGTCGTGCGGGGTCCCTCGTCGTCCGGCCCGCTCACCGGGCAGACCCGTCGTCCGCCGCTTCGGGCGGATCGACGGGTCTGCCTGGTGGCCGGTCTGTGGCTCGCTCCGCGTCGAGCGCGTCCTGCAGCAGCACGACGGCGGCCGCCTGGTCGACGACGGAGCGCTGCTTCTTGGCCTTGACGCCGCTGGCCCGCAGCCCCTGCTGGGCGGCGACCGTGGTCAGCCGCTCGTCGAACAGCCGCACCGGCACGGGTGCCAGCCGTACGGCGAGGTCGACGGCGAAGGTGCGGGCCAGCACCGCGGCCTGGCCCTCACGTCCCGACAGCGAGGTGGGCAGCCCGACGATCACCTCGATCGCCGCGTGCTCCTCGACCAGGACGGCGATGCGGTCGAGGTCGCCCGCACCGCGTCTGACGGTCTCCACCGGAGTGGCCAGCAGTCCCGAGGGGTCGCTGCGGGCCACTCCGATGCGTACGGACCCGACGTCGACGCCGAGTCGTGCGCCGAATCTCATGTCAGGTGAGCTGCTCCGCGATGGTCTCGCCGACCACGCGCAACGCCTCGTCGATCGCCTCAGGACGGGTGCCCCCGCCCTGCGCGACATCGTCCTTGCCGCCACCGCCACCCCCAAGCGCCTTGGCGGCGACGCCGACCAGTCTCCCGGCCTTGAGCCCCCGCTCGCGCCCCGCCTCGTTGACCGCGGCAACCACCACCGGACGGTCAGCGGGGACCCCGGCGAGCACGACGACCGCCGGACGGTCGCCGGCGAACCTGCCGCGCACGTCAAGCGCGAGCTTACGCAGATCATCGGGCCCGGTTCCATCAGGCGCGCGGTGGGTCACGACAGAGACTCCATGCAGCTCACGGGCCTGCGCGGCCAGATCGCCGGCGATCTGGAGCACCTGCGCGGAGCGCAGCTTCTCCAGCTCCTTCTCGGCGGTGCGCAGCCGGGAGACGATGCCCTCGATGCGCTCGGGCAGCTCCTCACGGCGCGCCTTCAGCTGCTCGGTCACCTGGGCGACCAGCAGCGACTCGCGGGCCAGGAAGCGGAAGGCGTCGATGCCGACCAGCGCCTCCACGCGGCGCACGCCCGCGCCGACCGACTGCTCGCCCAGCACCTTGACCAGGCCGAGCTGGCCCGAGGAGTGGACGTGGGTGCCGCCGCACAGCTCGCGGGAGTAGTCGCCGATCTCCACGACGCGGACCTCGTCGCCGTACTTCTCGCCGAACATGGCCAGCGCGCCCATCGCCCTGGCCTCGGCCTGGGAGGTGTAGAAGGCGTTGACCCTGAGGTCGTTGATGAGGACGGCGTTGACCTCGTCCTCGACGTCGCGCAGCACGCTGGGCGGCACGGCGCCGGCGGAGGTGAAGTCGAAGCGGAAGCGGCCGGGCGAGTTCTCCGAGCCCGCCTGCGCCGCCGACTCGCCCAGGGCGTTCTTGAAGCCGCGGTGCACCAGGTGGGTGGCGCTGTGGCTGCGCGAGATCGCCTTGCGGCGCTCGACGTCGACCTCGGCCTGCACCTCGTCGCCCAGGCGCAGCTCGCCGGTGCGGACCTTGCCGCGGTGGACGACCAGGCCCTTGATCGGCGACTGCACGTCGAGCACGTCGACCTGCGCGCCCGAGGTGCGCAGCACGCCCTGGTCGGCGAGCTGACCGCCGCCCTCGGCGTAGAAGGGGGTACGGCCCAGCACGACCTCGACGGTCGAGCCCGCGCCGGCCACGGGAACCGGGACGCCGTCGACGAGGATGCCGACCACGCTGGACTCCGCCGTGGTCAGGTCGTAGCCGAGGAACTCGACCGTGCCCGCCTTCTCCAGCAGCTCGCCGAAGACGGAGATGTCGGCGTTGCCGGTCTTCTTGGCCGCCGCGTCGGCCTTGGCGCGCTCGCGCTGCTCCTTCATCAGGCGGCGGAAGCCCTCTTCGTCGACCTTGAGCCCCTGCTCGGCCGCCATCTCCAGGGTGAGGTCGATGGGGAAGCCGTAGGTGTCGTGGAGCTGGAAGGCCTGGTCGCCGGAGAGCGTGGTGCCGGACTTGCGCTTGGTCTCCTCGACGGCGACGTCGAAGATCGCCGTGCCGGTGCGCAGCGTGCCGAGGAAGGAGGTCTCCTCGGCGTCGATGACCGCGTGGATCTGCGGCGCGTCGTTCTTCAGCTCGGGGTACTGCTCGCCCATCACGTCGATGGCGACCGCGGTGAGCTCGTGCATGTAGCGCTCCTCGCCCGAGCCGAGCAGGCGCAGGTTGCGGATGGAGCGGCGCAGGATGCGGCGCAGCACGTAGCCGCGGCCCTCGTTGCTCGGGCCGACGCCGTCGGCGACCAGCATGGTGCCGGTGCGGACGTGGTCGGCGACCACGCGCAGGCTGACGTCGGCGCGCGGGTCGCGACCGTAGCGCGAGTTGGTGAGCTCGGCGGCCTTGTCGAGGATCTTGTAGGTGGTGTCGATCTCGTAGATGTTGTCGACGCCCTGCAGGATCGCCGCCATGCGCTCGAGGCCCATGCCGGTGTCGATGTTCTTGTTGGGCAGCTCGCCGGAGATGTCGAAGTCAGTCTTGTTGCGGACCGCGCTCAGCTGGTCCTGCATGAAGACGTTGTTCCAGACCTCGAGGTAGCGGTTCTCGTCCGCGATGGGCCCGCCCTCGCGGCCGTACTCGGGACCGCGGTCGTAGTAGATCTCCGAGCAGGGGCCGCCGGGGCCGGCCACGCCCATGTGCCAGTAGTTGTCGGCCAGGCCGCGGCGCTGGATGCGCTCGACCGGCACGCCGACCTTGTTGTGCCAGATGTCGAAGGCCTCGTCGTCGTCGAGGTAGACCGTCGCCCAGAGCCGGTCCTCGGGGAAGCCGAAGCCGCCCTCCGACTCGGGCTTGGTCAGCAGCTCCCAGGCGTACGGGATCGCCAGTTCCTTGAAGTAGTCGCCGAGGGAGAAGTTGCCGAGCATCTGGAAGAAGGTGGCGTGCCTGGTGGTCTTGCCGACCTCGTCGATGTCGGGGGTGCGCACACACTTCTGCACGCTGGCCAGCCGTGCCGCCGGAGGCTTGCGCTGCCCCAGGAAGTACGGCTTGAAGGGCACCATGCCCGCAGGCACCAGGAGCAGCGTCGGGTCCTCAGCGATCAGGCTGGCCGAGGGCACGACCTTGTGCCCACGCTCCTCGAAGAAGCGCAGGAAGCGGCGGGCGATCTCTGCCGACTCCATATCAGCGGCCATCCTTTGCGTTAGTGGGTTGTGTCAGGGTTGTCGAGCCCGAAACGGGATCGCAACTCGATTTCGCGGTCGGCGGCCTCGCCGAGCGCCTCGGAGGTAAAGTCTCTCACCTGCAGCAGCAGCCCGCTGGCACCGTCGGCGGCCCTGCGGGCGACGTGGTCGGGCTTGAGGGTCTGCAGCTTGCGCATCACCCACACGGCGCCGAACGCGCCGAGCGCCATGTAGAACAGCCGCCTGATCACCGCCGCCTCCTGCGCGGCTGCTTGCGGACCTCGATGGCCCTGCGCACGCCGTGGCTGAGGGCGGAGACCCTGATGAGCGGCCCGGTGAAGATCGTCTGTGTGACGGCGCTGAGTTTGGCGGCGTGCCCGCTGACCTGCTTGACGTCGCGGGTGATGGCCTCGACGGCGACGAGCTGCCGGTTGGCCTCGTTGACGGTCATGCTCATGTCCTCCAGCAGGGGCACGACCCGGTCGTTGAGGTCGGAGACCATCTTGGTGGTCTCCCTGAGCAGCCGCGCGAGCTTGACGAGCACCATGGCGAGAAAGCAGACGAGGATCGCCCAGGCCATGGCGACGATCAGCCCGGCCAGTTCTCCTGCGGTCAGCATCAGCGGATCCGTCCCCGTTGGCGTCGTGGAATGGGAAAGACCCTATCGTGCCGGATACCACTCGACTGCCTGCTGGGTGTATGTCGCGCCGAGCGAGTCACTCCGGCGCCCGACGCGCTCCGGCCACCAGCTCCACCTCGAAGCCCTGCGCGTTCTCCAGGTAGGCCGCGTAGTGGCCGGGGCCGCCCGCGTGGGGGTGCCGGTCGGCGAACATCAGCCGCCATCCGTGCGCCGGCGCCTCGGCCACCATGGCGTCGACGTCGTCGGCGTGGAAGGCCAGGTGGTTGAGGCCAGGGCGCATCCTGTCGTACGGCTCCCGCACCCGCGCCGGCGACTCCTCCACGACGATGTAGGTGGCTCCGTGCCGCCACGACCTTCCCCCCTCCCACTCCTGGTGAGGCTCGTAGCCGAGTCTGGTGAACAGCCAGGTGAAGCCGGGCAGGACCGCCTCCAGCGAGTCGACCCACAGCTCCACGTGGTGCAGGCTCACGAGGATCCGCGCAGGAAGTCGCGGATCCTGGACCACCGGTCGGCGACGCCGGCCTCGGCGCCGTGCCTGGTCGGCGCGTAGTAGCGGCGCTCGCGCACCTCCTCGGGCGCGTAGTCCTGGCGGACCAGACCGTGCTCGAAGTCGTGGGGGTACTTGTAGCCCTTGCCGTGGCCGAGCTTGGCCGCGCCCGGGTAGTGGGCGTCACGCAGGTGGCCTGGCACCTGGCCCATCAGGCCGCGCCGCACGTCGTCGGCGGCCGCCCCGATGGCCTTGACCACGGCGTTGGACTTGGGGGCCAGCGCGCAGTGGATGACCGCGTGGGCCAGGTTGATGCCCGCCTCGGGCAGGCCGATGAGCTGGACGGCCTGCGCGGCGGCGACCGCGGTCTGCAGGCAGGTGTTGTCGGCCAGGCCGACGTCCTCGGAGGCGAAGATGACGATCCTGCGGGCGATGAACCGGGGGTCCTCCCCGGCCTCGATCATGCGGGCCAGGTAGTGGAGCGCGGCGTCGGCGTCGGAGCCGCGCATCGACTTGATGAACGCGCTGATGACGTCGTAGTGCTGGTCGCCCTGCCGGTCGTAGCGGACGGCCGCCTTGTCGACCGCCTTCTCGACGACCTCGACCGTGATGTCGTCGGCCAGCAGGGCGGCGGCCTCGAGGTAGGTCAGCGAGCGGCGGGCGTCACCGCCCGCCAGCCGTACCAGGTGCTCCAGCGCCTCGGGGGCGAGCGTGGCGCGGCCGGACAGGCCGCGCTCGTCGGTGACGGCCCGCCGCAGCACGGCGCGGATGTCGTCGTCGGACAGCGACTCGAGGGTCAGCAGCAGCGAGCGTGACAGCAGCGGCGAGATCACCGAGAAGAAGGGGTTCTCGGTGGTGGCGCCGATGAAGGTGACCCACCTGTTCTCCACCGCGGGCAGCAGGGCGTCCTGCTGGGCCTTGTTGAAGCGGTGGACCTCGTCGACGAACAACACGGTCTGCCTGCCCGTCATGCCGAGCTCGCGGCGCGCGTTGTCGATGGCCGCACGGACGTCCTTGACGCCGGCCGACACGGCGGAGATCTCGACGAAGCGGCGCTTGGTGACGCCGGCGACCACGTAGGCGAGCGTGGTCTTGCCGGTGCCCGGCGGCCCCCACAGGAACAGCGACATCGGCGCGTCGCTCTCGACCAGCCGGCGCAGCGGGGTGCCCTGGCCGAGCAGGTGGCGCTGGCCGAGCACTTCGTCGAGGGCGCGGGGGCGCATCCGCACCGCCAGGGGCTGGGGGGTGGCCTCCTCCGCGGCCGAATCGAACAGACTCTCCACAAATCGAGCCTACAGGGCCCACACCGCCCTGGCGCCCGAATCCCCTGCTCGGAACACGTAGTAGCCCGCCGCGACGGCCAGCGCCACCGTCACCGCCGACGCCGCCCAGGCGGGCACGCGCCGCTCGGCCCGCCACAGGAAGACCATCAGCAGGGCGGCCAGGCCGAGGCCGGTCGTGGCCAGCAGCAGCGGCAGGGCGAAACTCTGGTGCTCGGCGATGCGCTGCCCGAGCTCCCCCTCCACCTGCGAGAACCGGGCCGCCTTCAGGGCGCCGCCGCTCTGGCGGGCGGCGAAGACCGCGGCGGGCGCGGCGAGCGCGAGCGCCACCACCGCCCATCCGAGGGACGGCCGGAAGCGGGGCACGAGTGCGTACGCCACGGAGGCGGCGACCAGCAGCGGGGTGAGCACCACCGCGAAGTGGATGATCAGTGGGTGCGCGGGGAGGCCCAGGATCTCGTTGAACATTTCACGACTCCGTTCTCATATGACTACGGATCCCACCACGCCGAGGTTCGCTGAGACCGGTTTCTCATCTACTTCTCAGGACATAAGCCCCATCTCTCCCACCAGCTACTTACGTCCAGCACATTCCCAACCCCGATAGCATGCGCGGAGCAGTTTGGTCATGTGTCGGCAAACGTGGAGGAAATACCGGTGAGCGGCGACGACCGCCAGAGCGAGCTGGCGCGGGAGCACAAGGAGCGACAGGCGCAGCGTGCGGCCGAGCAGGCGGCCAAGGCCAGGCGCAACACCTTCATCGGCGCGGGCGTCGCCGTGGCGCTCGTGGCGGGCGGCATCGTCGCGGCCACCACGATGATCGGCAAGAGCGACGCCACGCCCGTGGCCGAGGCCTCCGCCTCCCCCAAGGCCAGCACCTCGGTCCCCGCGGTGCCCTCGGCCAGCCCGACGGCGTCGGCGGGGCCGGTGACCTGCGAGTACAAGAGGCAGAACGACCCGGCCATCCCGACCAAGTTCGTCGGCCTGCCGGGCAAGCGGCCCAACAAGAAGCTCAAGCAGATGACGATCGTCACCAACCGCGGCGAGATCGTCATCGACCTCATGACCGAGCAGGCGCCGTGCACGGTCAACGCGCTGGCCTTCCTGGCCAAGAAGAACTTCTACGACAACACCAGGTGCCAGCGCCTGGTCACGCCCGACGCCGCGGGCGTGCACCTGCTGCAGTGCGGCGACCCGCTGGCCAAGGCCGACGGGGTCAACCCCACCGACGGTCAGGGATCGTCCGGCTTCACCTACGGCGACGAGAACGTCGGCATCCCGTACTCCCAGGGCGTCGTGTTCGTCACCCAGCCGTCGGGCGCCGCGGGCCAGAACGGCAGCCAGTTCGCCATCTCCCTGTCCAACGAGAACACGCAGGTCTCCCCCGAGTACGGCGTGCTGGGCACGGTCAGCAAGGGCATGGAGATGATGCTGGGCCTCGCCAAGACCGAGAAGGACCTGATCGTCAACCCCAACGACATCACCGGCGACGGCGGCACCACCGCGCCGAAGAAGCCGGTCGTGATCAAGGACGTGCGCTTCTCCTAGTGATTCAGGTCACAACGCCGCCGCCGCCCCGCCACGCAGGGGCACGCTGGAGGCTGTGACCGACAAACTTCCGTTCGAGTTCTTCCTCTCCCCGGAGTTCAGCACCGACCCGTACGCGGTCTACGCCGAACTCCGGGCGAAGGGGCCCGTCCACGCGATCGACTTCCCGCCCGGCGCGTCCTCGTTCGTGATCATCGACCACGAGCACGTCAGGCCCGCGCTGAACGATCCGCGCCTGTCCAAGAGCCTGACCAACGGCCCTGACTGGTTCCGCGAGGCGATCGCGCAGGAAAATCCCGTGCTGGCCGACAACATGCTGATGTCGGACCCGCCCGACCACACGCGGCTGCGGCGGCTGGTGTCGAAGGCGTTCACCCCGCGCAGGATCGAGGAGCTGCGCCCGCGCGTCCAGCAGATCACCGACGAGCTGATCGACGCCTTCGAGGGCGACACGATCGAGCTGATCGACGCCTTCGCCTTCCCGCTGCCGATCATCGTGATCTGCGAGCTGCTGGGCATCCCCGACAGCGACCGGGCCGACTTCCGCCACTGGTCGGGCGCACTGGTCCGCCCGGCCTTCGACGAGGAGCTGGCCAGGCAGCGCGACGAGGCCGGCGACGCCTTGCGCGCCTACTTCAGGGAGCTGATCGCCCAGCGGCGCGCCACCCCCACCGACGACCTGGTCGGGGCGCTGGTCACCAGCACCGAGCTGAGCGAGCAGGAGCTGCTGTCGACGCTGGCGCTGCTGCTGATCGCCGGCCACGAGACGACCGTCAACCTCATCGGCAACGGCATGCTGGCCCTGCTGCGCAACCCCGACCAGCTCGAGCTGCTGCGCGCCCGGCCCGACCTGCTGCCGAACGCGGTCGAGGAGTTCCTGCGCTTCGACGCGCCCGTGGAGCGCGGCACCTTCCGCATCGCGCTCGAGGACATGGAGATCGCCGGGACGCAGATCCCGAAGGGCAGCTTCGTGCACGTCTCGATCGGCGCGGCGGGCCGCGATCCCCAGGCCTTCGAGCGCGCCGACTCCCTGGACGTCACGCGCGAAGACAACCGGCACGTCGCCTTCGGGCACGGCATCCACTTCTGCCTCGGCGCGCCACTGGCCCGCATGGAGGCCCAGATCGCCTTCGGCTCGCTGCTCACCCGGCTGCCCGGCCTCGCGCTCGGCTGCGAGGAGAAGGAGCTGAGCTGGCGCTTCAGCGGCTCCATCCTGCGCTCGCTGACCGCCCTCCCGGTCACGATCCAGGGTGGCCCGCGTGCCTGACAAGCTGCCCTTCGAGTTCCTGTTCACCCCCGAGTTCAGCAGGAACCCCTACGCCGTCTACGCCCCCTTACGAGGCGAGGGACCGGTCTTCCCGATCGACTTCCCGCCGGGCTTCGAGGCCTATCTGATCATCGATCACGAGCACGGCAGGGCCGCGCTGAACGACCCGCGCCTGTCGAAGGACATGCAGCGGTTCGGCGACTACTTCAGGGCGATCGCCACCGAGGACGACCTCCTCTTCGACGCCAACATGCTCTCCTCCGACCCGCCCGACCACACGCGGCTGCGCAGGATCGTCTCCAAGGCCTTCACCCCGCGCCGGGTGGAGGAGCTGCGCCCGCGCGTCCAGCAGATCACCGACGAGCTGATCGACGCCTTCGCCGGCGGCAGGGCCGAGCTGCTGGACGCGTTCGCCTTCCCGCTGCCGATCATCGTGATCTGCGAGCTGCTCGGCGTGCCGCCGGAGGACCGCGACCTGTTCCGCGAATGGTCGGCCCTGCTGGTCAACCCCACCTTCGAGCCCGACGAGGTCGAACGGCGCAGGGCGGCGGCCAGGGCGACCACCGGCTACTTCCGCGACCTGACCGAGCAGCGCAGGGCCGCGCCGCGCGACGACCTGATCAGCGCGCTGGTGTCCCTGGACGAGCTGACCGAAAAGGAGCTCCTCTCCACGCTCAGCCTGCTGCTGATCGCCGGCCACGAGACCACGGTCAACCTGATCGGCAACGGCGTGCTCGCGCTGCTGCGCAACCCCGGCCAGCTCGAGCTGCTGCGCGCCAGGCCGGAGCTGCTGCCGAACGCGGTCGAGGAGTTCCTGCGCTACGACGGGCCCGTCGAGCGCTCGACCCCGCGCTTCGCCGCCGAGGACCTCGAGATCGCCGGCACCCGCATCCCGCGGGGCGCCATGGTGCACATCTCGCTCGGCGCGGTGGGCCGCGACCCCGCGGTCGTGGCGGCGCCCGACACGCTCGACATCACCCGCGCCGACACCAGGCACCTGGCCTTCGGCCACGGCATCCACTTCTGCCTCGGCGCGCCACTGGCCCGCATGGAGGGCCAGATCGCCATCGGCACCCTGCTTGACCGGCTGCCCGGCCTCGCGCTGGGCTGCGCCGAGGAGGAGCTGAGCTGGCGGCTGACCGGCTCGGTCGTGCGCGGCCTCGCCGCGCTGCCCGTCCGGTTCTGACGCCGACGAGCCGGTGGCGCGGCCTCGGCCACGCCACCGGCTCGTTCCGCGGGCGGTCGCCCGGTTCCTACACCTCGTCCTTCGGCTTGGCGTCGACGCCCGCCTCCTTGCGCTGTTCGACGGTGATCGGCGTGGGCGCGCCGGTCAGCGGGTCGAAGCCGGAGGCGGTCTTCGGGAAGGCGATCACGTCGCGGATCGACTCGCCGCCCGCCAGGAGCATGCAGATCCTGTCCCAGCCGTAGGCGATGCCGCCGTGCGGCGGCGGGCCGTACTTGAACGCCTCCAGCAGGAAGCCGAACTTCGACTCGGCCTCCTGCTTGCTGATGCCGAGCACGTCGAAGACGCGCTGCTGCATCTCGGCCCGGTGGATACGGATGGAGCCGCCGCCGATCTCCATGCCGTTGCAGACCATGTCGTAGGCGTAGGCCAGCGCCTCGCCCGGATGTTCCTGGAAGTTGTCGGCCCACTCGGGCTTGGGCCCGGTGAAGGGGTGGTGGACCGCGGTCCAGCCGCCCTCGCCGTCCTCCTCGAACATGGGCGCGTCGACGACCCACAGGAACGACCACTGCGACTCGTCGATCAGGCCGCAGCGGCGGCCGATCTCGAGCCGGGCCGCGCCGAGCAGGTCGCGCGAGGAGTTGCGGGGACCGGCGGCGAAGAAGATCGCGTCACCCGGCTTGGCGCCCACCTTGTCCGCCAGGCCCGCGGCCTCGTTGGGCGACAGGTTCTTGGCGACGGGGCCGCCGAGCGTGCCGTCCTCCTGGACCAGCACGTAGGCCAGGCCACGGGCGCCGCGGGACTTGGCCCACTCCTGCCAGGCGTCGAGCTCCTTGCGGGTCTGCGACGCACCACCGGGCATGACCACGGCGCCGACGTAGTGGGCCTGGAAGACGCGGAAGGTGGTGTTCGCGAAGTACTCCGTCATGTCGACGAGCTCCTGACCGAAGCGCAGGTCAGGCTTGTCGGAGCCGTAGCGGGCCATCGCCTCGGCGTAGGGCATGCGCGGCAGCGGCATGGGGATCTCGTAGCCGAGGATCTCCTTCCAGACCCGCGCGATCAGCGCCTCGCCCACCGCGATCACATCGTCCTGGTCCACGAAGGACATCTCGATGTCGATCTGGGTGAACTCGGGCTGCCGGTCGGCGCGCAGGTCCTCGTCGCGGTAGCACTTGGCCAGCTGGTAGTAGCGCTCCAGGCCCGACACCTGCAGCAGCTGCTTGAACAGCTGGGGCGACTGGGGCAGGGCGTACCAGTTGCCCGGCTGCAGGCGCACCGGCACCAGGAAGTCGCGGGCGCCCTCGGGCGTCGAGCGGGTCAGCGTCGGCGTCTCGACGTAGACGAAGCCGTGCTCGTTCATCACCTCGTTGGCCAGGTAGGTGGCCTTGGAGCGGATCCGCATCGCGTTGGCGACCTGCTGGCGGCGGATGTCGAGGTAGCGGTAGCGCAGGCGGACCTCCTCGGCCACCCCCGTGCCGCCCTCGATCGGGAACGGCAGCGGCGCGGCCTCGCTGAGCACCTCGACCGAGTCGGCCACGACCTCGATCTCGCCGGTGGGCAGATCGGGGTTGGCGTTGCCCTCGGGGCGGATCCTGACCTCGCCGACCACCCTCACGCAGTACTCGCTGCGCAGGCCGTGGGCGTCGTCCTCCTCGCGGAAGACCACCTGCGCGGAGCCCGAGGCGTCACGCAGGTCGATGAAGACGACCCCGCCGTGGTCACGACGGCGGGCCACCCAGCCCGCGAGCGTCACCTGCTGGCCCGCGTGCTCCTTGCGGAGCTCGCCGGCCTTGTGCGTGCGAATCACTGCAGCTTTCCCTTCAAAACATCGGCGACCTGGGCCAGCGGCACCTCGGTCTGCTCTGCGGTGGTCAGGTCCTTCACCTGGACGGCCTGCGCCGCCAGGTCACGCTCTCCGAGGATCAGCGCGAAGCGGGCGCCCGAGCGGTCGGCGCCCTTCATCGCGCCCTTGAGCCCCTTGCCGCCGAAGGCCATGTCGGCCGACAGGCCCGCCCCTCGAAGCTCCTCGACGAGCAGGAACATCCGGCGGCGTGCCTCGTCGCCCAGCGGGACACCGTACACCTGGACGCGGCCGCCGGCCTCGTCGCCGAGCAGGCCCTCGGCCTCCATCGCCAGCAGCGTGCGGTCGACGCCGAGCGCCCAGCCGACGCTGGGCAGCGACGGGCCGCCGAGCATCTCGCTGAGCCCGTCGTAGCGCCCGCCGCCGCCGACGGCCGACTGCGAGCCGAGCCCGCCGTGGACGAACTCGAAGGTGGTGCGGGTGTAGTAGTCGAGGCCGCGCACCAGGCGCGGGTCGTCGGTGAAGGGCACCTCGCAGGCGGTCAGCAGGGCGCGAACCTCCTCGTGGTAGGCCTTGCACGCCTCGCACAGGTGGTCGACGACCAGCGGCGCCCCCGTGAGCTGCTCCTGCACCTCGGGGCGCTTGTCGTCGAGCACGCGCAGCGGGTTGATCTCGATCCTGGCCCTGGTGTCCTCGTCGAGGTCGAGGGCGCGCAGGAAGTCCTGCAGCGCGGCCCGGTAGGCGGGGCGGCAGCCCTGGTCGCCGAGCGAGTTGACCAGCAGCGTGACCTCGCGCAGGCCGAGGTCGCGGAAACCGCGCCAGGCCAGCACGATCAGCTCGGCGTCGAGCGCCGGGTCCTCGGCGCCGAGCGCCTCCGCGCCGACCTGCCAGAAGTGGCGGTAGCGGCCCTTCTGGGCACGTTCGTAGCGGAACTGGCTGCCGGAGTACCACAGCTTCACCGGGAGCTGGCCGGTGTGCAGGTTGTGCTGCAGGACGGCGCGCACGACCGAGGCGGTGCCCTCCGGGCGCAGGGTCAGCGACCTGCCCGCCTTGTCGGGGAAGGTGTACATCTCCTTCGACACGACGTCGGTCGACTCGCCGACGCCGCGTTTGAACAGCTCGGTGTCCTCGAACACGGGCGTCTCGACGTAGCCGTAGCCCGCCTGCCGTACGGGGGCGACGAGCGTCTCCCGGACGGCGAGGACCCGCTCGGAGCGGGGCGGCAGCCAGTCGAAGGTGCCCTTGGGTGCTTGGAAAGTCATCAGATCCCTCGTGTGGGACCGGCGTGCGGCGCGGCTTCCTTGAGATAAGGGTTGGTCGCGCGCTCGCGGCCGATCGTGGTCTGCGGTCCGTGGCCCGGCAGGACGACCGTCTCGTCCGGCAGCGGCAGGCACTTGGCGGCCAGGCTGCGCAGGATCGTCGGGTAGTCGCCGCCCGGCAGGTCAGAGCGGCCGATGGAGCCGGCGAACAGCAGGTCGCCCGAGAACATGATCTCCTCTGGAGGCAGCCTGAAACTCACCGACCCCCTGGTATGGCCCGGGGTGTGGTCGACCACGAACTCCATCCCCGCCAGCTCGACGACGGCGCCGTCGGACAGCTCCCGCACGTCGTCGGGTTCGCTCAGCGTGATGCCCCCGAACAGCTGGCCGGAGGTGGGCGACCAGCCGGCGGCCGGGTCGCTCAGCAGGTGGCGGTCCTCGGGGTGGATCCACGCGGGGATGTCACGCGCGCCGCAGACGGGGGCGACCGACCAGACGTGGTCGAGGTGGCCGTGGGTGAGAAGGACCGCGACGGGCTTCAGCCGGTGCTCGCGGAGCAGGTCGTCGACGGCGTCGACGGCGTCCTGGCCAGGATCGACGATCACGCACTCCTCGCCGGCGGCCGGCGCCACGAGGTAGCAGTTGGTCTGGAACGCCCCTGCGGGGAAGCCTGCGATGAGCATCTGCCTCGGCTGAGTCTCGTCAAGAAAGCGGATGAGAATGTAACCGAAGCGTACCGGTGCTGGCCGCTGGGCTGCGAACCATAACCGGTTGGCCGATACGATTCGCCCACCTCAGTTGATTCGATAGGGAGGCAAAAGCGGTGTCCACGGGCAAGGACCGCCAGCGTCAGCTGGCACGTGAGCACTACGAGCGGCAGATGCAGCGCCGCACCGAACGCGAAGCCAAGGCCAAGCGCACCGCCGTGATCGGATCCACCGTGGGCGTCCTCGTGGTCGTGGGCGGCGTCATCGCCGCCGTGGCCCTGCTCGGCGGCAGCGGCAACAGCGCCGCCTCCGACTCGCCGTCGGCCGCGCCCTCCACCTCCACGTCGGCCGCGGCCGGCCCCAAGCCCTTCGACCCGGCGACGGGCGAGTGCGGCTACCTGCCCGACACCAGCGGCACGGTCAAGGACGTCGGGCTGCCGCCGGCCAAGGCCGAGGCCAAGGACGCGGTCATGACGCTCAAGACGAGCCAGGGCGACATCGTCGTCGAGCTCAACGGCGTCAAGGCCCCGTGCACCGTCAACTCGCTCAAGCACCTGGCCGCCAAGAAGTACTACAACGGCAGCAAGTGCCACCGCCTGGGCAGCGCGCAGTTCCCCATGCTGCAGTGCGGCGACCCGACGGCCAAGGCCGACGGCAAGGCGCAGGGCGACGGCCAGGGCGGCCCCGGCTACCGGCTGGCCGAGGAGAACCTCGAAGGCGCCACCTACAAGCGCGGCGTCATGGCCATGGCCAAGACCAGCGAGCCCGGCACGACGGGCAGCCAGTTCTTCCTGGTCTACGGCGACATCGGGCTGACCCCCGACTACACGCCTGTCGGTACCATCACCAAGGGTCTCGACATTCTCGACAAGGTCAACAAGGCGGGCGTCATCACTCCTGGTCCGGACGGCACGGGCGCACCCAAGGAGACGGTCGAAATCAAAGACGTGACAATCTCTGCCAAGAGCTGACGTAATACAACTAGGGGCAGTAGTCCCGAAGGGTCTGATGAGAGTGCGGGAGGACACGGTGAGCACCGACCCGTGGGGCCGGGTAGACGACGACGGCACCGTCTACGTGCGTACGGCCGAGGGAGAGCGGGCCGTCGGGTCCTGGCAGGCCGGTGAGCCCGAAGAAGCGCTGGCCTACTTCCACCGCAAGTACGACGAGCTGGCCGGTCAGGTCCAGCTGCTCGAACAGCGCGTCAAGGGCACCGACCTGGCTCCTGCGCAGGCCGAGGCGAGCATCGTCAAGCTGCGCGAGGCCGTCGCCGACGCCCACGCCATAGGCGACCTGGGCGCGCTGGTCACGCGTCTCGACGCGCTCAGCGAGCTGGTCGCCAAGCGCCGCGAGGAGGTCAAGGCCGCGCGTGACCTGGCCAGGGCCGAGGCCAAGGCGGTCAAGGAGCGCATCGTCGGCGAGGCCGAGCGCATCGCCGACGAGACCACCCACTGGAAGTCGGGCGGTGAGCGGCTGCGCCAGCTGGTGGAGGAGTGGAAGGCCGCCGAGCGCATCGACCGCGTCACCGAGGCGGCCCTGTGGAAGCGGCTGTCGGCGGCCCGGACGGCCTTCGCCAAGCGGCGCAAGGCCTACTTCGCGGGGCTGGACGAGCAGCGCGAGGGCATCCGCGCCTACAAGGAGCGGATCGTGGTCGAGGCCGAGGCGCTGGCCGACTCCACCGACTGGGGCCAGACGGCCGCCGTCTACCGCGAGCTCATGCAGCAGTGGAAGTCGGCCGGCCGGGCCTCGCGCGAGGCCGAGGACGAGCTGTGGGCCAGGTTCAAGGCGGCTCAGGACCAGTTCTTCCAGGCCCGTTCCGCGGTCTTCGCCGAGCGTGACGCCTCGCTGGCGGCCAACGCGGAGGCCAAGGAGGCGCTGCTGGTCGAGGCGGAGAAGATCCTGCCGGTGACCGACCACCGCCACGCCCGGGCCGCGCTGCGCACGCTGCTCGAGCGCTGGGAGGCCGTCGGTCCCGTGCCGCGCGAGCAGCGCGACCGGCTGGAGGGCGGGCTGCGGCGCGTCGACGAGGCGGTCCGCAAGGCCGAGGAGGCGGAGTGGAAGCGCTCCAACCCCGAGGCCAGGGCTCGTGCCCAGAGCACGGTCGACCAGTTGCGCACCTCGATCGAGCAGCTGGAGAAGAAGCTCGGCAAGGCCCAGGCCGCCGGGCGCGCCAAGGAGGTCAAGGACGCCGAGGAGGCGCTGGCGGCCCGCCGTTCGTGGCTGGAGGAGGCCGAGCGCACGCTCGCCGAGTTCAGCTGATCCCTGCCGGAGGCTCCGGGTGGTGCGCCACCCGGAGCCTTTTTATCGGCTCTTTTCTGACAAGCCGGCATTCCCGTTCTCCGTCCCCGAATGGAGTCGGTGCTTGTTCCGCGAAAAGCGGTCACGCAGGGTCATTGGGCCTCCCCATATTTCGCCGCGGGTTCCTACGATCATGGGACTCGCAGATATCGGCGAAAGGGGTCAAGATGACAATCGAGATCAAGCCCGTCGAAGAGGTAGAGACCACCGGTAACAGCAACAGCTGCTGAAACCCGTCCGTGGGGCCTCGGTGGAGGCCCCACACCACCTCTCACGGAGCCCCGCCCATGCGCGAACGGATTCAGGTGAATCCGGCTTTCCCTCTGTTCGTCGACGATTCACGGGAACAGGTCAGGCTCGGCGACTTTCCGCCCACGGGCCGCATCCTGTCACCGGCGGAAAAACCGCTACGCGAGCTGTTCCGGCTCTGCGCCCGGCGTCCACGATCGAGACAAGAACTTTACCCGCTGCTCGACGGCGTCACTCCCGGCGAAATAGACGCCGCGATCGACCGGCTGCTCGCCGCCCGCCTCCTGGTCACCGAGACCGACCTGGCGGCGCTGACCGCCGACGACCGGCTGTCCCGGCAGGCGCTGTTCCTGTCGATGTTCCATCCCGCCGGCCAGGCGGTCACCGCCCTGCGGGACCTGGCCGCCCGGCGGGTCACCGTGCTGGGCGCCGGCGCCATCGGCGGCGCGGTCGCCGTCCAGCTGGTCACCGCGGGCGTGCGGCGGCTGACGCTCGTCGACGACGACCAGGTCGAGCCGTCCAACCTGCACCGCCAGCACCTCTACACCCCCGCCGACGTCGGCAGGTCCAAGGTCGCCGCGGCCGCCGACCGGCTGCGCGCCCACCAGCCCGACGCCGAGATCGTCGAGATCCGGCGCCGCATCCAGGGGGCGGCCGACGTCCCCGCCGCGGGCGAGGACTTCGTGGTCAACACCGTCGACACCCCGCAGCCGCACATCCGCCGCTGGGTCAACCAGGCCTGCGTGCAGGCGGGCGTGCCGTTCGTGACCGGCGGGTTCAACCAGCACGTCGGCCTGGTCGGCCCCCTCGTGGTACCGGGCAGGACCGGCTGCCTGACCTGCAGGGAACGCCGGCTGGCCGAGCCGTACGGCACGGCCGAGCTGCCCACCGCCGACAACGCCAGCCGGACCGTCCCCGCCTTCGGCCCGCTCTGCGCGGCGGTCTCCGGCCTGCTGGCCGCCGAGATCGTCCGCCACCTGACCGGCACGGGAGCGCCCGCCCTGGAGGGCAGGACCGTGCACCTCGACCTGCTCGACCTGAGCACCACCGCGCACCCGTTCGAACGCCTGCCCGGGTGCGAGGTCTGCGGATGAGGCCCGACCTGAGCTTCCTGAGCGTGGTCGAGGACGGTCCCGACGACTACGTGGTCGGCAACGGCGCGCGGTTCGTCAACGTGCCGGGCATCGCCGCCAAGGTGCTGGCGCTGCTGGACGGCTCCAGGACGGTCGAGGAGGTCAGGAAGGAGGTGCTGGAGCGGCACGGCACGGACGTCGACGTGGCGGCCTTCGTCGGCGGCCTGGAGAGCATGGGGCTGCTCGAGGAACCCGAGCTGCCGCCCAGCCCCTGGGACCGCGTCCGGCCGGAGCACGTGCGCCTGCTCTTCTCCCCCGTCGCCGACGCCCTCGTCGGGCTGCTGGCGCTGTGCGCCGTCGCGGCCGTCGTCGCCGAACCGCGCATCGTGTCCGGCATGTCGGGCCTGGTGTGGTCGAACAGCCTCGCGTTCACCCTGTCGTTCGCCGTGGGCTCGTGGGTGCTCGTCTTCGTCCACGAGCTCAGCCACATCCTGGCCGCCCGCTCACTGGGCGTGCGGGCCGAGCTGTCGCTCGGCACCCGCCTGCAGTTCCTCGTCGTCCAGACCAACGTGACCGGCGTCTGGCGGCTGCCCCGCCGGGCCCGCTACCGCGCGCACCTGGCGGGCATGCGGACCGACCTGTTCCTGGTCTCCGCAGCCGCCTGCGCGCTGTACGTCACCGAGAACGCCGTGGCCCGCCTCGTGATGGTCATCTGCGCCTCGCAGATCGTCTGGCAGTTCCTGTTCTTCATGCGCACCGACGTCTACTACGCCTTCGCCAACGCCACCGGCAACAAGAACCTCATGGCCGACGCCCAGGCCTACCTGCGGCGGCGGCACCGGCAGGCGCCGCGCTCGGTGCGGATCTACGCCTGGTTCGTCATCGCCGGCCGGGTGCTCGGCCTGGCCTTCCTGCTCGGCTACACCGTGCCCATCACGATCGCGGTGTGCCGGCAGGCCGTGGCCGAACTCGGCACGTCCGTGCAGCCGCTGCTCACGCTGGCGATCGTCGCCTTCGGCTGGGGGCTCTACCTGTGGGTGTTCATCCGCCAGAGGCTCCGCTGACCCGGTAGACGTCGTAGACGCCCTGGATGCTGCGCACCGCCTTCAGCACGTGACCCAGGTGCTTGGGGTCGCCCATCTCGAAGGTGAACTTGCTGACCGCAACCCGGTCGCGGGAGGTGGTCACCGACGCCGACAGGATGTTGACGTGCTGGTCGGACAGCGTGCGGGTGACGTCGGACAGCAGGCGGGGCCGGTCGAGCGCCTCCACCTGGATCGCCACCAGGAACACCGAGTCCTCGTTGGGCGCCCACGTCACCTCCACGAGGCGGTCGGGCTGCTCCTTGAGCTGCTGCACGTTGGTGCAGTCGGAGCGGTGCACCGACACGCCGTGGCCGCGGGTGACGAACCCGACGATGTCGTCGCCCGGCACGGGGGTGCAGCAGCGCGAGAGCCGTACCCACACGTCGGAGTCGCCCGCCACGACGACGCCCGCACCGCCGCCGCCCCTGGGACGGCGGCTGAGCCTGGTCGGCAGGGAGACCTCGGCGATGTCCTCCTCGGCGCTGTCGACGCCGCCGATGGACGTCACGAGCTTCTGCACGACCGTCTGCGCGGCGACGTGGCCCTCGCCGACGGCCGCGTAGAGGGCCGAGACGTCGGGGTAGCGCAGGTCGCGGGCGAGCGCCAGCAGCGCCTCGCCCGACATGAGCCGCTGCAGCGGCAGCCCCTGCTTGCGCATGGCCCTGCCGATGGCCTCCTTGCCCGCCTCGATCGCGGTCTCGCGGCGCTCCTTGGAGAACCACTGCCTGATCTTGTTGCGGGCACGGCCCGACTTGACGAACTTCAGCCAGTCACGCGAGGGACCCGCGTCGGGCGACTTGGAGGTGAAGATCTCCACGGTGTCGCCGTTGCCCAGGCGCGACTCCAGCGGCACCAGGCGGCCGTTGACGCGCGCCCCGATGCACCGGTGACCCACCTCGGTGTGGACGGCGTAGGCGAAGTCGACCGGCGTCGCGCCCTCGGGCAGCGCCACCACCTGGCCGCGCGGGGTGAAGACGTACACCTCCGACACCGACAGGTCGAAGCGCAGCGACTCCAGGAACTCCCCCGGGTCGGAGGTCTCCTTCTGCCAGTCGAGCAGCTGGCGCAGCCAGGCCATGTCGCCGCCCGGCTTGACCTTGCCCGCAGGACCGGGGCTGCCCGCCTCCTCCTTGTACTTCCAGTGGGCGGCCACGCCGTACTCGGCCCTGTGGTGCATCGCGTGCGTGCGGATCTGCAGCTCGACCGGCTTGCCCTCGGGACCGATCACCGTGGTGTGCAGCGACTGGTACATGTTGAACTTGGGCATCGCGATGTAGTCCTTGAACCGGCCGGGCACCGGGTTCCATCGCGCGTGGATCGTTCCGAGCGCCGCATAGCAGTCGCGGACCGAGTCGACCAGGACCCGGATGCCCACCAGGTCGTAGATGTCGTCGAAGGCCACGTCGCGGGCGATCATCTTCTGGTAGACCGAGTAGTAGTGCTTCGGCCTGCCCTTGACCACCGCGCGGATCCTGGCGTCGCGCAGGTCGGCCGAGACCTTCTCGATGACCTCCTGCAGGAACAGGTCGCGGCGCGGGGCCCGCTCGGAGACCATGCGGGCGATCTCGTCGTAGCGTTTGGGGTAGAGCATCGCGAACGCGAGATCCTCGAGCTCCCACTTGATCGTGTTCATGCCCAGGCGGTGGGCCAGCGGGGCGAAGATCTCCAGCGTCTCGCGGGACTTCTGCTGCCTCTTGTGCTCCGGCAGGTAGCGCATCGTGCGCATGTTGTGGAGGCGGTCGGCGAGCTTGATGACCAGCACCCTGATGTCGCGCGACATCGCCACGACCATCTTGCGCACGGTCTCGGCCTGCGCGGCGTCACCGAACTTGACCTTGTCCAGCTTGGTGACGCCGTCGACGAGCAGCCCGATCTTGTCGCCGAAGTCGGCGCGCAGCTCGTCCAGGCTGTAGGCGGTGTCCTCGACCGTGTCGTGCAGCAGGGCGGCGCACAGCGTCTCGTCGTCGGTGCCGAGCTCGGCCAGGATCGTCGCCACGGCCAGCGGGTGCGTGATGTAGGGGTCGCCACTCTTCCGCTTCTGGTCGCGGTGGTGGTAGGCGGCCACGTCGTAGGCACGCTCGATCAGGCGCAGGTCCGCCTTGGGATGGGTGGCGCGGACCGTCCGGAACAACGGCTCCAGCACCGGATTCATGGCCCCACCCCCAAACCGTCGGCGACGCGCCGCTGGAGCGCCGGACATCCCTTCGGAACTACCGGCGTCGGTGGCGTCGGGCACGACTACCTCACGGGGCACACAGACTCCTCACGTTCGAGTCCAGATCCCTCAGTGTATCCAGCCATGTCACCCGCGCGTCGGCCGGTCGCCCATCACACGATCACGAGCGCCCTCAGGTCGACACCCTCCAGCCGCTCGCGCCCCTTCAGGAAGGCCAGCTCCATCAGGACGGCGACGCCGACGACCTCGGCTCCCGCCCTCCTGACCAGCTCCACCGTCGCCTCGGCGGTGCCGCCGGTGGCCAGCACGTCGTCGACGATGACGACCCGGTCGCCGGGGCCGAAGGCGTCCTGGTGGACCTCGATGGTGGCCGAGCCGTACTCCAGCTCGTAGGAGGCCTCGAGGGTGGTGGAGGGCAGCTTGCCCTTCTTGCGGACCGGCACGAACCCCGCCCCGGCCCGGCAGGCGGCGGGAGCGGCCAGGATGAAGCCGCGCGCCTCGATGCCGACGACCTTGTCCACCCCGGGGAAGCAGCCGGCGAGCGCGTCGACCACCGCGGTGAACGCCTGCGGGTCGGCGAGCAGAGGGGTGATGTCCTTGAACACGACCCCGTGCTTCGGGTAGTCGTTGACGTCCCTGATCCGCTCGAGGATCAGCTGGCTCAGCTCGCTCACGTCGGGCTCTCTTTCCTCTCCGTCCGGTGCGTCCGCCTGTCGGACGCACCACCATCCCACACCCCGGCCGCCCGGCACGACGCCGCCCCCGTCCCGTGAGAAGGGACGGGGGCGGCGCCCAGCGTCGAGCGGTCAGTTCTTGGCGGTGGCGGGCCGCTTGGCGCCGCCGCTCTTGCCCCCGCCGGTGGACGCCAGCCGCTTGGCGATCGCCTGGTACTTCGGCTCGCGCTCCTTCAGCGTCACCAGCAGCGGCGTGGCCACGCACAGCGAGGAGTACGTGCCGACCAGCATGCCGACGAACAGGGCGAGCGACAGGTCCTTCAGCGTGCCTGCGCCCAGCAGCGTGGTGCCGATGAACAGGATCGCCGCCACCGGCAGGATGGCCACCAGCGAGGTGTTCAGCGACCTGATCAGCGTGTGGTTGAGCGCGTCGTTCGCGGCCATCGTGTAGGTCTTCTTGGAGGTCGTGCCGAGCTTGGCGGTGACCTCCTTGATCATGTCGAAGACGACGACCGCGTCGTACAGCGAGTAGCCGAGGATGGTGAGGAAGCCCAGCAGGGTCGCGGGGGTGACCTCGAAGCCCGACCACGCGTAGATGCCGGCCGTGATGACCAGGTCGTGCAGCAGCGCGACGATCGCCGCCAAGGCCATCTTCGGCTCGAAGGCCATGCTCAGATACAGGATGATCGCGAACATGAACACCACGAGGCCGAGCCAGGCCTTGGTGGCCACCTCACCGCCCCAGGAGGCGCCGATCGAGGTGATGGAGATCTGCGCGGGGTCGACGCCGAGGTCCTTGGCGACGGACTGCTGCACCCTGGACAGGTTGGCCTCGTCGAGGGTCTCGGTGGTCACCCGCCAGCTACCGCCGGCCTGCTGGACGATCGGCTGGTGGACGCCCGCCTCGGTCATGGTCTCGCGGACCTTCTCGATGCCGGCCTGCGGCGCGGCGAAGGAGAACACCGAGCCGCCCTTGAACTCCACGCCCAGGTTGAGCGCGCTGCCATGGGTGACGGCGCTGAAGATCAGGCCGGCGACGGAGAACAGCAGCAGGAAGGCCGAAAGGCTGTACCACAGCTTCCGGCGGCCGACGAAGTCGACGTCGATCTCGCCACGGTAGAGGCGACGCCCGAGTCCCATGTCAGGCCTCCTGCGGAGTGGTCGTACGAACAGTCTCCGGGCCCATGCGCTCGGCGTCGAGACCGGAGAGCTTGTGCCCCTTGGCGAAGAACTTCAACCTCGCCAGCAGCGCGATGAACGGCTTGGTGAACAGGAACACCACGACCACGTCGATCAGCGTGGTCAGACCCATCGCGAACGCGAAGCCGGCGACGCCGCCGACGGCCAGGAAGTAGAGCACCACGGCGGCGATGAACATGACCGCGTCGGCGATCAGGATCGTCCGCCGCGCGCGCACCCACGCCACCTCGACGGCGGCGCGCAGCGAGCGTCTGCCCTCCTTCATCTCGTCTCTGATGCGTTCGAAGTAGACGATGAAGGAGTCGGCTGTGATACCGATCGAGACCACCAGACCGATGATGTGCGGCAGCGACAGGCTGAAGCCCGCGTAGGTGCCGAGGAGCACCACCGCCTCGTAGGTGATGACCGAGGCCATCAGGAGGCTCAGCACCGCGACCACGCCGAGGCCGCGGTAGTACAGCAGCGAGTAGATGACCACCAGGCCGAGACCGATGGCGCCGGCGATGAGGCCGCCGCGCAGCTGGTCCTGGCCGAGGGTGGAGGAGATCGTGTCGATGGAGCTGCGCACGAACTTCAGCGGCAGCGCGCCGTACTTCAGCTGGTCGGCCAGCGCGGTCGCGGTCTGCTGGGTGAAGCCGCCGGAGATCTCCGCCCGGCCGCCGGGGATGGGCTCGTTGATGTTCGGCGCGGTGATGACCACGCCGTCGAGGACCACGGCGACCATGTTGCGCGGCGGCTGGGCCTGGTAGGCCTCGGTGGTCAGGGTCGACCACGCCGTGGCGCCCTTGCTCTTGAAGTTGAGCTGCACGACCCACTGGCCGGTGGTCTGCTGCACGCCGGCGCTGGCCGTGTCGATGTCGGTGCCGACGACCCTGGCCTTGTCGAGGATGTACTTGGCGGTGCCGTCGGCGTCACAGGTGACGTACGGCTTGCTCGGGTCGTCCTGGACGCCCTGCTGCTTGTTCTTGGCGCAGTCGAGCTCGTTGTACTGCTTGACCAGCGCGGGGTCGATGCCGGCCAGCGCGGAGTCCTGGGTCGGCGCGCTGGGCTGGGCGCTCGGCGTCGCGGACGGGGTCGCCTTGGCGTTCCGGCCCTTGTCCTGGCCCTTGTTCTGGTCCTGGTTCTGGCTCTTCCGCTCGCCGGTCGCAGCGGCGGAGGGCGAGGGGTTGGGCGAGGTCAGCGCGGACGACAGGGCCTTGCCCGTCGGGGAGGCGCTGGGTGTGGGCGCGTTGGCCGAGGTGCGGGCGCTCGGCTGCGTGGAAGGCCGGTCGGACGACTGCCCGTTCGGCTGCGTGGAAGGCTGTCCTGAGCCCGAGGGCGTCGGCGCCTGGGTGGGCATGGTGCTCGGCTGCGGCTGGGCCGCCTCGGCGGCCAGGACCTGGCGGAAGCGCAGCTCCGCCGTGGTGCCGACCAGCTTGATGACCTCGTCCTTGCCTGCGCCGGGAACCGAGATGACGATGTTGTCGCCCGACTTGGCGACCTCCGCGTCGGAGATTCCGGTGCCGTTCACCCGGTCACGGATGATGTTGACGGCGAGGTTGAGGCTCTCTTCAGAGGGGGGAGAGCCGTTCGGAGTGATCGGCGACAGTGTCGCCGTCGTGCCACCTGCGAGGTCGAGTCCGAGCTTCGGCGTGAACGCCGGCTGCAGGAACATCGCCCCGCCCATGGCGAAGATGAGCGCCAGAAGCACCAGGAGCGTGCGCCCCGGCTTGCTCTGGCCGCTGGTCGGTCGGGCCACTGGTCGTCTGTTCTTTCAGGTAGGGGTCGGCCGCAAGCTGGTCAGGACTTCTTGCTGTTGGTGTCCTCGTCGTCGTTGCGGTCGACCGGCTCGTCGGCTACGGCGGATTCCTTCGTCTCGGTCGTCTCAGGCTCCGTCGCGGCGAGCTTGTCATCGGCGACGGGGGTGACGACCCGACCGATGGCGGCCTTCACCCAGCGGGTCTCGACGCCGGGAGCGACCTCCAGGATGACGTCCTCGTTGTCGACAGCCACCACGGTGGCGAACAGGCCGGTGGTGGTCATCACACGGGCGCCGGGCGCGAGCGAGTTCTGCATCTGAACGGCTTCCTGCTGCCGCTTGCGCTGCGGCCTGATGAGCAGGAAGTAGAACACCACCACCAGAAGCACAAGCGGCAGGATGTTCATAAGCGTTGCTGAGTCCACGAGGGCGACCTTCCATCGTCTGTCAAGATGATGACACCGGCGTCGAGCCGGAAATTCCATGCGTTGCGTCGAGGGGCCGCGCCGCTCAGCCCATCAGCTTACACAGCCAGCCAAGCCACGGAGTGTAGGCGGTTGTTGCGAAACCCGGCAACGAGGCAGCGATTCGGCGCGCGGGGAAGTTCCCAATTCGCAATGCTTGCAACCGTTCTGTGACCGCGCCGTTTCGTGGCGTTTCCGGCGGCCGGGTCCTGCCGTCCCGGCCCGGCGGCGGGCGTCTCGGTCAGAAGGGCGCCTCCGGCGGAGGGGTGAGGCCCAGGTGAAGCCAGGCGGCGGTGGTGGCGACCCGCCCGCGCGGCGTGCGGGCCAGCAGCCCCTGGCGCACCAGGAACGGCTCGGCCACCACCTCGACCGTCTCCGGCTCCTCCCCCACGGCCACGGCGAGCGTCGACAGCCCGACGGGGCCGCCGCCGAACTTGCGCAGCAGCGCGCCGAGCACCGCCCGGTCGAGCCGGTCGAGTCCCTCGGCGTCGACCTCGTAGAGGTTGAGCGCGGCCGAGGCGACGTCGCGGGTGATGACGCCGTCGGAGCGGATCTCGGAGAAGTCGCGCACCCGGCGCAGCAGCCGGTTGGCGATGCGGGGCGTGCCGCGCGAGCGCCTGGCGATCTCGTGGGCGCCCTCCTCGGGCAGCGTCACGCCGAGCAGCCCGGCCGAGCGGCGCAGCACCTGTTCGAGCTCGGCGACCTCGTAGAAGTCCATGTGGGCGGTGAAGCCGAACCGGTCGCGCAGCGGCGCCGGCAGCAGGCCCGCTCTGGTCGTGGCGCCGACGAGGGTGAAGGGCGCGATCTCCAGCGGGATGGCGGTGGCGCCGGGGCCCTTGCCGACGATGATGTCGACCCTGAAGTCCTCCATCGCGAGGTAGAGCATCTCCTCGGCGGGGCGGGCCATCCGGTGGATCTCGTCGATGAACAGCACCTCGCCCTCGGTCAGCGTCGACAGGATCGCCGCCAGGTCGCCGGCGCGCTCCAGGGCCGGGCCCGAGGTGATCCGCAGCGGGGCGCCGAGCTCGGCTGCGATGATCATGGCCAGGGTGGTCTTGCCCAGCCCCGGCGAGCCGCTCATCAGCACGTGGTCGGGCGGCCGGTTCCGCTTGAGCGCGCTCTCCAGCACCAGCGAGAGCTGCTCGCGCACGCGCGCCTGGCCGATGAAGTCGGCCAGGCGCTTGGGCCGCAGCGCCGCCTCGATCTGCAGCTCGTCGCCCTCGGCGTCGGGCGAGACCAGGTCACGTTCGATGCTCATGCCATCTCCCCGCCGCCGGGGCGCCCGCTTCCCGCCACCGCCGGCCTCATCGGACGCTCAGCGCCCTGAGCGCCGCCTTGAGCAGCACCGCCACCTGCGGCTGCCGGCCCGCGGCCACCTCGGCGTCGGCCTGCGGCCCCACCAGCGCGATCGCCTCGTCGGCGTCCCTGGTGGAGTAGCCGAGGCCGACCAGACCCGAGTGGACCTGCTCGCGCCACAGCGGCAGGGCGGCGTCGCCGTTGAGCGCGGCGTTGACCGCCTCCTCGGGCGTGCCGAGCTTGTCCTTCAACTCCAGCACGATGCGCTGGGCGCCTTTCTGGCCGATGCCGGGGATCCTGGTCAGCGCCTTGAGGTCGGCCGAGGCGACCGCGACGCGCAGCGAGTTGGGCGTGTGGACGGCCAGCATGGCCAGGGCCAGCTTCGGGCCCACGCCACTGGCCGTCTGGACGAGCTCGAAGACCGTGCGCTCGTCGTCGGTGGCGAAGCCGTACAGGGTGAGCGACTCCTCCCTGACGACCAGCGAGGTGGCCAGCCGGCCGGGCTCGCCGACCCGCAGGGTGGCCAGCGTGCCGGGTGTGCAGTGCACCAGCACACCCACCCCGCCGACCTCGATCACCGCCGAGTCGGGCGCGACGGCCGCCACGACCCCGGAAACCGACGCGATCACAGCGCACGTCCTCTCGATGCCTTGGCCAGCGCCTCGGCCAGTCTGTTCTGGGTGCCGCCGCGCCACACGTGGCAGATGGCCAGGGCGAGGGCGTCGGCCGCGTCGGCGGGCTTGGGCATCTCCGCCAGCCGCAGCAGCCTGGTGACCATGGTGCCGATCTGCTTCTTGTCGGCGGTGCCGCTGCCGGTGATGGCGGCCTTGACCTCCGAGGGCGTGTGCAGCGCCACCGGCAGGCCGCGCCTGGCGGCGCACAGCACGGCGATGCCCGCCGCCTGCGCGGTGCCCATCACGGTGCGGACGTTGTGCTGGGCGAAGACGCGCTCGACGGCCACCGCGTCGGGCCGCACGTCGTCGAGCCACCGCTCGATGCCGCGCTCGATGCCGACGAGCCTGGCGCCGAGCTCGTCGTCGGCGGAGGTGCGCACCACGCCGACGGCGACGAGCTTGAGCTGCGCGCCCGGGCGGCCCTCGACGGCCCCGAGGCCGCATCTGGTCAGCCCTGGGTCGACGCCCATCACCCGCACGGCCCGCCCTCCGTTCGCTGCCGAACATCTGTTCGGCAGCGAACTCTACCCTGGTTGGGCGGGCGGCGCACGGCGAACGCGCCTCGCTCCACGGCGCCGCCCGGCGGGCGCGGGCCCGAGCCGGACGATCAGAAGTAGTCGATCATGTACGGCGTGCCGGCGAACGCCGCGTCCAGCGCCTCGTCGAACTCCTCCGGGCCGGTCAGCAGGCCGGCCGGGCGCAGCGTCGAGGTCGGGATCCCGGCGTACAGCGCCGACAGGCCGTTGACGGTGAAGCGCGGCCCCTGCCCCGTGGCGGCGCCGGCCGTACCGGAGCCGCCGGAGATCTCCAGCCGCCACGTGCCGCTGTTGGCCGGGCGCTCGGGGTCGTCGACCGTGATCACGGCGTGCGCCGAGACCACCGACGGGAAGCCTCGCCTGGCGATCGCCTCGGCCACGTCCACGACCCGGAACATCCACCTCGTCTGCTTGACCTGCTCCTTGGCCCGCTCGCGCACCAGCCACAGCACGGGGTCGTTCGGCGCGACCACGGCGGTGACCTTCTTGGCGATCGAGGAGGAGGTGCCGACCATGGCCCACAGCGCGCGGGCGGTCGCCTCCGAGCCGGCGACGAGGTTGTCGACGGCGATGTCGCCCCCGTCCCATCGGTAGGCGACGAACCCGTCGTCGGCCAGGTAGCGGAAGTCGTCATCCTCGTCGAGGTAGCGCCGCCAGGCGGCCTCGTCCCAGCAGATGGGCCCGCTGGCGCGGTTGGCGGCGTGGACGCGGCCGAGGATAGCGATCACCTCGGCGACGTCGTCGGGCCCCATCCTGCGCAGCTTGACCTGCTCGGCCGGGCCGATGGTGCGCAGCGCCTCGGGAGCGAGGGTCACCGCGTTCTCGGCGCCCGCGTGCTCCCAGCCGAGCGAGCGGTAGATCGGCGTGGTGGCCGGGTAGAGGGCCGAGACGGCCTCGCCCAGCTCGGCCGCCCTGCCGAGGACGGCCCGCATGAGCCGCCTGCCCACGCCGCGTCCGCGGTCCTCGGGGTTGACGACCACACCCGCCACCCCGGCCATCGGCTGCGGCCTGCCGTGCCACCACTGGGTGAAACCAGGCAGGCGCGCGGCGGCGGCCACCCTCGAGCCGTCGAAGACGCCGAGGAAGCGTCCCTGCTCCAGGGTGGCCAGCGCCATTGCGCGCCAGTTGTCGGCGAGGTCGGCGGGCAACGGGCCGAAGGAGCGCTTGCGGGTGTCGAGGACGGCGTCGAGGTCGTCCGGGCTCAGATCACGAATTTCCACAGCAGGTCAACCTACGCACTGCGGGACATCCGCCGCGAGCCGTTTTCAGGCGTCGAGCTTCTCCATGATGTCGTCGCTGACGTCGAAGTTCGCGTAGACGTTCTGGACGTCGTCGCTGTCCTCGAGCGCGTCGATGAGACGGAAGACCTTGCGCGCGCCGTCCTCGTCGAGCGGGACGTTGAGCGTCGGCAGGAAGCTCGACTCGGCCGAGTCGTAGTCGATGCCGGCCTCCTGCAGCGCCTTGCGCACCGGCACCAGGTCACCGGCCTCGGAGACGACCTCGAACGACTCGCCCAGGTCGTTGACCTCCTCGGCGCCCGCCTCGAGCACCGCGGTCAGCACGTCGTCCTCGGACAGCCCGTCCTTGGGGACGATCACGACACCCTTGCGGTTGAACATGTAGGCCACCGAACCGGGGTCGGCCAGCGAGCCGCCGTTGCGGGTGAGCGCGACGCGGACCTCGGAGGCGGCGCGGTTGCGGTTGTCGGTCAGGCACTCGATGAGGACCGCGACACCGCCGGGGGCGTAGCCCTCGTACATGATGGTCTGCCAGTCGGCGCCGCCCGCCTCGAGGCCGCCGCCGCGCTTGCGGGCGCGCTCGATGTTGTCGTTGGGCACCGAGTTCTTCTTCGCCTTGAAGATGGCGTCGAAGAGGGTGGGGTTGGCATCCGGGTCAGGGCCACCGGTCCTGGCCGCCACCTCGATGTTCTTGATGAGCTTCGCGAACAGCTTGCCGCGCTTGGCGTCGAGCGCGGCCTTCTTGTGCTTCGTCGTAGCCCATTTGGAGTGGCCGGACATGACCTAGAGCTCCCTCACCATGTTGACGAAATATTCATGCACGCGAGTGTCTCCGGTCAGCTCCGGATGGAACGATGTCGCGAGCAGCGGTCCCTGTCGGACCGCGACGATCCTATCCCCAGGGGGCGCGGTCGCCAGCACCTCGACGTCGGAACCCACCGATTCCACCCATGGGGCGCGGATGAAGACAGCATGTACGGGGCCGCCCGCGAAGGACAGATCGGCCTCGAAGGAGTCGACCTGGCGGCCGAAGGCGTTACGCCTGACCACCATGTCGATGCCGCCGATCGTCTGCTGGCCCTCGATGCCGTCCTGGATGCGGTCGGCCAGCATGATCATGCCGGCGCACGAGCCGTAGGCGGGCATGCCCTCCTTGACGCGCAGGCGCAGCGGTTCCAGCAGCTCGAAGATCTCGGCGAGCTTCCACATCGTGGTGGACTCCCCGCCGGGGATGACCAGCCCGTCGACGGCCTCGAGCTCGGCGATCCTGCGCACGGCCGTCGCCTCCGCCCCCGCCTCCTCCAGCATGCGGACGTGTTCGCGCACGTCTCCCTGGAGTGCGAGTACACCGATCTTGGGCACGGTCGTCCTTCCTTCGTGGTCCGGGTTCCCCTGATTCAACACCACGACGGGCCGTGCTCTTCCTACCGGGCGGCCTCCGCGGGGGGTCGTCCTGGAGGAGGGGCACGGCCCGGTCGCCGCTGCGGGGAACCACGCAAGAACCCCCGCCACCGGGCCCGAGGGCAGGCGGCAGGGGTTCCGGACGTCGAGGCCGTCCCCGCGTGGTCTACGGGCGCTCGGTCTCGAGGCGGACCGTCTCCTCGATCGTCATCTCGGACGCCGCGCGCAGCGACGGGTCCATCGGGCGCAGGTACGTCTGCTGCACGCCGGGCACCCTGTCCTCCACCACGAACGTCGCCCTGGTGTAGACCTCCGACCCGAGCGTCTGCACCTGGGGCACGACCTTGAAGTCGGCCGACATCTGCTCCCGCTCGATCTTCGTCAGCACGTATCCGCGCTGGTTGTTGTAGAACTTGAGGTGCGGGTTGATCTTCAGGAACGGATGCGTGGCCGGGTCGGAGTCCTTCCCGTCACCGCCGGTGCTGATGGAGGTGGCCACCAGCTCCGCGCCCACGGACGGCCCCGTCGGGTCGTCGTAGTCCAGCTTCAGGTCGCTGGCCCAGTGAGCGTGGACGTCACCGGTGAGCACGACCGGGTTGCGCACCTTCGCGTCGATCCAGCCCTGGGTGATGCGCCGCCGGGAGGCCACGTAGCCGTCCCACGCGTCCTGGCTGGTGACCTTCGCCGGTCCCGCGTTGTTGTCGCGCTGGGCGAAGAAGACCTGCTGGCCGATGATGTCCCACTGGGCGCGCGAGTGGTGGAAGCCGTTGATCAGCCACTCCTCCTGCGCCGCGCCGGTGATGGACCGGGCCGGGTCCACCGCCGCCGGGCAGTCCCGGTAGCCGTCGCCGCACCCCTGGTCGTCGCGGTACTGCCGGGTGTCGAGCATGTGGAAGGTGGCCATCTGTCCCCACCGGATCCGCCGGTAGAGCTGCATGTCGATGCCCTGCGGGATGGAGGTACGGCGCAGCGGCATGTTCTCGTAGTAGGCACGGAAGGCCGCCTCGCGGCGCTGCAGGAAGTTCGGCTGCGGCACCTCGGGCTTCTCCGCCACCTCGTCGGCCCAGTTGTTGTCGAGCTCGTGGTCGTCCCACACGACCAGCCACGGCGCGGCGGCGTGGGCGGCCTGCAGGTCGGGGTCGGCCTTGTACTGCGCGTGGCGCTGCCGGTAGTTGGCGAGCGTCTCGGTCTCGGGGCCCTCGTGGTGGCGGACGTTGCCGCCGGGGATGGTGTAGGTGTTCTTGGTGTACTCGTACTGGTAGTCGCCCAGGTGCAGGATCAGGTCGGGGTGCTCCTCGGCCAGGCGGCGGTAGCTGGTGAAGTAGCCGTGCTCGTACTGCGCGCAGGAGACGAACGCCATGGACAGCGCTCCGCCGTACGCCAGGGGGTGCGGGGCGGTGAGGGCGCGGCCGACGGGCGAGACGTAGGGGCCCACGCGGAAGCGGTACCAGTACTCCCGCCCTGACGACAGGCCGTCCACCTCGACGTGGACGCTGTGGCCCCACTCGGGGGCGGCCGTCGCGACACCGGCGCGGACGACGCGTCGACAGCGCTCGTCGGCGTAGACCTGCCACAGGACGAGGAAGGGACGCTGGGGCATGCCGCCCATGCCGTCCTCGGCGAGCGGCTGCTGGGCCAGGCGGGTCCAGATGACGAAGCCGCTGTGGTCGGGGTCACCGGAGGCGACGCCCAGCGTGAAGGGGTCCGACCTGAGACCGCGCGAGGCCAGGGTGGCGGCGCTCTCGGTGGCGGGGTCGGCGGCTGGGGCGGGGGCCGGTTCGGCCGGAGTGGCGGAGGCGGCGGCGGGGAGCGCGGCGGTGGCGCCCGCAGCTAACCCGGTGACGAGGAAGGAGCGGCGGTTGAGCTTGGACACGGGTGCTCCCGAGGCGATCTAGGGTGGGACGCCCGTAGCCTGGCCCAAGATCATGACCCCCTGGTTAACGCCATCTGTCACACAAAAGGCGATTTTTACCAATGGTCCCGCGATTCACGGAAATTTCCTCCGTCCACCCCTGTCGCACCGGTGGCACGCGCGACCGATGGAGCGGCTCCCGCACGGCGGCGCCCCTGACGCCCGCCAAGCGGACTCCTGGCCCACGCCCCGCGCCCAAGGCCAGGCGGGGTCCGGGCCGGTTCCAGGACCGGGACCGGGCCGGGAGCAAGGGACACGAGCCGCGGGACGGGGGTAAGGGCGGCAGGGCGGGAGTCGGGGGCCGATGCCGGGGTCGGCCCGGGCTGGTGCCCGGCTCGGGCCGGTGTGGTCTGGGGCCGGTGTGGTCTGGGGCCGGGCCGGGGGCAAGGGCCGGGAGTCGGGGAGCAGGGAGCCCGGGCCCCTGGGCTCAAGGGCAAGGGGGGCCGGTGGCAAGAGGCCAAGGGACGGGGGACGTGGGGCGGCGCCGGGCCGAGGCCGAGGGCCGGGGGCGGAGGCAGAGGGCGGAGGCAGAGGGCGGAGGCAGAGGGCGGAGGGCGGGGGCGGAGGGCGGGGGCGGAGGCAGAGGGCGGAGGCAGAGGCAGTGCGCG
>NZ_JBSGJX010000051.1:0-54911 GCF_053605785.1 Nonomuraea sp. NPDC003754
ATCGCGATCCCCGAGGGAGAGTGGGACAAGGCCACCCTGCTCGCCTTCGAACCGCCACGCTCGTCATCGGCACCGTCGCGGGGCTCTACCCGGTCAGGTGGTGGTCAGTGCCACCGTCGGCGACAGGCGGGCCGCGCGCATGGCCGGGTAGAGCCCCGCGACGGTGCCGATGACGAGCGTGGCGGCCACCGCGCCGCCGATCGCCCACGGGGGCACGACCGGCGGCCAGTCCCGCGACATCGCGTACCCGACCGTCGCCAGCGCCCCCAGGACCGCGCCCGCCACCCCGCCGAGCGCCGACAGCAGCAGCGACTCCGACAGGAACTGGACGCGGATCTGCCCTCTCGTCGCCCCCAGCGAGCGGCGCAGGCCGATCTCGCGGCGGCGTTCGAGGACGGAGATGACCATGGTGTTGGCCACGCCGACCCCGCCCACCAGCAGCGCGACCGCGCCGAGGCCGAGCAGCAGGCTGGTGAAGGCGCCCGCGGCGGCGGCCCTGGCGGCCAGCGCGTCGGACGGGCGGCTGACGTCGACCTCGTTGGGGTTCTCCGGGTTGACCGTGCGCGGCAGCACGTCCCGCACGGCCTCGACCGCCTCCTCCGCCGACCGTTCGTAGATCGTCGTCGGGT
The DNA here is from genome assembly GCF_053605785.1 of Nonomuraea sp. NPDC003754. Taxonomy (NCBI): domain Bacteria; kingdom Bacillati; phylum Actinomycetota; class Actinomycetes; order Streptosporangiales; family Streptosporangiaceae; genus Nonomuraea; species Nonomuraea sp. NPDC003754. The sequence continues at coordinate 630 of NZ_JBSGJX010000051.1, forward strand.
GCCCGTCGAAGCCGAGATGTTCCTCGGCGACGGGGAAGCCGACGAGCGCCGACCGTTCGATCTCGGGGGCGAGCGGCGTGGGGCGGAGGATCCCGATCACCGTGAACCAGCGCCCGCCCATCCACACCCGCACGCCGGTGCGGGTGATGCCCAGCCGTTCGGCGGCCTTGGCGCCGAGGACGACGGCGGGCTGGCGGGAGGTGGCGTCGTTCAGCCAGGTGCCCTTCGCCACCGTGCCCTCCAGCGTCTCCAGCAGGGACGTGGTCGCCGCCTGGACGCTGATGCCGCCGGTCACCGCCTCGTCGATGTGGGAGGTCCGCCGTACGGTCGCCGGGGCCGACCCCGTCGCGGCGGCGGAGAAGACGGGGCCGATGCGGGAGACCATGTCGACCGCGGTGCGCGGCAGCTTGGCGGGCTCGCCGAAGACGGTGTTGCCCGCCGAGACGGTCAGCATGTTGGTGCCCAGCTTGTCGAGCTGGCGCAGCAGTTGCTCCCGCGAGGACGACGAGATGCCGATGACCGCGATCATCGTGGCGATCCCGATGGCGATCCCGAGCGCCGACAGGATCACCCTGGCCGGGCGGGCCCGCAGCCCCGACGCCCCGACCCTGAGGACGTCGCGGAGGCTCAGCCTGGCCGGTCTCATGGGAGCACCAGCCCGTCCCTGACCCGCACCTGCCGGGGACACCACTCGGCGATCTCGCTGTCGTGCGTGATGATCGCGATGGTCGTCCCCGCCTCGCTGAGCTCTTTGATGATCTTCAGGACCTCGGCTCCCGCCGCCGAGTCGAGGTTGCCCGTCGGCTCGTCGGCCAGCAGCAGGGGCGGGTCGCCCACGACGGCCCTGGCCACGGCGACACGCTGCTGCTCGCCGCCCGACATCTGGTTCGGCTTGTGGCCGAGCCGGTGGCCGAGGCCCACCCGGTCCAGCGCCGCGGCCGCCCGCTCGCGCCGGACGCGCAGCGGGGTGCCGGTGTAGAGCATTCCGTCGGCCACGTTGTCCAGCGCGCTCACCCCCGGCGACAGGTGGAACTGCTGGAAGACGAAGCCGAGGTGCCGGGCGCGCAGCGCGGACAGCCGGCGGTCGCTCAGCCCCAGGACGTCGTGCCCGGCGATCCGCACGCTTCCCGCCGTCGGCCGGTCGAGGGTGCCGATGATCTGCAGCATCGTGGACTTGCCCGAGCCGGAAGGCCCGATGATCGCCAGCAGCTCGCCGGAGTCGACCGTCAGATCCACCCCGCGCAGCGCGTGGACGGTGCCGTTGTAGGTCTTGGTGACTCCGCGCAGCTCGATGATGCTCATTCGGCGGGCACCCCGACCTTCATCCCCTCGGCCAGTCCCGCGCCGGTGATCTCGACCATGCCGCTGCCGAACGCGCCGACCTCGACCGGCACGAGCCTGGTGCGGGCGCCCTCGACGACCTCGACGCCGAACCCGCCCTCGCGCAGCGCGAGCAGCGCCTCCACCGGTACGGCCAGCACGTCCTCGCGCCGCTCGCTGACCAGCTCGACCTCGACCGGCGCCTGGTCCAGCTTGGTGCGGGGGGCCTTGTCCAGGGTGATGTCGACATCGACGGTCGTGCTCTCCTTGACCGTCTTGGCGACCGTGCCGACCGAGGTGATCCGCCCGGCCGCCTTCTCGCCGCCCGGCAGCTCGACGGTGACCTTGGCCCCCTTCCTGGCCAGGGTCTGGTCGTCGGTGTCGAGGTCCACGTGGACCACCCTGTCCAGGCCGCTGACCGCCAGCACCTGCCGGCCGTGGGCGGCCCTGCCGCCGACCTCGCCCCGGACGCCGGTCACCCTGACGGCCGACGGCAGGAACACCACCTGGGCGGCGTCCACCCGTCCCGTCTCGGGCAGGCCCCTGTCCTCCTGCCACTCGACGACGGCCTGGTAGGTGGCGTAGGTGAACTCGTCGTCCACGGTGAAGCCGTCGTAGCCGAGCGCGGCGAGGTTGCGTTCGAGCTGCTCGACGTCCGGGCCGTCGCCGACGCCGAGCTGGAGGGTGCGGTAGAGGGGGAGCTTGCCGTACATGAGGACCGTGGGGCGGCGGTCGGTCCTGAACAGGGACCGGCCCCGCCTCACGACCGCGCCCTCGTCGGGGAGCCAGGTCAGCGTGCCCGCCGCGCCCGCGGCCACCTGGCGCTCGCCCTCGTAGGTGAGGGCGCCGTCGACCGTCTTGGTGTCGATCAGGTCCTGCCTGGTGATCGGCGCCGTGGCCGGTACGGCCGCCGCCGCGGGGGCCGCCGCGCCGGTGCCGCCGTCGGCCAGGACGGCCACCGCCGCGCCCGCCACCGCGACCGCGAGGAGGCAGGCACCGGCGAGGGCGACCCTTCTCACGAGCCGTTCCCCCTCAGCGCGCCGGGCGCGAACTCCTTGCAGGCCTCCTGGGCGACCTTCATCGCCTGCTCGCCGCCCTCGGCCCCGGTGATCCTCACCATGCCGTCGGCGCTCGGGTCCTCCATCTTGACGCCGTTCTCGCGCATGCACTGGGCGAACTTCAGCATCTGGTCGCGCTGGGCGGGGTCCATGGCCTTGCGCTCGCCCGCCGCCTGGTCGAGGTACTGCTTGCAGGCCTTCATCGCGGCCTCGGTCTTGGCCTGCTCGCCCTTCTTGGCCTGGATGCGCACGCCTCCGCTGCCGTCGGGATCGGGCATGTCGACGCCGTTCTCGCGCATGCACTGGGCGAACTTGAGCTGGGCGGTGTTCCTGTCCATGGTGGCCGAGGCGCTCGGCCTGGCGGCGGCGGTGGCGCTCTCGCCGACGCCGGCGACCTGCGCGGTGGTGGAGGGGGTCGAGCCGCACGCGGCGGCGAGCAGGAGTGGCAGCGCGGCCACGAGGAGGTGTCTTCTCATGCCGCACACTTCACTGAAGGGAGCGCTAAAGCCGGATAAGTGGCTTACTCACGGCTAACAGGCGGTGCTGCACGCTCGTCATCATGCGGGTGCTCATCGTGGAAGACGAGGAACAGCTGGCCGACGCCGTGGCGCGCGGGCTGCGGCTGCAGGCCATGGCCGTCGACGTGGCCTACGACGGCCAGGAGGCGCTCGAACGCGCCTCCCACACCGACTACGACGTCGTCGTCCTCGACAGGGACCTGCCCGAGGTGCACGGCGACGACGTCTGCGAGGAGCTGGCCGGCAGGAGCAGGATCCTCATGCTCACGGCGGCCGGACAGGTGCGCGACAAGGTCGAAGGGCTCACCCTCGGCGCGGACGACTACCTGGTCAAGCCGTTCGCCTTCGCCGAGCTGGTGGCCAGGATCAGGACCCTGGCCCGCCGCAGCTCGCCCGCCGCGCCGCCGGTGCTGGAGCGGGCCGGGATCAGGCTCGACCCCGCCCGCCGTACGGTGACCAGGGACGGGCGGCCCGTGTCGCTCAGCCGCAAGGAGTTCGACCTGCTGTGGGAGCTGATGCGCGCCGAAGGCGCGCTGGTGACCTCGGCGGAGCTGCGCCGCAGGGTGTGGGACGAGTACGCGGGCACCGACACCGCTGTCCTGCGCGTCACCATGACCGCGCTGCGCAGGAAGCTCGGCGGTCCCGCCCTCGTCGGGAACGTGCCGGGCAAGGGGTACCGGCTGTGAGGCTCGGGCTGCGCGCCAGGCTCACCGTCCTGTACGGCGTGCTGTTCTTCGTGGCCGGATCGCTGCTGCTCTGGTTCACCTACCTGCTGACGTCCAGCGCGTTGAGCAAGCAGTTCGTCCTGGCGTTCGCCAAGGTCGGCCCGGGCGCGGCGCTGCCGTCCAAGGAGCAGCTGCAGACCACGATGAAGCGCGAGGTGGGCGTACGCGCCGCCGAGGTGCTGGACGAGATGCTGCGCTACTCGCTCATGATCATGATTCTCATCGGGATCATCGCGGTGATCCTCGCCTACCTGGTGGCCGACCGCGCGCTGCGGCCGATCGACCGGGTGACCGAGACCGCGCAGCGCCTGTCGGAGAGCACCCTGCACGAGCGCATCGGCCTGGACGGACCCGACGACGAGGTCAAGCGCCTGGCCGACACCTTCGACGCGATGCTCGACCGGCTGCACAGGGCGTTCGACGCCCAGCGCAGGTTCATCTCCAACGCCTCCCACGAGCTGCGCACGCCCCTGGCGATCAACCGCACGGTCCTGGAGGTGTCGCTGGAGGAGCCGGAGGCCTCCGCCGACCTGAAGGCGCTGGCACGGGCGTTGCTGGGCACCAACGCCCGCTACGAGCGGCTGATCGAGGGCCTGCTGCTGCTGGCCCAGTCGGAGCAGGAGCTCACCGCGCGCCGCCCGGTCGAGCTGCGCCACATCGTCCGCACCGTGCTGGAGCAGGTCGACCTGCAGCCGCGCAGGCGCCGGGTCACGATCCACCAGGACCTGTCGGACGCCGAGGTCGAGGCCGATCCGCTGTTCCTGGAGCGCTGCCTGTTCAACCTCGTGGAGAACGCGATCAAGTACAACGTGCGCGACGGCCAGGTCTGGATCAGGGTGTCGGCCGACGGGCTCGTCACGGTGGAGAACACCGGGCCCGTGGTCGCGCCGTACGACGTGGACGGCCTGTTCGAGCCGTTCCGGCGGCCGGCGGGGGAGCGCGTGCGCTCCGACAGGGGCGCCGGGCTCGGGCTGTCGATCGTGCGGGCCATCGTCGACGCGCACGGCGGCACCATCACCGCGCTGCCCAGGCCGGACGGCGGCCTGGCCGTCACCGTGAGCCTGCCCAGGCCGGACGGCGGCCTGGCCGTCACCGTGAGCCTGCCCAGGCCGGCGACGGCGAGCGTCGCGGGCCCGGGCAGGCCCGTGAGGGGGACCGGGGGTCTGCGGGAGGTCAGCAGGTGAAGTGGACCCCGGAGAAGCCGCGCCGCCACTGGGTGACCTCGGGCGCGACCGTCGCGGGATCCACGGACGGGTCGAGGCTGCGGGCCACGAACGCGGCCAGCACGGGCATGTCCTCCTCCGTCATGCCCAGCCGCGCCACCTCGGGCGTGCCCAGGCGCAGCCCGTTGACGTCGCCCTCGACCGGGGCGGCCGGCAGGCCGATGCCGCAGGCCAGCAGGTTGGCTCGGCGCATGCGGCGGGCCGCGGCCTGGCCGCCCTGGGGAGCGACGAGCGCGAACTGGTGGGAGTTGGTGCCGCCGCCGAAGACGGGCAGGCCGAGCTCCTGCAGGCTGGTCGCCAGCTGGTGGGCGGTGCTCACCATCATCTCCGCGTAGGCCTTGCCCGCCACCTTCCAGTCCAGCAGCGCGACGGCCAGCGCCGCCGTACGGCCCGCGTCGAAGTTGGCGGTGAGCCCCGGATAGGCGATCGCGTCGAGGCGTTCGGCCAGCGCGGCCGAGTCGGTGACGACCAGGCCGCCGGCCGGGCCGCCCAGGCTCTTGTAGGTGCTCATCGTCATGAGGTGCGCGCCCTGGGCCAGCGGGTTCGGCCAGACGCCGCCGGCGATCATCCCGCACACGTGGGCCGCGTCGAACAGCAGGAGGGCCCCCACCTCGTCGGCGACCTCGCGGACGGCGGACACCGGGTGGGGGAAGGGGTTGAGGCTGCCGCCGAGGGTGATCAGCCTTGGCCTGACCCGTACGGCGAGCTCGCGCAGCGCGGCGACGTCGACGGTGTAGCCGTCGGCCGCGACGGGGGCGTCGACGGTGGTCAGGCCGTACAGGCCGGCCGCGCCCGCCGCGTGGTGGGTGACGTGTCCGCCGATGGCGGGCGGCGGGGCGATGATCGTGTCGCCCGGCTTGCAGGTGGCCATGAACGCGTAGAGGTTGGCCAGCGCGCCCGAGCCCACGCGGACCTCGGCGTAGCGGGCCGAGAACACCTCGGCGGCCAGCTCGGCGGCGATGATCTCGATCTGCTCGATGGCCTCGAGGCCGGTCTCGTACTTCTCACCCGGGTAGCCGAGGGAGGGCCTGGAGCCGAGCCCGGCCGACAGCAGCGCCTCGGCGCGCGGGTTCATGACGTTGGTCGCGGGGTTGAGGTTGACGCACTCCACGTCGTGGATCTCGTGGCTGCGGGTGGTGAGCCGCTCGATCTCGGCCAGCGTGGCCGAGGCGGGCTGCGAGGAGACGGCGGCCGCGCCGTGCTGAACGAGATCGTCGGCGGCGGCGGGAACCCAGGAGCGAGGGGCGAGCATGGGGCCAGGGTAAGCAGCACGTCGCGGCGGGCACATGGTGTGGATGAAGGGACCCGCTCCTACACTTGTCGGAATGCAGGCATGGCTCGACGCGCTCGCCGCGGCCATCGAGCGGAGCGTCACCGTCGACGACCCCGACGGCCGGCTGATCGCCTACAGCTCGCGGCACGCCGACGCCGATCCGGTGCGGGTCGCCGCGATCCTCTCCCGGCAGGTCGCGCCCGAGATCAGCCGCTGGCAGGACCTGCACGGCATCGCCGCGGCCACGGCACCCGTCCGGGTGCCGGCCAACGAGGAGCTCGGCATGGGGGCCAGGGTCTGCGTGCCCATCAGGGACGGCGGGCGCGCGCTCGGCTACCTGTGGCTGCTCGACCCCGACCAGACGCTGGACGGCAAGGCGCTCGCGCTGGCCGAGGAGACCGCCCGCGAGCTGGCGGCCGCCTGGCACGAGGACCCCGACGCGATGGTCCGCCGCCTGCTGACCACGGGGCAGGGCTGGAACCGGACGACCCCCAGACTCATCCAGGTGTGCGTCGTGCTTCCCGGCTCCGGCCGGCCGGAACGCCATGCCATCGGCGGCTTGCGGACCGACACCCACGCCGCCTACCTGCTCCGCCAGCCCGCCGACGCCATGCCGGACGAGGACGGCGTCACCCGCGGCTACAGCGAGGCGATGGCGCCCGAGGCGGCTCCTGAGGCCTACCGCCAGGCGCTGACCGCCGCCCACCTGGCCGCCGCCGACCCCGCGCTGCCGCGCCAGGTGTCGTGGGCGGGGCTGGGGCCGTACCTGACGCTGCTCGGCGCGGCGGACGACCCGCTGGCCGGGCTGGACGGCGAGCAGGCGCACACCCTGGAGACCTACCTGGACCTCGGCGGCAACGCCCAGCGCGCCGCGGCGGCGCTGCACCTGCACCGGACGACCCTGTACTACCGGCTCGGCCGCATCGCCGAGGCGCTGGGCGCCGACCTCGACGACGGCATGACCAGGCTCCACCTGCACCTGGCGCTGAAGAAACGAAGGCTCGACTCGGGTCTTCCCGGCTGAGCCCCCTGCTCCAGCTCCCCGGCGGCGGCCGGGGAGCTGGAGCCCGTTCATTCGGCGGTGAGCCGTTCGGCCTCCTCGTGCAGCGCGGCGACCAGCAGGAGCTCGATCGCGAGCTCGGTCAGGTCGGGCGCCGCGAGGCCCTCGAGAACGTGCATGGTGGGCCTCCCTGATCAGGGGACGCCCCAGCAGTCACAGTGGTTTACCGGACGGGTTACCCGGACGGTTACCTGGGCCGGTTATCTGGGCCGGTTATCTGAACCTCTCCCAGGCCGACTGGCGGGTCATGTTCAGGGACGCGCCGATGCGTTCCCAGCTCACGTCGCGGGTGCGGAGGTGGCGCACCCAGTCGTGCAGGTTGTCGTCGATCTGCACCTGGACCGCCGCGATCTTGGGAAGGTGGTCGAGGATCTGCTCGACGGACATCTCCTCCCACATGGGCAGGCGCGGCTCCGACGGCGCGCTGAGGCGCTCTGTCTCGAGGATCTCGTTGCAGAGGGCGACGCACTGGTCGCAGATGTGCACTCCCGGGCCCGCGATGAGCTTGCCGACGTCCGCGCTCTTCTTGTGGCAGAACGAGCAGCGGAGCTTGTCCTTCCAGCTGTCAGGCATGGCCTGACAGTAATCCCGTCAGGCGACACCTGACAAGCCCTCCTGCACGGCTTCTCTGGTCTCCTTGACCTGGGACATGATGATGGCGTTGCGCTCCTCGCCGATCTTGCGGCAAATGGTGGTGTAGGCCTGCAGGATCTTGCGGTAGGCGGCGCGCGCCTCCTCGAGTTGGGCGCTGAGCGCGAGCACTCTGATGGGGTCGCCGTAGAGCTCGGCCTCGGCGAGCATGGCGCGCGCCTCGTTCACGATCTGCTCCGCCCGCTGACGCGTACGGCGCAGCAGTGCCGAGCACTCGTAGAGCTCGGCGAGCCGTGCGGAGGAGACGATGCGCTCGGCGGAGCGCACGGCTGGATCCTCGGTCGTCTCACGGCTGAGTTCCGTTCCCATTTCCGCCACCTCTCAGATCAAGGTTGCCTGAGTGTAGACGCGTCATTCCCGTCTTGGGATCACCCAGGTGGGCAGGGGGTAGGGCACTGTTCCCTGCAGGGATGAATCTCTACGCCGCAGGGGAATTCAGCGCCCCCGCCGAGCCGCAATTCACCCTGCTTAATCAGCAAATTTGCATCGCCGAGTGATATGTCGGTTGTCCCGAAAGTAAAGCCGTCAACACGCCGGATTGCCCGCGCGAACCCGCAGTCTCGTCACATACTGAATTCAAGGGCTAGCGGAACGTGACGGCTGAGGGGCGCGGCTGTGGCTGAACGACCGACCGGATGCGAAGAGGGCGGTGTGGACGTCAGCGTCATCATCCCCGTCCGCGACTGCCGTGACTATCTCGATCGCAGCCTGACCTCCGCACTGGTCCAGCGGGTGAAGAAGGAGATCGTCGTCGTCGACGACGGCTCCACCGACGGCAGCGCCGAACTGCTCGAGCTCTACTCCCATTACCACCGTGGCGTGGTCAGGGTCGTGCGCAAGGAGCACCCGATCGGCGCGGGCGGCCCCCGCAACACCGGGCTGGAGCACGCTCGGGGCCGCTACGTGTTCTTCTGCGACGCCGACGACTACCTCGGTCCCGAGGCGCTCGAGCGCATGGTCGCCATGGCCGACAAGAACGCCGCCGACATCGTGCTCGGCAAGATCGTCGGGCATGGCCGCCGCGCGCCGGTCTCGATGTTCCTGCACAGCACCGACCGGGTCGACCTGGGCGACAGCGCCGTCTACAACAGCCTGAGCTGCTTCAAGCTCTACCGCAGGGAGATGCTCGACCGGCACGGCATCAGGTTCGCCGAGGGGCAGCTGATCGGCGAGGACATCGTCTTCAGCGTCCACGCCTACTGCCACGCCGAGATCATCTCTGTCGTGGCCGACTACGACTGCTACCACCTGGTCGCCAGGCCCGACGGCAGCAGCATCATGCAGCAGCCGGCCAGTCGCGACCCGCTCGGCTGGCTGGCCATGATCGGCAAGCCCATCGAGCTGATGACCGCGCACATCGGGCCGGGGCCGCTGCGCGACCACCTGCTCCGCCGCCACTTCAGGCTCGACATCTTCGCCCAGCTCGGCGCCCCCTTCCTGGCTGCCGACGACATGCGGCGCAAGGAGATCGCCCACGAGGTGGCCGTCCTGTGCGACCGGTGGCTGACGCCGGGCGTCACCGACCGGCTCACCACGACCGACCGCCAGCGCCTGGCGGCGCTCGACGACATCGACAGGCTCGTACGGCTGGCCGGCATCGAGGCCGCCGTCGTGTGCCGCCGCCTGACCGGGCTGCGTTGGGAGAGCGACAGGCTGGTCGTGGAGGGCGAGGCGGCGCTCGACGGCCAGCACGCCGCCGGCGGCGTCGCGCTCGTCCTGCGCTCCCGGCAGGAGCAGGGCGGCGAGCTGGTCCTGCCGGCCGACCCGGTGGGCGACGGCGGCTTCATCGCGAGCGTCGACCCCGGCGAGCTGTCGTCCGGCGTGTGGGACTTCTACGTCGCCGTCGAGTGCGAGGGTGTCATCCGCCTGGGCAGGCTGGGCGCCGACCGCGACGGCGGCATCACCAGGCCGGTTCCCCGCCTGGTGGGCAGTGCGGTGGCGCTGCCGTACTTCACCAGGACCAACGGCAACCTCAGCGTCGACGTCGGCGGGCACGTGCTCACCGTGCCGGGCAGCGCGCGGCTCACCCGCACCCGGTGGATCCTGGGGCACCGCCTCCTCCTCGACGGGGAGATCACCGTGGGCGGCGGCGGGATCCCCGAGGCGGGCGCGGTCAAGCAACTGGTCTGGAGGGAGCGCCACAGCGGCAGGGAGCGCGTCGAGCCGGTGGTGGCGCTGCCCGGCGGCGTGTTCGTGGCCAAGCCCGCGATCGGCAGGTTCGCCCCCGGCACCTGGGACGCCTACCTGGAGCTGGAGCTGGGCGGGCCGCCCGCGCGGTTCAGGATCGAGGTCGACGCCGGCACGGTGGCCGAGCCGCGCAGCTGGTGGCGGGGCCCCGTGCGCAGCAGCGTCCGGCCGTACGCGACGGCGGGCAAGGGCAGGCTGAGCACGGTCGTCCGTAAGATCACGCCTCGGGCGCTCGTGCGAAGGCTGATCCGCCGCGGGTAATTGCTAGACATGTGCAACTGCAAAGCCTTGACTTAAAGTAGGGGAGTTTCGTCCGCTTACTGGAGGCTTGGTCGTGCACGTACCCGATGGCTTCTTCAATGCCGCTACATCCGTCTCGGCAGGCGTCGTCGCGGCCGCCGGGGTGGCGGTCTGCCTGCGCGGCGCCCGGCGGGAGCTCGACGACCGCACCGCGCCCATGGCGGGGCTGGTCGCCGCCTTCATCTTCGCCGTCCAGATGCTCAACTTCCCCGTCGCCGCCGGCACCAGCGGTCACCTGCTGGGCGGGGCGCTGGCCGCGATACTCGTCGGACCCTACACCGGCGTGTTGTGCATGGCCGTGGTGCTTCTCGTCCAATGCGTCTTCTTCGCCGACGGCGGCCTGACCGCGCTCGGCATCAACATCGTGATCATGGGCGTGGTCACCGTACTGGTCGGGTGGGGTCTGTTCCGCCTGGTCACCAGGGCGGCGAAGGGCAAGGCGGCGGTCGGCGCGGCCGCCTTCCTCGCCGCTCTGGTCTCGGTGCCCGCCTCCGCGCTGGCCTTCTCGCTGCTGTTCGCGGTCGGCGGCACCGCCCCGATCGACGCCGCCGCCGTCGCCGGGGCCATGGGTGGCGTCCACGTGCTCATCGGCATCGGTGAGGCCCTCATCACCACCGCGACCGTCGGCGCGGTGCTGGCCGTACGGCCCGACCTGGTCTACGGCGCCCGCGGCCTGGCCGCCCCGCTCGTCCTGAAGGGCGCCGACGGCACGACCTCGCCCGTCGGCGCGGCCCCCGCGGCCAAGCCCGCCACCGGCGGCAGGCCGTTCCTGCTCGGCGGCGTCGGCCTGACGCTCGTGCTGGCCGGCGTGGTCTCCTTCTTCGCCTCCGCCGACCCCGACGGCCTGGAGGCGGTCGCCGAGAACAAGGGCTTCCTCGACCAGGCCACCGACCACCTGTTCGGCTCGTGGGCCCTGGCCGACTACGGCGACGTCGGCGGCGTGCCCGTCGGCGTCGCGGGGGTCGTCGGCGTCGGCATCACGCTGCTCGTCGCCGGCGCCGTCGCCTTCGCGGCCCGCCGCCGCGCGGGAGCCGGGGTCTAGAGATGGGCGCGGGGCACCACCACCAGCTCTACCGGCCCGGCGACTCGCCCGTCCACCGGCTGCCGCCGCAGTGCAAGCTGGTGGCGATGCTGGCCTTCGCGGGCGTCGTCGTGGCCACGCCGCGCGAGGCCTTCTGGGCCTTCGGCTGCTACGCGCTGCTGCTGGCGCTCACGGCGGGCGTCGCACGGGTGCCCGCCGCCCACGTGGTCAGGCGGATGGCGATCGAGATCCCGTTCGTGCTGTTCGCGCTGGCGATCCCGATCATCGGGATGGGGGAGCGGACCGAGGTCCTCGGGCTCTCGCTCAGCGTGCCGGGACTGTGGGCGGCGTGGAACATCCTGGCCAAGGCCTCCCTCGGCGTCGTCGCCTCCATCCTGCTGGCCGCCACCACCGAACCGCGGATGATCCTGCTCGGCGCCCAGCGGCTGCGGCTGCCGTCGTTGCTGGTGCAGATCGCGATGTTCATGCTGCGGTACATGGACGTGATCGTGGACGAGATGCGGCGGATGCGGGTGGCGCGGGAGGCCAGGGGCTTCGAGGCGCGCAACCTCACCCAGATCCCGGTGATCGCCAGGTCGGCCGGCGCGCTGTTCATCCGCTCCTACGAGCGGGGGGAGCGGGTGCACCTGGCTATGCTCAGCCGGGGGTACAGCGGCTCGCTGCCGCTCATCCACGATGTCTCCGGATCGGGGCGGCAGTGGGGGACCGCGCTGGCCCTGCCCGTCACGGCGCTGGCCGTCCTTGGAGTGTCACTGTGGTGAAGTCCCTTGAGGTGAGCGAGCTCGCCTACGCCTATCCCGACGGCACGCAGGCGCTGTTCGGGGTGAACCTCACGATCGGGCGCGGCGAGCGCGTCGCCCTGCTCGGGCCGAACGGCGCGGGCAAGACCACCCTGGTCATGCACCTCAACGGCATCCTGACCGCCGGACACGGCACGGTCAGCGTCGCCGGCACCCCGGTGCGGGCCGACACCCTCAAGGAGATCAGGCAGCGGGTGGGGCTGGTCTTCCAGGACCCCGACGACCAGCTGTTCATGCCGACCGTGCGCGACGACGTCGCCTTCGGCCCCGCCAACATGGGCGTCAGGGGCGAGGAGCTGGAGCGCAGGGTCAAGAACGCGCTCGACAGGGTGGGCATGGCCGACCATCTCGACCGGCCGCCGCACCACCTGTCCTTCGGCCAGCGCCGGCGGGTCGCGGTGGCCACCGTGCTGGTCATGGAGCCGGAGATCCTGGTGCTCGACGAGCCGTCGTCCAACCTCGACCCGGCGGCGCGCAGGGAGCTGGCCGAGATCCTGCGCTCGCTCGACGTGACCGTGCTGATGGTCACCCACGACCTGCCGTACGCGCTGGAGCTGTGCGAGCGCTCGCTGATCCTGTCCGGCGGGGTGATCGCCGCCGACGGGCCGACCCCCCGCCTGCTGTCCGACTCCGCGCTGCTGGCCGAGCACCGCCTCGAGCTGCCGTACGGCTTCGCCGTCCCTGAGGCTCCCGGGACCGCCGAGACGCGTGGGTGACCGCCGGGCGGTCGCCCTCGCCGTCCGCGGCGGTCCTCGGCCGGGCATTCCGCTGCCCGCACGTTGGTGAGCGTAGTTTGTCCATGCCGCTCGTCGGGGGATGTCGAAGTACAGTGGCTCATCGAGGAGGGCCGAATGAAGCTACGGCTGGCGCGCCATGCCATGGGAGACGCCGTGGTGGTCGCGGTGGAGGGTGAGCTCGATCTCTTCACCGCGCCATTCCTCCGTGACGAGGTCCGCGACGCGATCAAACAGGACGGCGCGCGGCTGGTGCTCGATCTCCAGGCGCTGTCGTTCATGGACTCCAGCGGTCTGTCGGTGCTGATCGAGGCGTGGCGCCTGGCGACGGGTGAGGGTGGGTGCGTGTCGCTGGCCGCGCCCCAGGCGCCCGTGGCCCGCATCCTGCGCACCACCGGCCTCGACCGCCGCATCAAGGTCTACCCCGACGTCGACACGGCGGTGGGCGCGATCTGACCGGCGGGGCCGGGCGGACCGGCGGGGAGAGATTTGAGCCACTCGAAGTAGAACTTCGTTCGGTTCTCGCGTTAAGGTCCGTGACATGGACGTCAACGGAGCAGTAGCAATCATCTCGGGCGGGGCGAGCGGCCTGGGCGAGGCCACGGCCCGCGAGCTCGCCCGGCAGGGCGCGACCGTGGTCATCGCCGACCTCAACGAGGAGCGCGGCAAGGCGATCGCCGACGAACTCGGCGGCGTCTTCGTCAGGACGGACGTGTCGGACGAGGCCGAGGTCCAGGCCGCCGTCGACGCGGCCGTGGCCACCGGCAAGCCGGTCCGCGTGATCGTCAACAGCGCGGGCATCGGCTGGGCCGAGCGCACCGTCAACCGTGAGGGCGCCCCGCACAGCCTGGCCAGCTACCGCAAGGTCATCGAGGTCAACCTGATCGGCACCTTCAACCTCATGCGCATCGGCGCGGCCGCCATCGCCAGGACCGAGCCCGTCTCCGAGGACGGGCACAGGGGCGTGGTCGTCAACACCGCCTCCGTCGCGGCGCTGGAGGGCCAGACCGGGCAGCTCGCCTACTCCGCGTCCAAGGGCGGCATCGTGGGCATGACCGTGCCCGCGGCCCGCGACCTGGCCGCCATCGGCGTGCGCGTCAACACCATCTGCCCCGGCATCATCGACACCCCGATCTACGGCTTCGCCGGCGACGCCGCCGAGGAGTTCAAGGCCAAGCTCGTCGCCCCCGTCGTCTTCCCCAAGCGCATGGGCCGCCCCGACGAGTTCGCCCACCTGGTGCGCTCGCTGATCGAGAACGACTACATGAACGCCGAGGTCATCAGGTTCGACGGCGGTATCCGCTTCCAGCCCAAGTGATGAGGTGCGCGTGTCCTCCGACGAAGTACTGATCGAGGAGTCCGACGGCGTCGCGGTGATCACCATCAACCGCCCGTCGGCTCGCAACGCCGTCAACGGAGCCGTCGCCCGTGGCCTCGCCGCCGCGCTCGACGCGCTCGACTCCCGCCCCGACATCTCCGTCCACGTCCTGACCGGGGCGGGCGGCACGTTCTCCGCGGGCATGGACCTCAAGGCCTTCCTGACCGGCGACCTGCCCGTCATCGAGGGCAGGGGCTTCGGCGGCATCGCCGAGTCGCCGCCCAGGAAGCCGCTGATCGCGGCCGTCGAGGGGTACGCGCTGGCGGGCGGCTTCGAGCTCGCGCTGTCGTGCGACCTGATCGTGGCCTCGTCCGAGGCGAAGTTCGGCCTGCCCGAGCCCAAACGCGGGCTCGTGGCGGGCGCGGGCGGCATCATGCGCCTGCCCCGCCGGATCCCCTACCACGTGGCCATGGAGATCGCGCTGACCGGCGACCACTACCCGGCTTCCCGGCTGTACGAGCTCGGCCTCGTCAACCGGATCACCGCCCCGGGCGCGGCGCTGCAGGGCGCCCTGGAGCTGGCCAGGACGATCGCCGCGAACGCCCCGCTGGCGCTGGCGGCGACCAAGCGGGTCGTCATCGAGTCGGCGGACTGGTCGCTGGAGGAGATGTTCGAGAAGCAGGGGCCGATCATCAACCCGGTGTTCGGCTCGAAGGACGCGATGGAGGGCGCGGCGGCCTTCGCCGAGAAGCGCCCGCCGGTGTGGCGGGGCGAGTAGGTCCTTCCCGGCTCCTCCCGCGCCGCCGGGAGGAGCCCCGGCCATCGTGCGGCGGCGCCGTCCCGCGGGAGACGGGCGCCGCGCGCAGGGGATGCTCCGCATTACCGTAAAGGGAGAAGCCTTCCCTCCGACGGCAGGAGAGCGCATGAGTTCCCCCTACGAGTCGGCCAGGCGCGGCGCGAGCGGCCTCCTGCAGGGCGCGCTCGGCGCCCTCCTCCTGGTCGTCGGCATGGTCGTCGTGATGTGGGCGGTCGAGATCTTCGACTACTTCGCGCTCGGCCGCCTCGACTACGAGCTCGGCATCGTCTCCTGGTCTCCCGACGGCCTCGTCGGGATCCTCTTCGCGCCGTTCCTGCACGCCGACTTCGGCCACCTCATGGCCAACTCGCTGCCGCTGCTCGTCCTCGGCTTCCTGGCCGCCTTCCGCGGCCTGGGCAGGTTCCTGTGGGCCACGCTGATCATCATGGTGATCGGCGGCGTCGGCACCTGGGTCGCCACCCCTCCCGGCGTGGTCACCGTGGGCGCCAGCGGGCTGGTCTTCGGCTATTTCGGATTCGTGGTCGCCCGGGGGCTGTTCGACCGGCGCGTGCTCGACATCGTGGTGGGCATCGGCGTGGCCGCGGCGTACTACTCGCTGCTGTGGGGCCTGCTGCCGAACGAGCAGGGCATCTCGTGGCAGGGCCACCTGTTCGGGCTCGTCGGCGGCGTCGTCGCGGCGTGGGTGCTGCGGCGCAGGTCCGCGATCGGCCGCACGCCCGAACCCTTCTGATTCCGCCGTGGCCCGCCGATCAGCCGGGCGAGGCCCTCGGATGGGTGAGCGCCGCCCGCGGACCCGCAGCGGCCCGCTGAGCGGCGCCCAGGGTCAGTGGGCGGCCGGCGCCTTGGTGCGTTCGGCCGGCGAGGCGGCCAGCAGCCGGTCGATGTAGGCCAGCCCGATGGCCGAGGCCACGAAGGCCAGGTGCATGAGGGTCTGCCACATCATGGTCGCCGACGGCGTGTCCTTGGCCCTGATGAACGTCTGGAGCAGGTGCACCGACGAGATGCCGATGATGGCGGTGCCCAGCTTGACCTTGAGCACGTTGGCGTTGACGTGGGAGAGCCATTCGGGCTCGTCGGGATGGTCGGTGAGGTCGATGCGCGAGACGAACGTCTCGTAGCCGCCCACGATCACCATGATGAGCAGGTTGGAGATCATCACCACGTCGATGAGCCCGAGGACCGCGAGCATGACGATGACCTCGGGGCCGGGAAGCGAGTCGACGCCGCCGAAGGCGTCGACCGTGGCCTGGCTGACGTGTCCGGTGATGATCGTGTCACCCAGGTGCCACAGCTCCACCATGAACTGCCACACGTAGAGACCCTGGGCCACGATCAGGCCGAGATAGAGCGGCGCCTGCAGCCACCGGCTGGCGAACATCAGGTGGCCCAGACCGCGCCCCCTCCTCGCAGGCTCCCCCGAGATGGACGTCACTCCTTGTACTCCTGTCGCAGTGGTGGGGCCGCGCTCCGGCAGCCTCGGGTCGTGGACGCGCTCGGGGCCCGCACACGCGAACGAGCACGTCACCCGGCTCACGCTCGAGGCGCCCGCCGCCGGCACCGGCAGGCTGCCGGTGCCGGCGAGGGTCGCGCGGAGCGGGGCGCCGGGGGACGCGCTCGCGTTGCCCGGCGAGCCTGCCCGCCGGGCCAAGGACGCTAGAGGCGCTCGACCACGTAGTCGACGCAGGTGGTCAGGGCCTCGATGTCGGACGGCTCGATCGCCGGGAACATCGCGACGCGCAGCTGGTTGCGGCCGAGCTTGCGGTAAGGCTCGGTGTCGACGATGCCGTTGGCGCGCAGCACCTTGGCCACCGCGGCGGCGTCGACCGTGTCGGAGAAGTCGATCGTGCCGACCACCTGCGAGCGGAACTCGGGGGCGGCGAACGGCGTGGCGAACGACGACTTCTCGGCCCAGGTGTAGAGGCGCTGGGCGGAGTCGGCGGTGCGCGAGGTGGTCCAGGCCAGGCCGCCGTTGCCGTTCATCCAGTCGAGCTGGTCGGCCAGCAGGAACAGCGTGGCCACCGACGGGGTGTTGTAGGTCTGGTCCTTGGCCGAGTTGTCGATGGCGACGGGCAGGCTGAAGAACTCCGGCACGTAGCGGCCGCTCGCGGCGATCTCCTCGACGCGGGCCAGCGCGCGCGGCGACATGATCGCGATCCACAGGCCGCCGTCGGAGGCGAAGCTCTTCTGCGGGGCGAAGTAGTAGACATCGGTCTCGGCGATGTCGACGGGCAGGCCGCCGGCGCCCGAGGTGGCGTCGACGAGGACGAGGGCGTCGTCGCCGCCGACCCGCCTGATCGGCATCGCGACGCCGGTGGAGGTCTCGTTGTGGGTGAGGGCGTAGACGTCGACGCCGTCCTCGGCCACGGCCTCCGGGTGGGTGCCGACCTCCGACTTGATGATGGTCGGGTCGCCCAGCCACGGCGCCTTGCTGACGACCGCGCCGAACTTGGAGGAGAACTCGCCGAAGGACAGGTGCTGCGACTTCTGGCGCACCAGCCCGAAGGCGGCGATGTCCCAGAACGCGGTGGTGCCGCCGTTGCCCAGCACGACCTGGTAGCCCTCCGGCAGCGAGAACAGGTCGGCGAGCCCGGCGCGGACCCTGCCGACCAGGTTCTTGACCGGCTTCTGCCGATGGGAGGTGCCCATCACGCCGGCGCCAGTGGTGGCGAGCGCGGACAGCTGCTCGGGTCGGACCTTCGAGGGCCCGCAGCCGAAGCGGCCGTCGGCGGGCTTGATGTCAGCGGGAATCACGATGTCAGCCACCTGCCCAAGCCTACTGAGCCGACTCCGGTGGCTCGTCCCGGGTCCGGGATGTGAGACATGTGGCGGGCGGCGGGAGCCGTACGGAACGACAAACGGCCCGCTGGTGATCAGCGGGCCGTTACCGAGGGAAAGGCGTCAGATGGTGCCGACGACCTCGTCGGCGCCGGGGACGTCGCTCAGCGGACGCGTGGCGGGGCCGACGTAGTTGGCGCTGGGGCGGACCAGCCTGCCCGTGCGCTTCTGCTCCAGGATGTGCGCGGCCCAGCCGGCCGTGCGCGCGCAGGTGAACATCGAGGTGAACATGTGCGAGGGAACCTCGGCGAAGTCGAGGACCACGGCAGCCCAGTACTCCACGTTGGTGGCGAGCACCCGGTCGGGCTTGCGCGCGTGCAGCTCCTCCAGAGCCGCCTTCTCCAGTGCGGCGGCGACCTCGTAGCGAGGAGCGTCGAGCTCCTTCGCGGTACGGCGCAGCACCCGGGCGCGCGGGTCCTCGGCGCGGTAGACGCGGTGACCGAAGCCCATCAGGCGGTTGCCCTTGTCCAGCTCGCTCTGGACGTACTTCTTGGCGTCGCCGAGCTGCTCGACGCCCTCGATCATGTGCAGCACGCGGGCGGGCGCGCCGCCGTGCAGCGGACCCGACATCGCGCCCACAGCGCCGGAGAGCGCGGCGGCCACGTCGGCGCCGGTGGAGGCGATGACGCGGGCGGTGAACGTGGAGGCGTTCATGCCGTGCTCGGCGGCGGAGGTCCAGTAGGCGTCGATGGCCTTGACGTGCTTGGGGTCGGGCTCGCCCCGCCAGCGGACCATGAACCTCTCGGTGATGGTCTTGGCCTCGTCGACCCTGCTCTGCGGCACCATCGGCAGGCCGAGGCCGCGCGCCGACTGCGCCACGAAGGACAGGGCCATCACGGACGCGCGCGCCAGGTCGTCGCGGGCCTGCGCGTCGTCGATGTCGAGCAGCGGCTTGAAGCCGTAGGCCGGGGCCAGCATGGCCAGCGCGCTCTGCACGTCGACGCGGATGTCACCGGAGTGGACCGGGATGGGGTACGGCTCCGCGGGCGGCAGGCCCGGCTGGAACTTGTTGTCGACAAGCAGACCCCAGACGTGCCCGAACGGGACACGACCTACCAGGTCTTCGATGTCGACGCCCCGATAGCGAAGGGCCCCTCCCTCTTTGTCCGGTTCCGCGATCTCGGTCTCGAAGGCCACGACGCCTTCGAGTCCGGGTTTGAAGTCGGACATTCTTGGCCGCCTTCCTTTCTTGCCGTATGGGCAATCCGTCTCATGGTCGCGGCCGCCTCGGGCGCGTGTTCGCATCCCCGGGGCTCGTCCGCTTCTGTTGATGTCGAGATACCGGCGGGTCAATTTAACCCCCTAACAGGGCGTGCTTCGTCTTCGGGCACGCCGAAACGCCATCGGTGCTGGTAGGGGGTTGTGCGTGGGATCGCCACCAAGCGCGCAAGAATACCTAGTCGTGGATGTCACTTCGCTGGCGGGGCTCCGCCGTACCTATGAGGGACAGCCGTTGCTCGAATCTGACGTCGCGGCCGAGCCGATCGCGCAATTCACTCGATGGTTCGAGGAGGCGCTGGAGGCCGGCCTGCCCGAGCCCAACGCGATGGTGGTCGCCACCGCGTCGGCAGGAGGCCGGCCGAGCGCCAGGACCGTGCTGCTCAAGGGCTACGACGAGCGCGGCTTCGTCTTCTTCACCAACTACGAGTCGCGCAAGGGGCGTGACCTGACCGAGAACCCGCGTGCCTCGCTGCTGTTCCCGTGGCATCCGATCCGCCGCCAGATCAGGATCGAGGGCAGCGTGGTCCGCCTGTCGCACGAGGACTCGGCCGCCTACTTCAACTCCCGCCCGTACGGCTCCCGCGTCGGCGCGTGGGCCTCGCGCCAGTCGGCGGTCGTGCGCTCGCGCGAGGAGCTCGACGACCGTTACGCCGAGCTCGCCGCCCGCTGGCCGGAGGAGCCGCCCGTGCCCGACTTCTGGGGCGGCTTCCGGGTGGTGCCGATCGAGGTGGAGTTCTGGCAGGGCCAGATGGACCGCATGCACGACCGGCTGCGCTATCGGCGGGTTCACTCCGGTTGGGAGTTGGAGCGGCTTGCCCCCTAATGTGCCGTGAGTGGCTTTCGGGGACCTTGTTGTTGACACGCGCCCACTTCGCGTCGCCGCCTACCGGCGCCTGTGGTGGGGGCAGGCCGTCTCCCACGTCGGTGTGGCGGTCACCGTGGTGGCGGTCAGCCAGCAGGTGTGGGAACTGACGGAGTCCTCCTTCTGGGTGGGCATGCTGGGCCTGGCCAACCTGATCCCGCTGGTGGTCTTCGGGCTGTGGGGCGGCGCCGTCGCCGACGCCATGGACCGGCGCAAGCTGCTGGTCATCGGCTGCGTGGTCGCCTGGCTGAGCACGCTGGTGCTGGTGGTGCAGGCCGCTCTCGGCCTCGGCAACGTCTACGTGCTCCTGGTGGCCGTCGGGCTCGGCGCGGCCGGCTTCGCGATCAGCTCCTCCACCAGAGGCGCGATCATCCCCAGGCTGCTCGAGCCCGGACTGGTGCCCGCGGCCAACGCGCTCAACTCCCTCGTCTTCAGCATCGGCGCCGTCTTCGGACCCATGATCGGCGGCGTCGTGCTCGCGGCGGGCGGCTACGCCTCCGCCTACGCCATCGACGCGGTGCTGTTCACCGGGAGCCTCTACGCGGCGCTGCGGCTGCCGGCGCTCGAACCGATCAGCAAGGTGGTCGTCCGCCCGGGGGCGGAGGCCGTGTGGGAGGGGCTGCGCTTCATCATGGCCAGCCCCGTCCTGCTGATGTCGTTCGTCGTCGACATCATCGCCATGGTCTTCGCGCTGCCGAGAGCGCTGTTCCCCGAACTGGTCGCCGATCGTTTCGGCGGCTCCGAGCTCGCCCTCGGCTGGCTCACCTCGGCCATGGCGATCGGCTCGGTGGTGGGCGCGCTGTTCTCCGGCTGGGTGGGCAGGATCAGGCGGCAGGGGGTCGCGCTGGTCATCGTCATCGCCGTGTGGGGGCTCGCCGTGGCCGCGGCGGGGATGGCGCATGAGCTGTGGCTGGTCATGACGTTCATGGCCGTCGGCGGCATGGCCGACGTGGTGTCGTCGGTGTGGCGCCAGTCGATCCTGCAGCTCCACGCGCCCGACGAGATGCGCGGGCGGATGCAGGGCGTGTTCATGGTGGTCGTGGCGGGCGGCCCGCGCCTCGGCGACCTGCGCGCGGGAGCCACCGCCACGGCCTTCGGCATGACCGGGGCGTGGGTGGGCGGCGGCCTGGCCTGCGCGCTGGCCGTCCTCGCGGTGGGGCTGGCCGTACCGGCCTTCAGGAACTACAGGGACAGGAGCGGCGAGCCAGCGTGAGGTCGGAGACGAGCCCCTTGTAGGCCTCCTCGCGGTCGGGCGCGCGCAGCACGGCCGACGGATGGATCGTCGCCACCGCCAGCGCCTCGCCCAGCTCCAGCACCTCGCCCCGCTGCCGGCTGACCCTGAAGTCGGCGCCGAGCAGGGCGCGGGCGGCCGTCGCGCCGAGCACCACGATCATCTCCGGCTCGACCAGGGCGAGCTCCGAGCTGAGCCACGGCCGGCAGGCCTCGATCTCGGCGACGGTCGGCTTCTGGTGGATCCTCCGCTTGCCCCTGAGCGTGAAGGAGAAGTGCTTCACGGCGTTGGTCAGGTAGACCTCCTCCCTGGCGATGCCCGCGTCCTCCAGTGCCCGGTCCAGGACGCGGCCCGCGGGCCCGACGAACGGCGCCCCCTTGTGGTCCTCCTGGTCACCGGGCTGCTCGCCGACGAGCATGAAGCGGGCGTCCGTGGGTCCCTCGCCGAACACGGTCTGGGTGGCGTTGCGATAGAGATCGCAACCCTGGCAGTGCGCCGCGGCTTCGCGCAGCTCCGGTAGGGAGCGATGCTCGGGAAGGAACCGAGCCGCTCCAGTGTTGCCGTCCTTTGCCATCGCTGGTCGTTCTCCCACTAGGGTTTCTGTGGCTTCTGTGCCCCATGACCGGCGTAGCATTCAGGACGGGAGGAGCCTTGACCGCACACGGCTTGATCGACACGACGGAGATGTATCTCCGCACGATCTACGAACTCGAGGAAGAGGGGATCGTTCCTCTTCGTGCGCGCATCGCCGAACGGCTCCAGCAGAGTGGCCCCACCGTGAGCCAGACCGTCGCCCGCATGGAACGTGACGGGCTGGTCCGCGTCGAAGGCGACCGCCATCTGGCGATGACCGATCTGGGCCGCACTCTCGCCACCCGCGTCATGCGCAAGCACCGCCTGGCCGAATGCCTGCTGACCCAGGTCATCGGGTTGCCATGGGAGGAGGTGCACATCGAGGCCTGCCGCTGGGAGCACGTGATGTCCGAGTCGGTGGAGGAACGGCTGGTGAAGCTGCTCGACAACCCCACCTTCGACCCTCATGGCAACCCCATTCCCGGCCTGGAGGAGCTGGGCGCCACCGGCCCCGAGTCCGACGCCTGGTCCGCCTTCCCCAGCATGGCCGACGTGGCCGGGGCCAGGGACATACCCGTTGTCGTACGTCGAATTAGCGAACAAGTGCAAAGCGATCCCGCTGTGATGCTTAAACTCAAGCAAGTTGGGATACAACCCGGACGCGAGGTGACGCTCGCGGCGAGCGACGACGGTGTGCGGGTGACAGGTGATAACGACGCGACGAACACTCCCGCGGAGCTTCCGCGTGAGGTCGCCGCGCACGTATTCGTCTCCAAGCGCTGACGGCGGCGCTGCTGCTTGGTTGAATCCCGCATGGGAGTCCCTCCACTCCCCGGACACGACTGTTGCAGGAGCGCCCGTGGTTCGCTTTGCGCACATGCCTCCCCGAGGAGTGGTCGCCGGATGAAACGTTGGGGGGATCTGTCCCAGGAAGCGGCTGACTTCTTGTCGGCGTCGTCGGTCCTCGACCACGCCGAGATGGCCGTCGTGGTGACGGACCGCTTCAGCAATCTCCTGTACTGGAACCCGTTCGCGGAGAAGCTGTTCGGCCGCCAGGGCAAGGGCTCGGTGCGGGAGGGCTCGGTGCTCTCGCTCGGGATCATGGAGAAGGATCACCCGGCCGCCGTCGAGCTGGCCAAGCACGTGCTCAAGGGCGGCGTGTGGGAGGGCACCTTCGACGTCAAGCGCGGCGACGGCACGATGATCTACGTGCGGGCCCAGGCCGTGCCGCTCCGGCACGACTCCGGCTCGGTGACCGGCATCGTCATCACCGCGCGCGAGGCCATGCGCAGCAACGAGCGCGAGAAGGACCGCTTCGGCCTGCTCGAGCGCATCGGGGAGCGGCTGGCCGGCTCGCTGTACGTCGAGGAGACGCTCAAGCGGGTCGCCGAGATGCTCGTGCCGCAGTTCGCCGACCACTGCTTCATCGAGCTGATGGAAGGCGATCGGCTGGTGCGCAGGGTCTCCCAGCACGTGCAGGGCTGGACCCCCCCGCCCGACACGTGGAAGCCGGTCGGCTCGGAGATCCGCTACCCGGCCGGCCACTACGCCGACACGGCGATGCGCCGCCAGGAGACGATCCTCGTCGAGGACTTCGCCTCCACCAGCTTCCCCAGCCCCCACGAGGGCAGCGCGCGGCTGTGCGGCGAGATCGGGATGACCTCCGCCGTGGTCGCCCCGCTGTGCGTGCGCGGCGAGACGCTCGGGCTGATGTACCTCGGGCTGTCCAACCTCACCGACCGGCGCAGCCCCCACTACGACGCCTTCGACCGCGACTTCGTCGGCGCCATCGCCACCAGGGTCGCCCTCGCCGTCGACAACGCGCTGCTGTTCGAGGAGGAACGGCACACCGCCGAGTCCTTCCAGAAGCACCTGCTGCCCAGGGCGCTGCCCACCCTCGACGGCCTCGACATCGCCGTCCGCTACTACCCCGCCGCGCCCCTGGCCTCCCACGGGCAGGGCATCCAGACCCAGGTCGGCGGCGACTGGTACGACGTGATCCCGCTGTCGGCCGGCCGGGTCGGCATCGTGATCGGCGACGTCGAGGGGCGCGGCGCCAAGGCCGCCGCCATCATGGGCCAGCTGCGCGCCGCGCTGCGCGCCTTCGCCCAGGACGACAAGCCCCCCGCCGAGATCCTGGCCAGGCTCGACGAGTGGACCCGCATCATCGCCACCCCCGAGCAGGACGAGTCGGGCGCCGACATCAGCGTGCCGCCCATCGTCACCTGCCAGTACCTCGTCTACGACGCCTGGTCGCGGCAGCTGTCGTTCGCCAACGCCGGCCACGCGCCGCCGCTGCTGCTGCACGACGGCCAGTGCCTGGAGATGAACATCGAGGAGGTCGGCCAGCCGCTCGGCGTCCGCGCCAAGGGCATGCACGCCGACCTGGTCTACAAGGAAGAGACCCGTACGCTCCCGCCGGGCGCCGCCCTCGTCCTCTACACCGACGGCCTCGTCGACCGGCGGCCGGGGCGCGACTTCGGCGGCAGGACGCCCTCCGACGAGGAGACGCTGGCCATCCTCAGGGACAAGCTGGCCGCCTGCACCAAGGAGAACGTCGAGCGCATCGCCGACACCGCCACCCGCGCGGTGCCCGGCGAGATCGACGACGACATGGCGATCCTCGTGCTGCGGGCCAGCCCCGTCGACCTCGACGTCGAGGAGCGCGACTTCCCCGCCCAGCCGATCATGGTGGGTGAGGCCCGCAGGATGGCCACCGAGGCGTTCACCGGCTGGAACGTCCCCGAGGAGCGCGCCGAGCTGGCCTGCCTGCTCGTCTCCGAGGTCGTCACCAACGTCGTGCTGCACGCCGCCAGCGCCAGCATCCCGCGCAGGGAGCTCGTCGTGGAGGGGCCGCCGCTGCCGTTCGAGGAGTCCTGGGACATGCCAGGCTTCGAGGAGGAGCTGGCCGGCGACAAGACCTTCACGCTGAGGCTGCGCAGGGGCGAGGAGTCGGTGTGGGTCGAGGTGTTCGACCAGGACCTGCGCCTGCCGCGCATCCGCAGCGCGGGCGAGAACGACGAGGGCGGCCGCGGCCTCTACCTGGTCGACCAGCTGGCCAAGCGATGGGGATCGCGCCCCACCAAGGAAGGCAAAGCCGTCTGGTTCGAGATTCCCACACGCAGCAGGTGAGTGGTTCACTCAAGGGATGGAGCTGGCCTTCGAACGGCGCGGCAGCGGCCCGCCGCTGATCCTCGTCCACGGCATCGGCCATCACTGGCAGGCGTGGCTGCCCGTCATGGACCGGCTCGCCGCCTCCCGTGACGTGATCGCCGTCGACCTGCCCGGGTTCGGCGACTCGCCCGAACTGCCGCCCGGCACGCCGTACACGGCCGAGGCGCTGGCCGACGCGGTCGAGTCGTTCTGCGCGCTGCTGGACGTGCGCGAGCCGCACGTCGCGGGCAACTCGCTGGGCGGCTACATCGCGCTGGAGCTGGCTTCCCGAGGCGTGGTCGCCACGGCCACGGCGCTCTCGCCCGCGGGGTTCTGGACGCGCGGCGAGCTGGTGTGGTGCCAGACCGTGCTCAGGTCGCTGCGCGCGTCGGCGGAGACGGCCGCGCGGGCCACCTCCGACGGGCTGCTCGCGCGCCTGCTGGCCTCCCGGGCCGCCGGACGCGCCGTCGCCTCGTTCCTGGTCGCCCAGCCCTCCCGGCTCGACCCGGTCGCCCTCGCCGCCGCCACGCAGGCGCTGGCCGCCGCGCCGGGCTTCCACCCGACGCTGGAGGCGTTCACCGACGTGATGCCGCCCGCGCCGCCGAAATCGCCCATCACGATCGCCTGGGGCGCCCACGACCGGCTGCTGCCCCGACGGCAGGCCGTACGGGCGGCCAAATGGTCGGGGCAGCGGGTCAAGCTGCTGCAGGGCTGCGGGCACCTGCCGATGAGCGACGAGCCCGAGCTGGTCGCCAGGGTCATCCTCGAAGGGTCTGCCCCCAGATGGCCAGCATGACGATCACGAACACCACGACCACGCCGACGTAGCCGACCGGGTTCAGGCGCAGCGCGCGCCGTACCCGGTTGAGGGCCCAGGCGAACAGCAACGCCAGGAAAACCAGGAGGATCAGACCTTCCATGTCCTCCAGTATGGGTCAGAACCCGAAGGAACGGCCGATGATCTCCTTCATGATCTCGGTGGTGCCGCCGTAGATGGTCTGCACCCTGCTGTCCACCCACGCCTTGGCGACCGGGTACTCCATCATGTAGCCGTAGCCGCCGTGCAGCTGCAGGCAGCGGTCGATCACCTTGTTCTGCAGCTCCGTGGTCCACCACTTCGCCTTCGCCGCGTCGACCACCGACAGCCGCCCGGCGTTGAGCGCGGTGACGCACTTGTCGACGTAGTGGCGGGCGATCTCGGTCTCGGTGGCCAGCTCGGCCAGGACGAACCGGGTGTTCTGGAAGCTTCCGATGCTCCTGCCGAAGGCCTGGCGGGTCTTGCAGTACTCGATCGTCTGCTCCAGCACCGCCTCCGCCGCCGCCACCGCGCCGACCGCGATGGACAGCCGCTCCTGGGGAAGGTTGTTCATGAGCTGGACGAAGCCCTGGCCGTCGGTGGCGCCGAGCCGGTTGGCCGCCGGGACCCGGACGTTCTCGAAGAACAGCTCCGCGGTGTCCTGCGCCTTCATGCCGATCTTGTCGAGGTTCCGGCCGCGGGTGAAGCCCTCCGTGCCGCGCTCGACGACGAACAGGGTGGTGCCGCGCGCCCCCAGCTCCGGATCGGTCTTGGCGACCACGACGACCAGGTCGGCGTTGATGCCGTTGGTGATGAACGTCTTCTGGCCGTTGATGACGTAGTGGTCGCCGTCGCGCACCGCGGTCGTCCTGACACCCTGCAGGTCGCTGCCCGCGCCGGGCTCGGTCATGGCGATCGCGGTGATCAGCTCGCCCGACACGAAGCCGGGCAGCCAGCGCTGCTTCTGGTCGTCGTCGGTGAGGTCGACCAGGTAGGGGGCCACCACGTCGTTGTGCAGCGAGAAACCGAGCCCGGACGCGCCGCTGCGGATGATCTCCTCGACGATGACCGCGTTGTACCGGAAGTCGGTGACGCCGGCGCCGCCGTACTCCTCGGGGACGGAGAAGCCGAACATGCCGACCTCGCCGGCCTTCTTCCACACGTCTCTCGGGACGATTCCCTCCTTCTCCCACTGCGGATGGTGGGGGAGGACCTCGCGGGCCATGAACTCGCGCACGGTCTCCTGGAAGAGCAGGTGCTCCTCCTCGAAGAGGTCTCGCTGCATGTGGTCGCCTCCATGGTGGGGTGTGGCACCAGAATACGATTCTGTTCCGCGGCGCGCCTCCCGGCGGGCCGGACGAGCGAGGCGCCCGCCGGAGGCCCGCTTGCTAGGCCGAGTAAAGCTCGTGCAGGTCGAAGGTGCGCGCTCCCCTGATGCCCTGGTCGAAGTCCGCTCCGCCGTACAGGGAGAGGACGGTGTCCCGCACGTCGTACTTGGAGCTCAGCAGGTCGCGCGCTCGCGCCAACCGGTCGGCGTGACCCTGGTCCATACGGGTGCCCCACTTCACTTCACCCAGAGAGAGGATGCGTCGCGGCCTTCCCGGCTCGGTCGCCGCGAAGACCACCACGTCGACCTCGATCTGGCTTCGGCGTGCCGTGTCGGCGATGACCCCTGCGGCGACCTCGCCGGGGAGCTCGCCGAAAAGTGACTCGGTTCTGGCGAACTCGCGGCACATGTCCTCGAAGTGTGGACCCACGACCTGGCCGTTGAACCTTGTCCGCGCATCCTGCCAGACAGCCGCTGCCCTGCCGCTCTCCAACAGTGCCCATCGGGGGCGCATGACCACCTGGTAAAAGCTGACCAGCGGCTCGCACACGCGGTACACGGATCGGCCTGGGCGGAAGGCATCGATCTCGCGGCGCAGCAGGCAGCTGTCCTCCAGAACATTGAGAGGGTGCCCGATGTCGGTGGCTTTACGACCGATGTAGCTCGCGATACCGCCTCTGGTGGCATTGCCGTTCGCCACGGCGGCGAGCACCGAATGGTAGAGAGCGGTGTCGCGCACGTTCGCCTCCTCCTCCATGAGATAGCGCGCCTCGCGGAACAGGGGAGTGCCAGGATCGAGCACCGTGCGCTGGACCCAGTCATCGAAGTCATCGAGGCACGTAGGCCTCTCGTCGTTCACGAAACGGAGGTAGGCGGGGGTCCCGCCGACTACCGTGTGAACCAGCACGGCCAGCCGCGGATCGTCGAGGCGCCAGTACTGTGCCGCGAGCCGATAGTCGAAGGGGCGGACGACCAGTTCGAGCGACGCTCGGCCGCGAAGGGGGGCGTTTCCTGAGAGCAATCCCCCCATGACGGACATCGCGGAACCGCACAGCAAGAGTGAGGCGGGAATCTCTCTGGAAACCGCTCGATCGATCTCACGCTGGATGATCGACGTCAGAGCCGGTGAGACATTGCTCAGGTAGGGGAACTCGTCGATCATGATGGGCGCGGCCTTCTCCGCGCTGATGGCGAGAAGGTGCCTGATGGCCTCGTTCCAGTCCGCGAAGCGGACCGGGACGTCCGCCTGCGTGTAGTCGGCCAGTGCTTGCGAGAGCAGCCGCAGGGACTCGGCTTCGGTCGCCTCGGTCGCTCCGAAGAAGAAGCCGCCGACCTGTCTGGCCAGAGCTTCGAGGAGAAATGTCTTTCCCTGGCGCCTGCGCCCGCTGATGACACCCAATTGGGTCCGGGTTCCCGCTCTCGCGCTTGGATGACTGCTCCTGGAGGCTGCGACAGATCGTCCGGATGCGAGTCATCGCAGGGGTCACGGCGCGCGGTGCTGTCCCTCTTGCTCGGTGCCCACGACCACTGGGCGATCTACTCCAACGATCAGCGGACCTGGAGGGACGCCGTGGTCCGGCACCGTGGGACACGGGTTCATCACAAGTGCCGCTTGTCGCCGTTTTCGCCTGTGTCGCAGGTGTTTGAAACCTTAAGATCTCCTCTGGATTTCTGTGAGATCGGAGTGTGCGGTGGCTCGTTGGCGGAGCGCATTAGCAGCCGGATCGGTAGGGCTGGTGGCGGGGCTGTGCGTCGTCCTACCGTCAACGCCGGCCTCGGCCGCGCCGGCCGACCTGGTCATCGACTACGACTGCTACGGCGTCGGCAACACCTACACCATCGCCAAGTACGCGCCGGTCAGGCTGCGGACCCGGCTGACGTTCGCGACCGATCTCGTGGTCGGCGGCGCGCTCGACCTCAAGTGGTCGATCGCCTACAAGGACGGCAGCCGCTTCTCCTCGCCCGGCTACTACGCCGCGGGCGCCCAGATGAACGTGCTGGGCAACGCGCAGATCACCGGCGCATGGCAGGGCGTGCTCCAGCCGACCGGCGCGACCACGATCTCCAGCAAGCTCCGGATGGACGACCCGCTCGCGCTGCCGGCGGGCATCGCCGACCCCGGGCAGATCATCAAGGCCGGCGTGATCAAGATCGAGCCGAAGGACATCGTCGTCGACTTCGTGCCGCCGGACGGCGAGGCGACCGTCAACAACGGCAACGACGGCGACAACCCGCGCTTCCACACCATCAACTACGGCGGCCCGTGGACCGAGTTCGACGACCGGCTCTCCTCCGAGCACCACATCCACAACGACTACCACGAGACCTCCGCCCAGGGCGCCTCGGCCGAGTTGAAGTTCATCGGCACGGGCGTGAAGTACATCGGGCCGCGCGACCGTGAGGGCGGTCCCGTCAAGGTCTCCCTGGACGGCGCGCAGCGGGCCGAGGTCGACCCGTCGCGGAACATCGAGGACGACCCGGTCAACGAGGTCCACAACGGCGGTTTCACGCTGTGGGAGTCGCCGCAGGACCTGGCGTACGGCGAGCACACCATCAAGATCGAGAACGGCAGCGCCAAGAAGGCGTGGCTCGACGCGTTCATCGTGACGACCAACACCTCCAAGGTGCCCACGGACTTCCACCGCGCCTCCTGCAAGCTGGTGAGCTCGCCGGTGTCGGTCGAGGTGACGGTCAGGGAGAAGCCCGGCCAGTCGCCGACGGTCAGCCCCACCGTCAGCCCGACCATCTCGCCGACCGTCAGCCCCACGCAGACGCCCACGGGGACCCCGGCGACCACCCCTACGCGCCACCACAACGGCAACCACAACAGCGGGAACCAGACCACGGTCGACCGGCTCGTGAGCGTGCACGGCACCACGACCGTCACCGCCACGCCCACGGTCAAGACGTCGACCGGGCCGACGGCGACCAACTACGTCGCGGCGCAGGTGAAGAAGACACCGTTCGGCGGCGTGCCGTCCGGTGAGGCGCCCGAGCCTTCGCGGCAGCCGTACGCGCTGATGGCCGGCGGCACGGTGCTGCTGCTCGGCAGCGCGGCAGGCGGGCTGGCAATGAGACGGCGGCGGGCCGCGCACGCCGGGAACCGGCGCTGAGGGAGGGCGGATCATGACCGAGCAGAAGTCACTGCTGAACAAGGCCCTTCCCGGGCTGCTGATCGCGGGGTCGCTGGGTGGCGTGGCGGCCATCATGGCGG
Organism: Nonomuraea sp. NPDC003754; assembly: GCF_053605785.1. NCBI lineage: Bacteria > Bacillati > Actinomycetota > Actinomycetes > Streptosporangiales > Streptosporangiaceae > Nonomuraea > Nonomuraea sp. NPDC003754. The sequence continues at coordinate 30,868 of NZ_JBSGJX010000051.1, forward strand.
GACTGCTGTCGTTCATCACCCCGGTCGATGACGGCTCCGGGCCCACCCCGTCCCTGGCGCAGGGGGAGAGCCCCGAGACCCTGGCGATGTACAACGTGGCGAACTCGTTCGTCCTGCCGGCGGTCGGGCCCGGCGGGCCGAACAAGCCGCTGGCGCCCGCCGTGCTGAGCGCGCCGCCGCCGGCCCCGGCCGGTGCCGTCGCGGCGCCCATCAAGCCCAACGCGAAGGCCAAGCCGCTGCGCATCAGGATCCCCAAGATCAAGGTCAACGCGCTCGTCGGCAGCGTGACCGTCGACGCCAAGGGTGAGCTGCAGGCGCCGCCGCTGTCCAAGCCGAACCTCACCGGCTGGTACCGCTTCAGCCCCGTGCCGGGCGAGAAGGGCCCGGCGATCATCAACGGGCACGCCACGACCAAGAACGGCGCGGCGGTGTTCAGGCGGTTGAAGGAACTGGCCAAGGGCGACCAGATCTACGTCTACCGCACCGACGGGAAGGTCACCCGGTTCACGGTCAGCGGGATCGAGCAGGTGAAGAAATCGGCGTTCCCGACAAAGCGGGTGTACGGGAACGTGGACAACGCGCAGCTGCGGCTGATCACCTGCGGCGGGCTGGTCGGCGCGAACGGCCACTACGAGGACAACGTCGTCGTCTACGCCGCCCTGTCGAAGAAGAAGGGTTAACGGCGCGGAAATTTGTCGTGATTTTTGGAGTTTGCAGACGATTCACAGGGACAGTTCGTAGGATCTCTACCGAATCGTGACCATGGACTGGAATCCTGTTATGCCAGTTGTCAACATGGTCCCCGCTGTTTGGAACGGAGAGAGACAGTGCTGAAGTCCTTGGCGCGGCGTCGCCACGCCCTGAAGACCTCTGCCCTGGGGCTCGCGGGAACGCTGGCTCTCTTCGCCGGATCGGTCCTCGGCCTGTCGTCCCCGGCCGAGGCGTCCACCTCGACAGCGGCCGCCGACACCACGATGACCATCCCGTTCAACTGCTCGGGCGCTTTCGAGGGCTCGACCTCGGTACAGGTCAAGATCACGGTTCCGGACAACGTGGCCACCGGCACGACGACCGTCCCCATCAAGTGGGAGTTCGTCAGCGCGAAGCCGAAGGACGCTCTCGCCGCTCGGTCCAAGATCGCTGTCACGGCCGACCTGGATGTCACCGGTGCCACCGCCGGTACGGGGGGCACCGACCTGATGTGGGACCAGGAGTACGAGCTCACCACGCAGGTGACTGCAGGCTCGAACGTCACGATTCCCGCGAAGACGGTCAATGCCACGATCACCACAGGTGCCACCTCCGTCGTTGTCAAGCCGTTGGCGAACGCGGTCAGCCTCGACCTGGACGTGACACCCCCCACCGGGGGCACACCGGTGGAGAGCAGCTGCACGGCGGGAACGGCGACCCCCGCGAGCCTGACGACCACGGTCGGCGGCACGGGCGGTGGCACCGGCACGCAGGACATCGTCACCTACAAGTGCACCGGCCCCGCCACGACGGACATCCAGAACGTGCAGATCAAGGTCGAACTGACCATGCCGACCAACGCGAAGGCGAACGAGCAGTTCGCGATCGGCTGGAAGGGCACCTACGTCTCCGGCCAGGAACTGAAGGCGCCGGCCACGGGCACCATCGCCGCGAAGATCTTCCCCTACGCGACGCTCACGGGCATCACCAACCTGACGTCGGCGACGGGTGAAGGCACGCCAGGGACGATCACGGCGGGCCAGATCATTCCCCTGCCCACCACTTCCGTCAGCATGAAGAGCACGTCGGCGAACACCGGTACGGCGACGGTCAAGCCGGGCAACGTCAACTTCGGCTCGAACGCCGCCAGCGGCACCGATCCCGCCATCAGGTGCGAGGTCCAGAACGCGGCCAACCTGAAGACCTACACGCTCACCGTCGGGACCGGGACCGGGACGTCGCCTTCGCCGTCACCGTCGCCTTCGCCGTCCCCCTCTCCCTCGGCCAGCGCCAAGCCGACCCGTACCGTCACCGCGACCGTCACCCAGACCCCCGTCGGCGGCAACGGCAAGGTGAACAAGACGCCGAAGGGCGCCGCCGAGACCGGTGGCGGTGGCGAGCTGGGTCCTGACGGCCGGATGTTCGTGCTGACCGGTTCGCTGATCGTGCTGGCCGCCGCGGTGGGCGGGCTGATGCTGCGCCGCCGTACCGCGCCTCGGGGTTGACCTCGGTGAGCGGACAGTACCCCGAACCGCCCTACGACGATCGCGGCAGCCAGATCCTGCGGTCGACGCTGATCTTCGCCGCGGTGGCCGGGGTGCTGACCGTGGTCGTCGGGCTGGTGTTCATGCTGATGAGCCCCGAGGAGTACGGCCTGGCGGAGGGGCGGCAGTCGCTGTCGCTGTCGAGCCAGCCGGACGCGATCGCGTCGGGCCAGCCGCAGCAGGCGCTGTTCGAGGCCCCGCCGACGGTGCCGCCACCGTTGCCGCCGATCACGCCCGCGCCGCCGATGCAGCCGTCGAACCCGATCAGGGTGGTCATCAAGCGGCTCGGCATCAACGCGCCGGTCATGTCGGTCGGCCTTGACCGCAAGGGCGCGATCCAGACGCCGCCGATCGACAACCCGAACCTGGTGGGCTGGTACCGGCACGGGTCCACGGCGGGGGAGTCGGGCCCGGCGGTCATGCTCGGGCACAAGGACACGCGCACCAGGAGCGCGGTGTTCAGCAGGCTCGGGGAGATCCGCAACGGCGACGTCATCGAGGTGAAGCGGCGCGACGGCACGACGGCCGTGTTCACCGTGGGCGGGGTCGAGCAGGCGGGGAAGGCGACCTTCCCGACGCAGCGCGTGTACGGGGACCAGGCCAACGCCCAGCTGCACCTGATCACGTGCGGCGGCGTCTACAACCGGGCGACCGGGCACTACACGGACAACATCATCGTCTACGCGACGATGACCAGCTCGCACCGCTCCTAGACGGCCCGGCCGCGCCGCCGAGCTCCAGGCGGCGGCCCGGCCGTTCCGTCGCGCCTTGGACAACGGCCCGGCCGTTCCATCGTGCCTAGGCAACGGCCCGGCCGTTCCGTCGTGCTTCAGGCGGTGGCCCCGCCGTTCCGTCGTGCCTAGGCGGGGGCCGCGTCGAGGCGTTCGGCGAGGACGCGCAGGTCGTCGGCGCGCAGCACGCGGGCGGGGGTGGCGCCGGGCAGCGGCACGTGCAGCGGTTCGAGCCAGCGCGCGGGGATCGCGTCGATCCCGTGGACGGCGCCCGCCAGCCCACCGGTGACGGCGGCCACGGTGTCGGTGTCGCCGCCGACGTCGACGGCCGCGCGCAGCGCCTCTTCGTACGACGAGGTGGTGCGCACCGCCCACACCGCCGAGCCGAGGCATGGCCAGACGGCGCCGTTCACCTCGGTGGCCTGATCCGGGTGCCAGCCGGGGGCGAGGACGGCCGCGTAGCGTTCGCGGTGGCCGGGCTCGACGTGGGCCAGGATCTCCGGCAGCGCGGCGAGGGGGTCGCCGCCGTCCAGGGCGATCCTGATGAGGTCGTGGAAGATCGCTGTGCCCTCTCCCGCGGCGGGGTCGCCGTGCGTGAGGGCGGAGATGCGCCGGGCGGCGTCCATGGTGGCGGCGCGGCCGTGCCGGGCGAAGTGGACGGCGGACGGGGTGGCCCGCATCAGCGAGCCGTTGCCCGCCGCACGTCCCGTCGAGCGGAAGTGGGCCGCCGCGGCCTGGTCCCAGGGCAGGCCGGCACCCAGGACCGCCTCGGTCTGGAGTCCGATGTCCTTGGGCTCGGCCGCCGCCCAGCACCGGAACCGGTCGAAGACGTCGGCCAGGTCGAGCGTGCCGCGGTCGAGGAGTGACTCGGCGACGTGGACGGCCATCTGTGTGTCGTCGGTCGCCTCGCCTGCCTCCCAGCCGCCGCCGGGCCGCATGTTGCCGCCGCCACCGGGGAACGCGGCGGAGAACGCGCCCGCCGGTCCGAACTCGTACGGTGCCCCCAGCGCGTCGCCGACGGCTGATCCGACGACCGCGCCGACCGCTCGCCCTATCCGGTCCATGCCTGTCCTCTCCGCCGACATCCCGCTCATTTCTACCGCCTCTACCGCCGATAAATGCGTTGCGGGGCAGAGGGGGCACCGCCTACTGTCATGGACATGCGCCTTTACCTGTGACGCGCGGGGCTGACCTGATCAGCCGACCGCCACTCAGCCGTCAGACCTCGTCCGTTCAGACGCGGCAGCTGAGCTTGCCAGACCGGCCTTCACCCGTGATGCGGCCGCGTCGCAAGTCGCGTAAAGGAGCACACTCATGCGAGTTCGTTCAGGCCACAAGAAGCACGGCACCGCTCTGCCCGGCAGGGAGATGCCGCAGGTTCCTCGCCAGATGCCCAAGATGCCGCAGCGGCCCATCGCGCCGCCGCGCCGCATCCCGCCCAAGGGGCGGTAGGTGGGCAGTGCGCCGCTCCCCGGTTTCCTCGGGGGGCGGCGCACCTCTTTCCGGAGGCGAATCTTTCCGGAGGCGGGAGGGCGCACCTCTTTCCGGAGGCGGGAGGGCTGCACCTCTCCGGAGGCGGGAGAGTGTCGCCGGGCCGGTCGTGTGATGCGGGAAGCCCGCCAGTCTCCCGCCGGCCGGCCCGGCGGGTCCGTCAGAGGCGCTCGATGATCGTGACGTTGGCCTGGCCGCCGCCCTCGCACATCGTCTGCAGGCCGTACCGGCCGCCGGTGCGCTCGAGCTCGTGTAGCAGCTTGGTCATCAGGATCGCGCCGGTGCCGCCCAGCGGGTGGCCGAGGGCGATGGCGCCGCCGTTCGGGTTGACCTTGGCGGGGTCGGCGCCGAGCTCGTGCATCCACGCCAGCGGCACGGGCGCGAACGCCTCGTTGATCTCGGTGACGTCGATGTCGTCGATCGACAAGCCCGCCTTCCGCAGCGCCTTCCGCGTCGCGGGGATGGGCGCGGTGAGCATGTAGACGGGGTCGTCGCCGAGGAGGGCGAGCTGGTGGATGCGGGCCCTCGGGGTCAGTCCGTGGTCGCGCACGGCCTGCTCGGAGGCGATGAGCACGGCGCCCGAGCCGTCGGAGATCTGTGAGGCGGTGGCGGCGGTGATGGCGCCGCCCTCCTTCAGCGTCTTGAGGCCGGCCATCTTCTCCAGCGTGGTGTCGGCGCGCGGGCCCTCGTCGTCCTCGACGCCGTTGACGGGCACGATCTGGTCCTTGAAGTAGCCGTTCGCGATGGCCTTGGCGGCCCGCTGGTGCGACTCGAAGGCGTACTTCTCCAGGTCCTCGCGGGTGAGCCCCCACTTCTCGCACATCAGCTCCGCGCCGCGGAACTGGGAGATCTCCTGCTTGCCGTACCGCTCGACCCACATGTCCCCGAACGGGAACGGCATGCCCTTCTCGAGGGCGGCGGTGATCGACGAGCCCATGGGGACGATGCTCATCGACTCGACGCCCGCGGCCACCACCAGGTCCTGGGTGCCGGACAGCACGCCCTGGGCGGCGAAGTGGATCGACTGCTGCGACGAGCCGCACTGGCGGTCGATGGTGACGCCCGCCGTCGTCTCCGGCAGGCCGGCGCTCAGCCAGGCGTTGCGCGCGATGTCCATGCTCTGCGGGCCGAACTGCATGACGCAGCCCATGATGACGTCCTCGACCGCCGCGGGGTCCACGCCTGTCCTGCCGACGAGTTCTTTCAGCGTGATCGCGGCCAGGTCGGTGGGGTGGACGGTGGAAAGGCCGCCCTTCTTCTTACCGACGGGGGTGCGGACCGCCCCGACGATGTACGCCTCTGCCACAGTGCCTCCCGGATCCAAACCGAGCAACATTCGGTCAGTGAGAGGTTACAACAGAACCTTGCTCTGTGCCTGTCCCGGCCCGGGTCCTCGCCATACGGCAGGGCGGGCTCAGGGCCACCGCGGTCACCGCTGACCGCCCGTCCTTCACGGCACTCCAGCGGGACTTCGCACCCCGCCGTCACATCGGGCTCGCCGGCCCCCGCGTGGTGCCTCCGACCGGCGGGAGGGCCCCGGGCAGGCGGAATAGGGCGAAGGCCGAGCCCGGAAAAGGCGCCGCCGCCCGCGCGGAGGGATCGCGGGCGGCGGCGCGGGGAGGGGGTCTACTTGATGGAGCCGGCGGTGAGGCCGCCGACCACCTTCCGCTCGATCAGCGCGAACAGGATGATCACCGGGATGGTGGCGATCACCGAGCCGGCGAACAGGTTCTGCCAGTCCACCGAGTACTGCCCGATGAAGGAGTTCAGCGCCACGGTCAGCGGCTGCTTCTCCGGGCTGGTCGTCAGCGTCAGCGCGACCACGAACTCGTTCCACGCGGCGATGAACGTGAAGATCAGCGCGGTGATGACGCCCGGCATCGCCAGCGGCAGCGTGATCCTGAACAGCGCACCGAAGCGCCCGTTGCCGTCCATGAACGCCGCCTCCTCCAACTCCCTCGGGATCGAGGCGAAGTAGGCGTTGAGGATCCACACCGCGAAGGCCAGGTTGAACCCGCCGTTGACCAGGATCAGCGACCACGTCGAGTCGACCAGGCCGAACTGGAAGAACTCCCGGTAGATGCCGACGAGCATCGCGGTCGGCTGGAACATCTGGGTGATGAGCACCAGGATCAGGAACGCCGTGCGCCCTCTGAAGTTGTGCCGGGCCGAGTAGTACGCCGCCGGCAGCGCCACCAGGAGCACGAGCAGGGTCGAGCCCCCCGCCACCTTCAGCGTCACCAGCAGGTTGTCGGCCAGGCCGCCGGTCCAGAAGTTCAGCAGGTTGGACCACTCGAACGACGACGGGAGGTAGGCCGCCTCGCGCAGGCTGGCCTGCGGGCGCAGCGCGGTGAGCAGCATGACCAGGTAGGGGAACAGGAAGACGAAGGCGATCAGGTAGGCCGCGGCGGCGACCAGCACCTTCTTGAGCGACGGCATCGGACCGCCGGTGACGGCACGGGAGTGGGCCATCACGCCACCTCCTGCTTCCACTTGGAGATCTTGAGGAAGATGGCGGTGAGGATGATCACCATGCCGAAGTTCACCACCGACATCGCCGCCGACTCGCCGATGTTCGAGCCCTTGAGGATGAACATGAAGATCGTCGAGGTCGCGGTGGAGTAGCCCGGCTGGCCGTGGGTCATCGACCAGATGATCGGGAAGCTGTTGAAGACGTTCATCACGTTGATCAGCGCGGCGACGGTGAGGGCCGGTCGCAGCAACGGCAGCGTGATCGACCAGTACGTCCTGAACGTGGAGGCGCCGTCCATCCTGGCCGCCTCGTAGACGTCCGAGGGGATCGTGGCCAGGCCGGCCAGCAGCGCGTAGGTGGTGAACGGCACCGACACGAACACCGCCACGAAGATCAGCCAGGGGAACGCGGTGGCGGCCTGGCCGAGCTGGTCGGCGTCGGCGCCGCCCATCGCGGGGATCAGCCCGAGGTCACGCCGGATCAGGTTGATGATCCCGACCTCGGGGTCGAGCATCCACTTGAAGATGATCGACGTCATGAGCACGGAGGCGGCCCACGGGGCGATGAGCGCCCACCGGGCGATCTTGCGTCCGGGGAACCTCTGGTTGAACAGCTGAGCCAGCGCCAGCGAGATCAGCACGGTGAACCCGACGACCGCGACCACCCAGACGAGGCTGCGGAACATCACCGGCCAGAAGTCGGTTTCGGCGAAGAGCTTGTCGTAGTTCTCGGTGCCGTTCCAGCCGCGGACCACGCCGAACCGGCTGACCTCCAGGAACGACGTCCGCACCATCTCGATGACCGGCCACAGGACGACCACCGCGATCAGCACCACCGCGGGCCCGACCCATGCCAGGGGCTCCAGGACGCGCAACCTTTTCATGAAGAACCTTCCATACGGGTACGGCCGGCGCGGGGGAGCGCCGGCCGTACCGACCCCTGAGGATCAGCTGCCCTCGGCGACCTTCTGGATGTCGCCGAGCACCTTCGCCGGGTCGTCCTTGACGGCCCCGCCGATCGTCTGCTTGATCGTGGTGTTCACCTCGGACCACTTGGGGTCCTTGAAGGGGTAGAAGCTGGCGTTGGGCAGCGCGTCGAGGAAGGGCTTGAGCTTCTCGTCACCCGACAGCTTCTGGATGCCGCCGTTGGTCACGGGCAGCAGCTTGTAGTTGTCGACGATCTTCTGGGTGGCGTCGCCGGTGTAGAAGAAGTCGAAGAACTTCCTGATCTCGGCGGCGTGGCCGTTCTTGTTGAACGCCATGATCCAGTCCATGACGCCGAGGGTCGTGTTGAGCGGGCCGGTCTTGCCGGCGATCGGGGCGACCGCGTACTTGCCGTTCACGGCGCCCTTGTCGAAGATCGGGATGGACATGGGGCCGCCGTTGACCATGCCGACCTTGCCCGCGGCGAAGTCCTCCCAGACCGTCTTGCGGTCCTTGGTGCCCGGGTTCGGGGTGGTGAGGCCGGCGTCGACCAGGCCCTTGACGTACGTGAACGCCTCGACGTTGGCCGGCGAGTTGACCGTCCACTTGCCGGAGGCGTCGGTGTAGCCGCCGCCGTTGCCCAGCATCCACAGGAAGGACTCGCCCTGTGCCTCCTCCTGGCCGAGCGGCAGGCCGAACGGCTGGCTGACGCCGGCCGCCTTCAGCTTCTCCGCCGCGGCCTTGAGCTCGTCCCACGTCTTGGGCGGCTCGGCGACGCCGGCCTTCTCGAACAGCTCCTTGTTGTAGAAGAGCGCGCGGGCGGAGGAGACGAACGGGATGCCGTAGGCGGTGCCGTCGACCTTGCCGAAGTCGGCGAACTTGGTGAGCATGTCCTTCGACACCTCGGGCGACAGGACCTCGTCGGCCTTGTAGAGCAGGCCGTCCTTGACGAAGCCGGAGTAGTCGCCGGTCTGGAGGATGTCGGGCACCTGGCCGTTCTGGACCATGGTGGCGACCTGCTTGTCGATGTCGTTCCAGGAGATGACCTGGACGTCGACCTTGATGTTGGGGTTGGCCGCCTGGAACTGGTCCACGACCGACTTCCAGAACTTCGTGCCCGCGTTGTCGGCCGTCGGGTTGTCGCCGTAGTCGGCGGCCACCATCTTCAGCGTGACCTGGCCGCCGGCCTGACCGGTGGAGTCGCCGCCGGTGGCGGGCTGGGAGCCGCCGCCCCCGCACGCGGACAGGACCAGCATGGTGGCAAGGCCGAGAGCGGCGCCGCCCACAAGCTTGATGTTCACCGTAGATACCGCCTTCTCATCGGACGGGTGCGCTGGTCCGTACCAGCCACCTGACACCGCCCAGGGGTTGGGGGTGCGCGCGGGCCGCGGCTCCGCGCGTTTGCGTCAGAGTAAGCCCCTGTTCGGCAGCCGGTCTATACCGGCTGGTCTCGGTTTCACAACACAAAGGCTGACGCGGTCTAGACCGGATGTGATGCGAGGGTGCCCTGTGTCGAGCATCCTGCACGATTCTGCGTGAAACAAGGCCTTTTATATTACTAATCAAGCACCAAGATGACGGCGTACGTCATCGTCACCCGAGGGGGAGGCGATCCACGGACCGTCGATGGACGGGTCGAGCACCCCTTCCTCCAGGAAGGCGTAGCGGCCCTCGAGGAGATAGCGCGCCACCCGGGCGTCGTGCGCGTCGGTGTTGTGCCACAGCCGCTCGAACAGCGCGTCGACCCGCGCGGCGGCCTGGCGGCAGAACGCGTCGGCCAGCTCCACCGGGCGGCGGCCGAGATCGCGCGAGTCCTCGTCGGCGCGCAGGCAGACGGCGGTCATCGCGAACAGCTCCGCGCCGATGTCGACGATCCTGCCGAGGAAGGACTGCCGGTGCTCCAGTGCGCCCCGCCACCTGGACATCGCGTAGAAGGTGGACCTGGCCAGCTTGCGGCTGCTCCGCTCGGCCTGCCGCAGGTGCTGGGCCAGCGGGCCGAAGTCGGCGTAGGAGACCGGCAGCGTGCCGTGGCCGACCATCAGGCCGGGCAGCCACCTGGCGTAGAAGGCGCCGGCGCGCTTCAACGCCCTGGTCCGGTCCTGCCGGGAGGCCCCCGGGTCGACCAGCTCTCCCGCGACCGAGAGATGCGCGTCCACGGCCTCACGCGCGATCAGCAGCCGCATGATCTCCGAGGAGCCCTCGAAGATGCGGTTGATGCGCAGGTCCCGCAGGACCTGCTCGGCAGGCACGCCCCGCTCCCCCCTGGCGGCCAGCGACTCGGCGGTCTCGTAGCCGCGCCCGCCCCTGATCTGGACCAGTTCGTCGCCCACCCGCCAGGCCATCTCGCTGGCGAACAGCTTCGCCAGCGCGGCCTCGATCCTGATGTCGGTGGACTCGTCGTCGGCCATCCTGCTCGACAGGTCCGTCACCGCCTCCAGCGCGTAGGCGGTGGCGGCGATGAAAGCCAGCTTGGTCGCCACCGCCTCGTGCTCGCCGATCCGGTGCCCCCACTGCACCCGGGCGGCGGACCACTCCCGCGCGATCTTCGTCGCCCACTTGGCGTTGCCCGCGCAGGTGGCCGGCAGCGACAGCCGGCCGGTGTTGAGCGTGGTCAGCGCGATCTTCAGGCCCGCGCCCTCGCGGCCGATCCGGTTCCTGGCCGGGACCCGGACACCGGCGAACCGCGTGACGCCGTTCTCGATGCCGCGCAGGCCCATGAACGCGTTGCGCCGCTGCACGGTGATCCCGGGCGAGCCGGCCTCCACCACGAAGGCGCTGATCCTCTCCCCGGTCCTCGCCATCACGACCAGCAGATCGGCGAGCACGCCGTTCGTCGTCCACAGCTTGACGCCGTCGAGCACGTACTCGTCGCCGTCGCGGACGGCCGTCGTGGACAGCCTCGCGGGATCGGAGCCCACGTCCGGCTCGGTCAGCAGGAACGCCGAGATCTCCCCCCGGGCGCAGCGCGGCAGGAACTCCCGCTTCTGCTCCTCGGTGCCGAACAGCCGCAGCGGCTGCGGCACCCCGATCGACTGGTGCGCCGACAGCAGCGCCGACAGCGCAGGGGAGTAGGAGCCGACCAGCATGAGCGCCCGGCTGTAGTACAGGTGGGACAGTCCGAGACCGCCGTACTCCTCCTCGATCGTGATCCCGAACGCGCCGAGGCCCGCCAGGCCCTTGATGACCTCGTCCGGCACCACCGCGGTCCGCTCGATCTCCGCCGGATCGACCTGCCGGTCGAGGAAGCGCCGCAGCGCCCTGACGAACTCCTCGCCCCTCGTGGTGGCTGATTCGTCGAGCGCGGGCATCGGATGCACCAGATCGAGCCTGAAGTCGCCCAGGAAGAGCTGCCTACCGAAGCTCGGCCGCTCCCATTCGGCCTGCCTGGCCTGCTCCGCCACCTCTCGCGCCTGCGCGTACTCGGTCATAACGGCCGCCCATCTCCGTCCACCGTTCTCTTCGGATTCTGATCCCCACCCCTGCCCGTGACCATCCCCGGCCGGCGTTACCCTCAGCCGGATCTCCAAGGCGGGCGTCGTGCGCGGGTGCCGGTCGTCGGGCGCCCGTACGGCAAGCCCGGTCCAGCCCACCCTCCGCGCGGGGCCGGCGTCCCTCCAGGGAGACGGCAGGCGAGCGCGCGGGGCCGGGGCGGCAGACGACGGGCCGGCCGGCGTGGCGGCTTCGGCGCGGCGGGGCGGCCCAGGCGTTCAGCATCGGCCACGGGGCCGGCGATACGGGCGGCGTAGCGGCGACCGGCCGGAGTCCCGCTGGAGTACGCGTGAAAGACGGACGGCCACCGAGTGATCTCGGTGGCCGTGGCGAGGCTTGCCGTACGGGAGGCTGGACGGCGCGCCCTGCGAGAGGTCGTACGGGGGCTGGACGGGAAGAGGGTCAGCGGGGCACGCGGGCGACGCAGAAGACCGTCTGGCCGAAGGGCGGGCGGATGAAGCGCTCGAGCAGCCGGGTGGCGGGCACCACGGTGCGGTCGTAGATCTTCACCAGGCGCGGGTCGGGGTAGCCGACGCCGCCGCGGCGCACGGCCGCCCACCAGGCGATGCCGCCCAGGAAGTTGATCGGCTTCAGCACGTCGATGTCGAGGCCCGCCTTGGCGACCGAGCTGCGCAGGGTCTTGGGCGTGTAGCGCTGGACGTGGCCGACCTTCTTGTCGAAGTCTCCGTAGAGCTGCATGTAGCCCGGCACCCAGATGATGATGCGGCCGCCCGGCGTGACGACGCGGGCCAGCGAGCGCAGCGCCTCGGAGTCCTCCTCGATGTGCTCGAGGACGTTCATCATGACGACCGTGTCGACCTTCTTCTCCATCGGAACCGGGTCCGGGAGCGCGAAGTGCAGCACGTCGATGTCGGAGCGGTCAGCGAAGCGCTTGCGCAGCTGGTCGACGCAGTAGGGGTCGAAGTCGCTCACCACGAGCCGGTCGAGGCGGGGCAGGAACTGCTCGGCGAAGTGGCCGAGACCGGAGCCGATCTCGAGCATCGAGCGGCCGACGTGGGGCGCGACCATGTCGAACTCGTACTGGCGGTAGTTCTTCGCCTCGTCGCCGCCGAGGTGGTTCTCCAGAGCCTCGTCGCCGGCCGCCGGTTGCACCACGCGGTCGTACCCAGATGACATAAGTCCGTTCCTCCATGGAAAACCGGTCGGCCCAGCAGTCTAGTGCCCGGTCGTCCCTGGCAATCACGTTATGGACGGAAGCGGCGTTCATGCGATGGAATCTCTCCTGCCCATGGACGACGCCGAGGCGATAGCCCGATCCCTGGACGGTGACCTTGCCGCCTACGAGGTGCTGGTCGCCCGTTACAGCGCGCTCGCCCACCGCACCGCCGCCATGCTCGGCGCGGGCGACGAGGCCGACGACGTGGTGCAGGAGGCGTTCGTCAAGGCGTTCAGGCACCTGGGCGGCTTCCGGATGGACGCGCCGTTCCGCCCGTGGCTGCTGCGGATCGTCGCCAACGAGACGCACAACCTGACCAGGTCGCGCGGGCGCAGGTCGGAGCTGACGCTGCGGCTCGGCGCGCTCGCCCCGGCGCAGGCGCCCGACGACCCGGAGGGCGCGGCGATCGCCGACGACCGCAGGGCGCGGCTGCTGGCCGCCGTCCGCGAGCTGCCTGATCGGGAACGGGAAGCCGTGGTCTGCAGGTACTTCTTGCAGCTGTCGGAGCAGGAGACGGCACAGGTGCTCGACTGGCCGGTCGGCACGGTCAAGTCCAGGACGCATCGCGGTCTGGCCAGGCTGAGGGAGGAGGTGGGACGTGACCTCGCCTGACGACGAGCCCGGCGTGACACCGCCGGACGACGACCTCGAGGCGGAGCTGACGGCCCTGGCCGGCTTCCTCGACGTGTCCGCCGCCCCGCCGCCCGCCGACGTGGCCGCCGCCGTACGGGCCCGCCTCGAACAGCCCGCCCCACGGCCCGAGGCCGTCGACGATTCCCGCCACGCCCCGGGGCCCGAGACCGAGCCCGGCCGAGATCCGGGGCCCGAGGCCGTCGACGATTCCCGCCACGCCCCGGGGCCCGAGACCGACGACGACCCCGGCCGCGCGACTGATCCCGTGGGGCGGCCTGGCGCCCGGCCCGTGGGCCGGCGGGGGTGGCGCAGGTCCAGGTGGGGGCTGGTGGCCGCCGTCCTGGTCGCGGTCGTCGCGCTCACCGCGGCCACCCCGCAGGGCAGGGCGGCCGTCGTCCACGTCCTGCGGCTGGCCGGCATCGAGCTGCGCGTGGGCGAGAACGGCACGCCGCCCGCCTCGCCCGTGCCGCTGCCGGGGGAGCGGGCCGTCACGCTCGACGCGGCGCGGAGCCTGGTGACGTTCCCGGTGAAGGTGCCCGCTGAGCTGGGCGAGCCCGAGCGGGTCACGGTCAGCGACGGCGGCCGGATCGTCTCCCTGTTCTGGTCCGGCGGCACCAGGATCGACCAGTTCGACGGCCTCGGACCCTACTTCGTCAAGCAGCTCGGCGAGCCCTGGCCCGAGCACGTCAGCGTCGACGGCGCCGAAGGCTGGTGGATCGGCCGCGAGCACCGGCTCAGCCGCGTCGACCGGGAGGACGGCACCGAGCTGCCCCTGCGCCTGGCGGGCCCGACCCTCGTCTGGTTCGACGGCGAGGTGGCCGTCAGGCTCGAAGGGGTGCCGGACAGGCGGCGGGCGCTGGAGATCGCCGCTTCACTCCGCTGAGGGATCAGGGGCGGCCAGCCAGTCGTCCACTCCCCGCAGCAGCTCCTTGCGCACCTGCTCCGGCGCGGTCGACGCCCTGATCGACTGCCTGGCCAGCTCCGCCAGCTCGGCGTCGGAGAAGCCGTAGACCTCGCGGGCCAGCTCGTACTGCGGCAGCAGCCGCGCGCCGAACAGCAGCGGGTCGTCGGCGCCCAGCGCGATCGGCACTCCGGCGTCGAACAGGCGCCGCAGCGGAACCGCCGACGCGTCCTCGACCACTCCGAGGCCCACGTTCGACGTGGGGCACACCTCGCAGCAGATCTGCCGGTCGGCCAGCCGTTCCATCAGCCGCGGCGACTCGGCCGCCCGCACGCCGTGGCCCACCCGGTCGGCGCCGAGATCGTGGACGCATTCCTCGACGCTCTCCGGGCCCAGCAGCTCGCCCCCGTGCGGCACGGCCAGCAGCCCCGCGCGCTTGGCGATCCTGAACGCGTGGTCGAACTCGCGGGCGCGCCCGCGCCGCTCGTCGTTGGACAGGCCGAACCCGACCACGCCCTCGCCCGCGTACTGGGTGGCCAGCCTGGCCAGCGTCCTGGCGTCGAGCGGGTGCCTGGTCCTGTTGGCCGCCACGACCGTCGCGATGCCGATCTTCGCCTCCGCCGCGGCCTTCGCCACCGCGTCCAGCATCAGCTCCAGCGTCGCGGTCAGCCCGCCGAACCTGGAGGCGAAACCCGACGGATCGACCTGGATCTCCAGCCAGCCGGACCCCTCCGCCGCCTCGTCCAGCGCCGCCTCGCGCACCAGCCGGTAGATGTCCTCCTCGCGGCGCAGCACCGACCTGGCGATGTCGTAGAGGCGCTGGAACCTGAACCAGCCCCGCTCGTCGGTCGCGTGGAGCTGGGGCGGCCAGTCCTGCTCCAGCGCGTCGGGCAGGTGCAGGCCCTGCTCCCTGGCCAGCTCGATCAGCGTCGAATGCCGCATCGACCCGGTGAAGTGCAGGTGAAGGTGGGCTTTGGGAAGGGCGGCGAGCGGACGTGGCATTTCCATATGGTGCCACTCAACCTGACCCCCGGTTGACGCGTTGGGAGGGGCGAAAGGGGATCTCGCTGATGAAGGAAGAAGACGAGGCGGCTTTCGACGAGTTCCTTGCCGCCCGAAGCACGTCCCTGCTGCGTACCGCGATCCTGGTGTGCGGGGCCACCCAGCACGACGCGGAGGACCTGGTCCAGCACGCGCTGGAGAAGGTCTACCGGCACTGGCCGCGCATCAGGCACGACAACCCCGACGCGTACGCCCGCAGGATCGTGGTCAACACGGCCATCTCGGCCGCCCGCCGCCGCAAGGTCATCCAGGAGATCACGTTCTCCAGGCCGCCCGAGACGGAGGCCCGCTCACCCGATCTCGACCTGCGCGACGCGCTCATCGCGGAGCTCCGCAAGCTGCCCGCGCGCATGCGGGCCGTCCTGGTGCTGCGCTACTGGGAGGACATGAGCGAGCACGCGACGGCGCAGATGCTCGGCTGCTCGCTCGGCACGGTCAAGAGTCAGGCGGCGCGGGGGCTCGCCAGAATCCGCGAGAACGTCAAGGAAGGAGTGCTCGTATGAAGGTGGAGGAAGCCCTCGCGGACGCCATGGCGGCGAGCGTGGCCGAGGTCAAGGCGGCACCCACTCTGGGCGCCGGCGTGCGCAGGAGGCACCGCGCCCACGTCATCAGGTTCCGTACGGCAGGCGCCGCGCTGGCCACCGCCGTCCTGGCCGCGGGAGTGCCGGTCTATATGGCGGTGACCGCGGGGCCCGAGTCGAGCGGCGTGGCCAACGGCACGTCGACCGTGCGGGTGCTGACCAAGGTGACCGTGCCCGACATGACAGGCAAGACGTTCGAGGAGGCGCAGGCGGCGCTGCAGGCGGCCGGCCTCGTCGCCGAGAAGGCCACAGGGGCGGAGAAGGTCTTCGGCCAGGAGCCCAAGCCGGGCACGGAGGTGGATTCCGGCTCCACGGTCCGGCTGCTGCTCGGGGAGGCCCCGCCCCAGGCGCTCGGCGACCTGGGCGACGGCCGCACGTTCGGCGGCATCACGCTCGGCTACGTGCCGGACGGTCTGGCGTGGGGCAAGTGGTCCAACAAGTGGGACGGCCCGTCCGGCGGCACCTCCTACACGACGACCTACGACCTGCCCGACGAGCCGAACGGCTACTACGGCATCCAGGTCTTCGTCCACGAGGGCAAGGCCGGCGCGCGCGTCGACGACACCCTGAAGCGCGAGGGCGTCGAACGCGTCGACGTCGGCGACAGGCGGGGCTATCTCGGCGACATCGACGAGGGCGGCGACTACGACAAGCTCGGCGCGCAGCCGCGCAAGGAGCCCTGCTGCACGCCGACCCTCGGCTTCAGGCTCACCGACGATCTCGCCGTCGAGGTGGCGATGAGCCCGTCCCGGGCGAAGGAGCTCAGCACGGAGGAGATCACCGCCGAGCTGAAGAAGATCGCCGAGGGGGTGCGCCCCGCGAAGTGACCATGGCGGGGTCGGTGGGCACCAAGGAGATATGGCGCCTGACGAGTTGGTCGCCGGCACGGGCGGGGGACGGCGCGCCGCGCTCGCTCTCGCCGCCCTGGCGGTGACGGTTCTGACCATCTACGCCATCTTCTCCTCCGGGTTCGGGCGGGTCGCGCCCTCCGCCACCCCGCCCACCATCGCCAGCCCCGCTCCACCAGCCCCCACCGACGCAGTGCCCGACACCATGCCCGGCATCACGGTCGTCGCCGACAACTTCTGGCTGACCTACCTGCCGTCAGGCCTCACCCGCACCGGCGGCGGCGCCATCGCGCCCGAGCCCGGCGTCGAGGGCGGCTGGGCCCGCTACGCCTCGGGCGCGGCGTTCGTCGAGGTCCAGGTCGAGCGCGGTACGGTCGCCGCCGACTGGGAGACCTACCGCGAGCGCGTCAGCGTCGCCAAGCCCCGCAAGACCACCGTCCGCGGCAGGCCCGCCCTGGTCGGCAGGCATCCCGGCGGCGGCATGGTCATCGCCTGGCTGGAGCGCACCGGCACGGGCGCCTGGATCCGCGTCAGCGACGGCCTGGCCCACGCGCTCGTCCCGCTGGCGGCCTCCGTCCGGTCGCCCAGCTGATCCGGGGCAACCCTCCCGCGGCCCCAGGCGTACACAAGGGGTATGGAGACCACCGAGTGACCGCGTTCGCCGAGTACGTGGCGGCGCGCGGCACCAGCCTCTTACGCCTCGCGTACCTGTCCTGCGGCTCGCGCGAGGAGGCCGAGGACGTCCTGCAGACCGCGCTGGAGCGCGCCTACCGCAGCTGGCACCGCCTGCGCAAGGACGTCGACCCCGAACCCTACGTCAGGCGCATCATCGTGAACACCGCGATCAACCGCGCCAGACGCCGGGCCGTCCTGCGGTTCATCCCGATGGGCACGCTCCCCGAGGTGCCGGTGGCGGGCGCGGACTCGGGCGTCGAGCTGCGTCAGGTTCTCGCCGACGGCCTGCGCCTGCTGCCGCCCCGGCAACGGGCGGTGGTGGTGCTGCGCTACTGGGAGGACCTGACCGAGGCGCAGACCGCCGAGACCCTCGGATGCGCCGTCGGCACGGTCAAGAGCCAGACCGCCAAGGCGCTGGCGAAGCTGCGCGGGCTGATCGTCATGGATGAGGTGCCGAGCGATGTTTGAGAGCAGCCTGCGGCAGGCCATGGCCGAGGACACCGCCCATCTCGCCGCCGCCCCCGACCTCGCGGAACGGGTGGTACGGCGCTCGCGGCGGCGGCGCCGTACCAGGCACTCGATCGCGGCGGTGGCGACGGCGACGGCGCTGGCGCTGGCCGGATGGGTGCTGGCGCCCGGGGAGCAGCGGGTGGCCACCACGCCGAGCACCACGGGCCGCCTCGACGACGTCGTGGTCCGCCACGTCCCTCCCGGCCTGGGCGAGCCGGTCCAGGGTCACTCCGGCGAGGGCAGGCTCCTGGCGGGCACGCTCACCTGGGGCTCGGGCGCCGACCTCGTGAGAGTCAGCAGGTACGGCGGGGCGGACGGCCTCGACACGCCCGGACTGATGGCCGGAGGGCAGCTGACGTCCACGCGGGGCCGGCAGGCGAAGATCTCCCCCGGCGGGACGGACCTGCTCTGGAGCGAGCGTCAGGGGCTGCTCCTCAGGGTGACGGTCGGCGCGAACCACGTCGCCGAGGTGCGGAGCATCGCCGAAGAACTCCAGGTGATAGACCCCACGGGACCGGCCGGCGGCGTCGTGGAAGGGCTGCGCGTCTCCTACCTCCCGCCCCGCCTCCACCTGGAGAGCTTCACCATGAGGAGCGACGGGGAGACGGCCAAGACGTGGACTGGAGCGGGCGCGAGGCAGATCACGCTGACCGTCGTCAGGGGCAGGCACGCGGCCTCACTGGACGAGCTGGCCGCCTGGAGCGCCGGGGACTGGCGGAACGGGACGCGCACGACCGTCAACGGCAGGCCCGCCTACCGCAACGGCGCCAGGAGCCGGCTGACCGGCCGGCTGTGGCTGCAGGAGCCCGGAGTCGGGGTCGTCCTCAGGATGAGCGAGAACCTCGAACCCGAGATCGACCGCGTCCTCGCCGGGATCATCCCCGTTCCCGCCACGCGGGGCCTCCCCCTGAGATTCGAGGGGCTCACCGTCACGCATCTCCCACCGGGGTTCACGGCAGGGCAGGACGGCGGCATGGACGGCCGCGGCAGATGGTGGACCAGGGCGGGCAGCTCGGTCCTGGTCGAGGTGGTGAAGGGGGAGCGGGCGCGCACCCCGCAGGACCTCGCGCACGTCTCGTGGCCCACGAGCGAGAGGTTCAGCGGTCTGCGAAGGACGACCGTGGGGAGCCGTCCCGCCCTGGTCGGCGACATCGTGACGGGCACGGGCCTGTCCAGGGGCCGCATGGTGCTGTGGACGGCCAGACCGGGCTACGGCGTGCGGGTCCAGGTGAGCGACGACCTGGTCAACGACCTCATGGCGGTGGCCCGCGGCATCCAGGTGGCCCCCGCCCGGTAGCGGGGCCCTGGGAGTCTCGCCGGCACGCGACCGGGAGCGGACCCGGACACCACCACGGCCGTGCCGACGGCCGGGGGTGGTGTCCGGGGCAGGAGAGGGGACGGGCCCCGGTTCAGCTCGCCTCGGCCAGCAGCTTCTGCAGCCGGCTGACGCCCTCGACCAGGTCGTCGTCGCCCAGCGCGTAGGACAGGCGGAAGTAGCCCGGCGTGCCGAACGCCTCGCCCGGCACGACCGCCACCTCCGCCTCCTCCAGGATGAGCTCCGCCAGCTCGGCCGAGGTCTGCGGGCGCCGGCCCCTGATCTCCTTGCCGAGCAGGGCCTTGACCGACGGGTAGACGTAGAAGGCGCCCATCGGCTCGGGGCAGACCACGCCGGGGATGTCGTTGAGCATCCTGACCATGGTCTTGCGCCGCCGGTCGAACGCCTCACGCATCTCCGCCACCGCCGACAGGTCGCCCGAGACGGCGGCGAGGGCGGCCATCTGGGAGACGTTGGCGACGTTGGAGGTGGCGTGGGACTGCAGGTTGGTGGCGGCCTTCACCACGTCGGCGGGCCCGATGAGCCAGCCGACCCGCCAGCCGGTCATCGCGTAGGTCTTGGCGACGCCGTTCAGGATGACGACCTTGTCGCCGAGCTCGGGCACGGCGGTGGCGATGCTGGTGAACTCGGTGCCGCCGTAGACCAGGTGCTCGTAGATCTCGTCGGTGACGACCCACAGGCCGTGCTCGGCCGCCCAGCGGCCGATGGCCTCGACCTGCTCGCGCGGGTAGACGGCGCCCGTCGGGTTGGACGGCGAGACGAACAGCAGCACCTTGGTGCGCTCGGTGCGGGCCGCCTCCAGTTGCTCGACGGAGGCCAGGTAGCCGGTCGTCTCGTCGGTGACGACGTCGACCTGCACGCCGCCGGCCAGCTTGATCGCCTCGGGGTAGGTCGTCCAGTACGGCGCGACGACCAGGACCTCGTCACCCGGGTCGAGCAGCGCGGCGAACGCCTGGTAGACGGCCTGCTTGCCGCCGTTGGTCACCAGGACCCGCGAGGCGTCGACCTCGTAGCCGGAGTCGCGCAGGGTCTTGGCGGCGATCGCCTGCTTCAGCTCGGGCAGGCCGCCCGCGGGCGTGTACTTGTGGAAGCGCGGATCGCGTGCCGCCTCGATCGCCGCCTCGACGATGTAGCCGGGCGTGGGGAAGTCGGGCTCGCCGGCGCCGAAGCCGATGACGGGACGGCCCGCTGCCTTCATCGCCTTCGCCTTGGCGTCGACGGCCAGCGTGGCGGACTCTGAGATCGCGGAGATGCGTGCGGAGATGCGGCTGGACATGGGGTCCATCGTAGTGCGGGCAAGCCGTCCCGACCTGGGCGATCGTGTTCTGGTTCGACGTGGAGGTCATTCGCCCGTACACTTTCGCATGGTCCTGCCGCCGCATGTCGATGCGGCGATCGGTCCGGACAGGCAGTCAATCGATGTAGTGTGGTTGACGACATAGGGCAATGGCGCAATTGGTAGCGCTCCGGTCTCCAAAACCGGCGGTTGGGGGTTCGAGTCCCTCTTGCCCTGCTGAGTGCGGTCCGCGCAGCAAGGCGTGCAAGCGCGCCGCGCAACTGCGTTGGATACGACAGATCAGGTGAGGACTGTGGCGATCGACACGCACAGCGAGACCGCAGGCAAGCCGAGCGGCGAGAAGAAGCAGAAGCGCACTTCGCCCGCCCTTTTCTATCGGCAGGTCGTCAACGAGCTGCGCAAGGTCATCTGGCCGACGCGTAAGGATCTCATCACTTACACCACGGTCGTTCTGGTATTCGTTCTGATCATGGTTGCGATCGTGTCGGGGTTTGACGCCCTGCTCACGGAGGGCGTCCTGCGGATCTTCGGCGGTAGCTGACCCGACGCCTGACAAGGCACCATTCGATTCGACGAAAGAGGAAAAGTCACCGTGTCCGAGACTTCAGACACCCCTCGCGAGGAGTGGGACGACGACGTCGCCGCCGAGGAGGCCATCGACGAGGTCGAGGAGACCGAGCTCGATGAGGCCGAGGAGGCCGACGACGACGTCGAGGAGTCCGAGCAGGCTCCGGTGACCGTCGTCGACGAGGCTGAGGAGGCCGACGAGGCCGAGGAAGCCGTCGACCCCGTCGAGGAGTTCAAGCAGTCCCTGCGCGGACAGCTCGGCGAGTGGTACGTCATCCACTCCTACGCCGGTTACGAGAACCGCGTGAAGTCCAACATCGAGAGCCGCAACGTGTCGCTCAACATGGAGGACTACATCTTCCAGGTCGAGGTGCCCACGCACACCGTCCAGGAGTTCAAGAGCGGCAAGAAGGTCCCCGTGAAGGAGCGCGTGCTGCCCGGCTACGTGCTCGTCCGCATGGACCTGACCGACGAGTCCTGGGCCGCGGTGCGCAACACGCCCGGCGTGACCGGCTTCGTCGGCCTTTCCAACAAGCCGAGCCCGCTCAGCCTCGACGAGGTCGCCAAGCTGCTGGCGCCCGAGCCGACGGAGGAGACCAAGAAGGCCACCACCAAGGCCGCCTCGGGCCCGGCCGTCGAGTTCGAGATCGGCGAGTCGGTCACCGTCATGGACGGTCCGTTCGCCACGCTGCCCGCCTCGGTCAGCGAGATCAGCCCCGAGTCGCAGAAGCTCAAGGTGCTGGTGTCGATCTTCGGCCGCGAGACCCCGGTCGAGCTGTCGTTCAACCAGGTCTCGAAGATCTGACGGGCTCGCATACACTCGACGGGTAACGCGTGACCCCGGCAGTGCGCCAACCGCCGGCGATCCGTCACTCGTTTCCGTCGACCACAGACGTTCGGCAGGCCGTCCACGCGAAGGACGGCCTTCCGACATGTCCGCCCGCACCCGCGAGCGGACGGCAACACGATCAGGACCCGGAGAAGGACACATGCCTCCGAAGAAGAAGATCGCGGCGCTGGTCAAGGTTCAGCTCCCCGCTGGCCAGGCCACGCCCGCCCCGCCGGTCGGTACCGCCCTCGGTCCGCACGGCGTCAACATCATGGACTTCGTGAAGCAGTACAACGCTGCCACCGAAGCCCAGCGGGGCAACATCATCCCCGTTGAGATCACCATTTTCGAGGACCGCAGCTTCACCTTCATCACGAAGACGCCCCCGGCGCCTGAGCTGATCAAGAAGGCGCTCGGCCTCGACAAGGGTTCTGCGGTCCCCCACAAGGACAAGGTCGGCAAGCTGAGCCGCGAGCAGCTGCGCAGCATCGCCGAGACCAAGATGCCCGACCTCAACGCCAACGACATCGAGGCCGCCGAGAAGATCATCGCCGGCACCGCCCGGTCGATGGGCATCACGGTCGCGGAGTAGGTAGAACACCGTCACCCGACGGGCTTCTGCCCAGCAGTCCATTTGTTCCATCCGTGGGAGGGCCAGGCGCTGGCCCGTGACCACAGACTCCACCGAGGAGATCCGAAGTGAAGCGCAGCAAGGCGCACAAGAACGCGTCGGCCCAGGTCGACCGCGACAAGCTCTACACGCCCGCCGAGGCCGCGAGGCTCGCCAAGGCGACCACCACCACCAAGTTCGACGCCACCGTTGAGGTGGCGCTGCGGCTGGGTGTCGACCCTCGCAAGGCCGACCAGATCGTGCGCGGCACGGTCAACCTCCCGCACGGCACCGGTAAGACCGCCCGGGTCCTGGTCTTCGCGACCGGTGACCGTGCCGAGGCTGCCCGCGAGGCCGGCGCCGACATCGTCGGCGCCGACGAGCTCATCGACGACATCGCCAAGGGCAACCGCCTGAACGAGTTCGACGCCGTCGTCGCCACCCCCGACCTGATGGGCAAGGTCGGCCGCCTGGGCCGCGTGCTCGGCCCGCGCGGTCTCATGCCGAACCCCAAGACCGGCACCGTCACGCCGGACGTGGCCAAGGCCGTGACCGACATCAAGGGCGGAAAGATCGAGTTCCGCACCGACCGTCAGGCGAACCTCCACTTCATCATCGGCAAGACGTCGTTCGACGAGCGCCAGCTCATCGAGAACTACGCCGCCGCCCTTGACGAGGTGCTGCGTCTCAAGCCGTCCGCGGCCAAGGGGCGCTACCTGAAGAAGGTCACCTTCTCGACCACGATGGGCCCCGGCGTTCCCGTCGACCCGAACGTGACTCGCGCGATGACCGCCGAGCTCGAGGGCTGACCCCTTCCTCTCACTCGAAGGCCCCCGCAGGATCTCCCTGCGGGGGCCTTCCCCTTTCCCACCCCCCGCCTCCGTCTGTCTCCGGCCTCCGTCTGTCCCTGGCCTCCGTTGCACGAAGGCCGTGCGTTTCCACGCGCGGCGGCCCTTGGAGCGGCGTCCCTTGCCTCGCCCAACCTCATGCTGGTGCGGCTCCGTGTTGGTGGGCTCGGGATGTTCGCTGTGTGCGCCCTGGTGCTGGTGGGGCTGGGGGCGCTTACCGGTCTGTGCGGCGCTGTGCTGGTGGGGCTCAGGATGTTCACTGGTGTGTGCGGCCTCGTGGTGGTGCGGCTCGGGGGGTTTGCCGGTCTGTATGGCGCTGTGCTGGTGGGGCTCGGGATGTTCGCTGGGTGTGCGGCCTCGTGGTGGTGCGGCTCGGGGGGTTTGCCGGTCTGTACGGCAAGCCGGGTCAGGCGCCTCCGTGGTCACCGGTTGCCCTCCGTCGAAGGGACGCTCCTCGAGCCCAGCCGCGTCCCGCCGTCACGGACGGCCCTTCATCGGCCTTCCGTAGCGGCGGCCGGCCACGCGCGCTCGGTGACGCGTATCCCGGGACAGACGCCCGCCACGCGCCTGGGGTGGCGCGTGGCGGGGCTTGCCGTACGGGTCGGTGGGCGGGATCCAGCGGCCGGCCGGATGGGCGGAATCCCGGGCCCGCCGGGTGGACGGATCCCGGGCCCGTCGGGTGGACGGATCGCGCGCCTGCCAGTGAACGGGACGCGTGCCGGATGGCGGAATTCCGGGCCCGTCGGGTGGACGGATCGCGCGCCTGCCAGTGAACGGGACGCGTGCCGGATGGCGGAATTCCGGGCCCGTCGGGTGGACGGATCGCGCG
>NZ_JBSGJX010000051.1:55009-63260 GCF_053605785.1 Nonomuraea sp. NPDC003754
CGCCTGCCAGTGAACGGGACGCGTGCCGGATGGCGGAATTCCGGGCCCGTCGAGTGGACGGATCCCGGGCCCGTCGGGTGGACGGATCGCGCGCCTCCGGGGGATGGGACGCGCGTGCCGGATGGATGGGATCTCGCCGGATGGGAGAGGGTGTGTGATCGAGGTACTCCGACGCCATCGGGTGGGACGGAGGCCCACTCTTGTCGGGAGGCGCCTGTGGGAAGGGCGGGCGGAGTCTCGCGCGTGGCCGAGATAGCGAGGAGCGAGACTTGTGAATCCATGTGAAAAGCGGATACGTGCGTGCCGCCTGTCGTCCGGGCTGGTGGGGGAGGTCGGGAGGCGGGTCGGACGGGGAGGGTGGCAGTCAGGGATGACCCTGGCGTTTCCCTGAGTTGATCGAGGGAAGCCAAAATGCGTGAATCCGCGACGTAGTGTCAGAGGCATGCTGAAGCGCAGGATTAGTCTCGCCGTCGCCGCCACGGGCGCCGCCGCCCTTGTCGCGGTCGCGGGCTGTGGATCGACCGGAACGACCGCGACGGGTGTGGCGGTCCCCATCCAGGCCAACCTGGCCGCCGCTGAGGTCCTGGAGCAGGCCGCGCAGAGGACGCAGGACGTCACCAGCTACACCGTCGACGGTGTGATCGACCTGTCGCATCCTCAGGAGGGCACGGGCAAGGTCCAGGGGCGCATGGTCTACCAGAGCAAGCCGCAGCTGGCCGCCGACCTGACGCTCGACACCGCGAATTTCGGCGGGCAGAGCCTGCCCGGCGGAGGGCGTGTGGTGCTGCAGGGCGACACCGTCTACGTGAAGGTTGACGCGCTGAACAAGATGCTCGGCGCCACCAAGCCGTGGATCAAGGTCCCGGTCAGTGAGGGCGGCGCGGAGGCGAAGCAGTTCCTCGACCAGGTCCAGCAGTTCGACCTGGCGAACGTCACCAAGCTCGTCACCGCCTCCCAGAACGTCAAGCAGGTCGGCACCGAGAGCGTCGGCGGCGTCGACGCCACCCACTACAGCGGCACGTTCCCCGTGGACGCGGCCGTGCAGCAGCTGCCCGCCGACGAGCAGGAGCAGGCCAGGCAGCAGCTGGCCGAGCTGCAGAACGTCGCCTTCGACATCTGGGTCGGCACGGACGGTCTGCCGCGCAAGGTGGCCATGTCCGGAGACGAGAAGGGCGCGAAGTTCAGCGCGAACCTGTTCTTCAAGGGTTTCAACGAGCCGGTCTCCATCGCCGCGCCGCCCGCCGACCAGGTGGGCGAGTTCCCCAAGAACACGAACTGATCCAGCGGGGGCGATTTGGCATCTTGACGAGTCGCCCCCTATTCTGGTCCTTGCCAAAGACCGCCGGTCGTCGCCGGGTGCCTCAAGGCCCGGTGACCGAAGGATCCACGTCATGTGGACGGCCCGCGTAGGTGAGATGCGAGTTCTTCCCGTGTGGTTCCTGCCATATGGGTGAGCCCCGTGCGCCTGCGCCGGGGCTTGTTCCATGTTCGGAGACCTTCGCCGGCGGCACATCTGGAAGGAGGCCCATGGCGAGGGCGGACAAGGCGACAGCGGTTGCCGAGCTCAAGAGTGAGTTCGAGGGCAGCAGCGCCGCCGTTCTGACCGAGTACCGCGGTCTCACCGTCGCACAGCTCAAGGAGCTGCGTAAGTCGCTCGGTGGGAACGCGAAGTTCGCCGTGGCGAAGAACACCCTGACCAAGATCGCGGCCAACGAGGCCGGCGTGACGGGTCTCGACTCGCTGCTGGTCGGCCCGACGGCCGTCGCTTTCGTGACGGGCGACGTGGTCGAGGCCGCCAAGGGTCTGCGTGACTTCGCCAAGGCCAATCCCCTTCTGGTGATCAAGGGCGGCTTCATGG
The DNA here is from genome assembly GCF_053605785.1 of Nonomuraea sp. NPDC003754. NCBI lineage: Bacteria > Bacillati > Actinomycetota > Actinomycetes > Streptosporangiales > Streptosporangiaceae > Nonomuraea > Nonomuraea sp. NPDC003754. Next base: position 56,868 of record NZ_JBSGJX010000051.1, read on the forward strand.
AGGGCAAAGCCCTCGACGCCGCCGAGATCACCAAGCTCGCTGACCTCGAGTCCCGCGAGGTTCTCCTCGCGAAGCTGGCCGGCGCGATGAAGGCGAAGCAGTCCGCTGCTGCCGCCGTGTTCGCCGCGCTGCCCACCAACATGGCTCAGCTGGCCGACGCCCTCCGCGCCAAGCGCGCCGAGGCGGGCGAGTAAGACCGGGGATTGCCGCAACTTCAACCGCGGTCCCGTAACACCATTTAGCAAGATCCATACGGAGGAAACATCATGGCGAAGCTCAGCACCGACGAGCTGCTCGACGCGTTCAAGGAGATGACCCTCCTCGAGCTTTCCGAGTTCGTGAAGCTGTTCGAGGACACCTTCGACGTCAAGGCTGCCGCCCCGGTCGCCGTCGCCGCCGCTGCCGCCCCGGTCGCCGCCGCTGAGGAGGCCGCGGAGCAGGACGAGTTCGACGTCATCCTCGAGGCCGCCGGCGACAAGAAGATCCAGGTCATCAAGGAGATCCGCGCGCTGACCTCCCTCGGCCTGAAGGAGGCCAAGGACCTGGTCGACGGCGCTCCGAAGCCGGTCTTCGACGGCAAGGTCAACAAGGACCAGGCGGAGAAGGCCAAGGCTGCCCTCGAGGGCGCCGGCGCCACCGTCACCGTCAAGTAAGACGGCGCGTCTTTCTGAAAAGAGCGGAACACACCCTGGTGCCGGGTGGGTTCCGCTCTTTTTGTTTGTCCCGGCCTTTTCGTTCGTCCCGGTTTTGGTTGTCCCGGCTTTTGCGGTCTTGGCCGCTCGTGGTCCTAGCCACTCGTGGTCCTAGCCACTCGCGGTGCTGGTCACCCGTGGTGCTGGTCATCCGCCGGTCCCGTCCGCGCGTTGCCCGGTGACGCTCGCCGTCTCAGCCCGCCTCTTTCTCGGCGGGGCGCGCTGTCCTGCCTGCCTTCCATCCCGCTTGTGCGCTGTCCCGTTTGTGCGCTGCCCGGCCTGCGGAGTGTCCTGCCCGCACGCCGTCCAGGCTGCGCGCCGTCGCGCCTGTGCGCCGTCCTGCCTGTGCGCTGTCTCGCACGCACGCCATCCGTCCTGCGGTCTGTCTCGCCCGCACGTCGTCCGTCCTGCGGTCTGTCTCGCCCGCTGCCGTTCAGGCCGCACGTCTCTCGCCCGCACGCCGTCCGGGCCGCATTCCGTCCCTTGTTGTGTGAGGCGCTCGCTTCGCTCGCCGGTTGTCTTCCGGCAGCGCGTTGTCTCGGCCCTGCGTTGTCTCGGCCGTGCGTTGTCCGGCGATGCCTGGGAGTGCGTTCGGGCTACGGGAGGGTCGTGAGGCGGGTTCGGGCCGCGTGGCGGGGCGTGGGGCGGGTTCGGGCCGCGACGGGGAGTTGAGGACGTGGGGCGGGCTCGCGCCGCGGGGTCAGGAGTCGGAGCCGCTGGGCGGGTCCACGGCCAGCTGGTGACGGTCGTTGGGGTGTGGCGGGAGGCCGAGGCCGGGTCGTGAGCGTGGCCGCAGTGGTGGCTGTAGCGGTGTGTTTGGCGAGTCATGAGTGTTGGCCTTCTTAGGCTCGCGGTACGGATGCGATCCCCAGCTTTGCGGAGAGCCGGGCCCGCTGGTGGCCGTATGCCTCGGCCGGCCCGACGGCACTAGGGCGCGGTGTGGGTGCCGCGGCGTATGCGGTGGAGACCGCAGGTTCGCCACACGGGTGGGATCCCCACCACGCGCCCCTCACGGGCAGTCCCGGCCTCGGTGTGGGCGGTCCGGGGATGGTGGCGTCGGCTCGTGGGCTCTTTGGGATGGCCCCGGCCTGGGCGACCCTGAGATGGCGACGTCGGCTCGTGGATCCTTCGGGGTGGCGACGAAAAGCTCGGCCGCCCCCACGACGGTCCGGTGCCCCACAGCGCGCAGGACGGGGACGGTTCCCGCGCGTCCCCTGTTCCCCGCCGGGAGTGGCTCCGGCGTTCCTCGCAGACCCCGGATGGCGGTAGCTCCGGTGATTTCGCGGTGGCGATGGTCTCGATGGTCGGCGGATGGTGAGGTCCCGAGGGTGGCGAAGTCCGGGGAGTGGCGAGATTCGGGGGAGTGGCGAGGTCCGGGAGCACGGCGAGATCCGGAGGACGGTGATGTGCGGCGAGGGCGGTCGCCGGGTGGATGTGCTTCCGGATCCCTGGGCATTCGGCGCGCCGCCGCATGGGTTCTCCGGGGCAACGGCTCCGGGCCTCCTCGACCGGAGGCGGGGGTGGGTGCTGTTCCTCCGACACCCAGCGATCGAGGCCGCCGCGCTGCTCAAGGCCGGCGCCGAGCCGAGCCGTACACCTTGGGTCGCCACCGCCACCGACCGCCGCAACCGCCACCGACCGCCACCGACCGCCGCAACCGCCACCGACCGCCACCGACCGTCGGCACGACCGGCACGACCGGCACGACCGGCACGACCGGCACGACCGCCGGGACCGCCGGGACCGCTATTGGCTGCCACCGTGCCCACCGCGGTCGTTGGTGGCACGAACGCAGCCGGCGCCGGGCTATCCGTCATGGTGGCCGGCGGCTGCAACGGGGCCGACCCCGCGCCGACCCTCGCCCGGTTCCAGCAGGAGGTCCGGGAGGGGAGGATCCGCTCTTTCGTCGGCGGCATGGAGCCGAGCGCCCGCACCGGTGGCGGCGGGGCTGTCAGGATGACCGCCCGGGGTGCGGGAGAGCTGCACCGCGCGCTGTCGGCGCGGCGTCACCCTGTACGGCCTGAGCGCAGGCCGGCGACCGCGGTGGCGTCCATGTAGTCGCGGGTGTGGACGATCTTCCCGTCGCGCACCCGCAGGACGAGCAGTCCGGGCACCGTGTACGGCCGGCCGTCCACCGTGACGGCGGTCTCGTGCTCGACCACGAGCACCTCGGGGTCGACGCTCTGGTGGACGACGACGTTGCGGATGTCCTCGACGACGGCCGGGCTGGCGCCCCATGAGGCCGTGTATCCGGCTCTGATCTCCTCTCTGCCGTTGTAGCGCGGCACCATCCCCGCCATCCGGAAGGGGAACTCGTGGACGCCGTCCTCGGCGTAGAGGTCGGCGAGTTCGTCGGCCGACATGTGGCGCATGGCGTCGTGGAAGCGCGTGACGATCTCTGTCATGCCGGCCAACTTACTCAACAACCGTTGAGCGAACAAGGGGCCAGTAGAGTGACGGCGTGACGCTGACGCGGGCCGAACGCAGGGCCAGGACCGAACGGCGGATCCTCGAGGCGGCTCGCGCCCTGTTCGCCGAAAGAGGCTTCGAACGCACCACGATCAGGGCCGTCGCCGGCGCGGCGGGCGTCGATCCTGCCCTGGTCATGCAGCATTTCGGCAGCAAGCAGGCCCTGTTCGAGCGGGCCGTCCAGGTGGCGGGCGACGACGCCGAGCGGCTGGTCGACGACCTGCTGGGTTCGCTCGGCGTCAAGCTGGGCGAGCTGCCCCAGAGTTCGCTGGCCGTGATGCGCTCGATGCTCACCCATCCGGAGGCCGCCGCGTCGGCGCGGGCCACGTTCAGCGGGCAGATCGAGCGGATCGCCGCGGCGATCGAGGGCGGGGACGCCAGGCCCAAGGCCGCGCTCATCACGGTGGTACTGCTCGGCGTCACCATCGGCCATCAGCTCCTCGACCTCGACGAGCTGCGTGACGTCCCGCCCGACGAGGTGGCCAGGCTGCTCCGCCCGGCGTTGCAGGCGCTGACGTAACCGCCCAGTAACAATCCCGGCGTTTTATTGGAATGGATTCCAATTCACGGGAAGCTCCGTAACAGCGATCCCTTACCACCGGCGATGGGAAGGTGACTGTGGGCGTCGAGGTCGTGGTCGATGGGCTGACCAAGTCGTTCGGTCGGCAGGTCATCTGGGAGGACGTCTCGCTGACCCTCCCCGCCGGCGAGATCTCCGTGCTGCTCGGACCGTCCGGCACCGGCAAGTCGGTCTTCCTCAAGACCCTCGTGGGCCTGCTGCGTCCCGACCGCGGCCACATCTGGATCGACGGCTACGACCTGGCCAACTGCAGCGAGAACAAGCTCTACGAGCTGCGCAGGCTGTTCGGGGTGCTCTTCCAGGACGGTGCGCTGTTCGGCTCGCTCAGCCTCTACGACAACGTCGCCTTCCCGCTGCGCGAGCACACCAAGAAGAGCGAGTCGCAGATCCGCCAGATCGTCATGGAGAAGATGGAGCTGGTGGGCCTGGTGGGCGCGGAGGGCAAGCTGCCCGGCGAGATCTCCGGGGGCATGCGCAAGCGCGCCGGGCTGGCCCGCGCTCTGGTGCTCGACCCCGAGATCATCCTGTTCGACGAGCCAGACTCGGGCCTCGACCCGGTCCGGACCGCCTATCTCAACCAGCTCATCGTCGACCTCAACGCCGAGATCGAGGCGACGTTCCTCATCGTCACGCACGACATCAACACCGCCCGCACGGTGCCCGACGACATCGGGCTGCTGTTCCGGCGTGAGCTGGTGATGTTCGGCCCGCGCGAGATGCTGCTGTCGAGCGACGAGCCGGTGGTCAGGCAGTTCCTCAACGCGCGCAGGCACGGCCCGATCGGCATGTCGGAGGAGAAGGACGTCTCCGAGCTGGAGGCCGAGGCGCAGATGGGTCACGACCCCGGCGCGCTGCCGCCGATCCCGCCGCAGCTGATGCCCAGCGGCAACGGCATCCGCCGGACGCAGAAGCCACCCGGCTCGTGGCTGGCCGCCAACGGGGTGATCCCGCCGCAGGGCTCCTTCGTCGACGAGCGCGGCCGCAACTGGCTGGAGGAGTATCCCCGGCTCGTCAACGCGCACATGAACGGCGTGCGCTGACGCGGCGCCGTCCGGCGGGACGCTCCACCGATGCCCGCCCGGATGTTCGGGGCCTGGACGAATGGGTCGAGCGTTATGATCCCGCGATATGGCAGGCAGTGCTGACTCCTCCCGGTCGGCGACCGTGGTGCGCGCGCTGATCGTCGCGCTGGCGGCGATCCTCGTGCTGGTCACGGGGCTTGCCTTCTGGCTGAGCGCGCAGCTGCGCGACGAGGAGGCGGCGGCGACCGACCGCCGGGCGGCGATCGACGCCGCGGCGGCCCACGCGCTCAACCTGCTCTCGCTCAACTACAAGAGCGCCGACGCCAGCATCGCCAAGATCCTCGCGACCTCCACGGGTGTCGCCTACGCGGAGTACCACGCAGGGGCGCCCAAGCTGAGGGAGACCACGATCGCCAACAAGGTCGTCCAGACCGGAGTCGTGCGCGCCTCGGGGATGGTCTCGATGGCGGGCGACGCCGCGAAGGTGCTGGTCGTCGCCGACTCCACGATCAGCTGGGAGGGCACGGGGACGCCCCAGCAGGACCGCTACTACCGCTGGTCGATGGACCTGTCCAAGGTCGGCGGCCGTTGGCTCGTCGCGAAAGCGGAGCAGGTGCTGTGAGAGTCGTCATGGCGGCGCTGCTCGCCGCGGCCGTGACCTTCCTCGGCTGGGTCTCGCTGCGGATGCACGGGGAGCTGAGCGAGCTGCGCGAGGGGCGGGCGGCGGGGGAGCAGGCGCTGGCCGCGGCCCGGGCGCTGGCGCCCGACCTGCTGTCGTACAACTACCGGACGATTGAGGACGATCTCACCAGGGCGCAGGCCCTCACCACCGGCGAGCTGGCCGGCCGCTACCAGGAGCTGCGCAGGTCGCTCGTGCCCCGGGCCACCGAGCAGCGGACGGTCCAGGAGGTCTCCGTCGCGGGGGCCGCCGTGCAGGACGCCACGCCGGACAGGGTGTCGGTTCTCCTGTTCGTGAACATGGGGACGACCAAGCAGGCGCAGAGCGATGCCGAACCGCGGCAGCAGGTGATCCAGAATCGGGTACGGCTCGTCATGGTGAAGGATGGTTCGCGGTGGTTGGTGGGCGATCTCTCCACTTTGGTAGGCAGCAGTTGATGTCGGGCATGTCCCGACATTCAATTGTTATCAAATTCCAGGTTTAGCGAGCCTTGTGAGACGGGTACATCCGTCACGGTTCCACCGATCGTCGGCATGGGTTCAGACCTCGGTGTGACAGAGCGTTAGCGGCCCCGGCTCGCGGGTATCGTCTTGGGGCCTACGGCTAGCCATCTGTCACCAAGGGAAGAAATCCCAGCGTCCAGGCTTTGAGTTGGCCGAAAGTCCGGCTCGCGGGCTTGACGTTTCCGCTCGGACGGGCGATGCTGCGGACAACGTGGAGCATGCAGCGAGAGCGAAGTGGACAGGCGTGTGCCGTTCGGCTACACTGCCCCTTTGCGCTGCCCTTTGACGACCCGCTTCTCTTGCTCACGTTGCGAGGTTGTCTGGCGTGCGTGTAGTCAGTCCGCCGCGAGCCCTCGGAAGGACATCTGTTGGCAGCCTCGCGCAACGCCTCCGCCGTACCCGCCGGTCCCCGTCGCGTTTCCTTTTCGCGCATCCAGGAGCCCCTCGA
>NZ_JBSGJX010000052.1:0-59565 GCF_053605785.1 Nonomuraea sp. NPDC003754
GTCCAACGCTGTGCTCCCCGCGCACGCGGGGATGGTCCCGTCACGAGAGGTAGGACACCATGTCCAACGCTGTGCTCCCCGCGCACGCGGGGATGGTCCCGGCCCCAGGCTCCCCGCGCGGGAGGTGGCGCGGTGCTCCCCGCGCACGCGGGGATGGTCCCGGCTCGGCGCGCTCGACCGAGGTCAGCTCGACGTGCTCCCCGCGCACGCGGGGATGGTCCCAGCTCTACCTCGCCGCCGCGCGTATCGCTCCTGTGCTCCCCGCGCACGCGGGGATGGTCCTGGCGATCCTCGACCAAGTGCACGCCTTCCAGCCGTGCTCCTCACGCAGCGGGGAAAGACTCGGACCTGGGCCGTACCTGTATTCCACGGACGGGTGCACTCTGTGCACGCGAGGACGGTCTCCGGTTCGTCACGATCGCCGCCGTACGAGGGCGGTGCTTGTCCCGGACGCGGAATCGCCCCAGAGCGCTGGACGGGCGTTGTTCGCCCGCGCATAACGCATTCCTCGACGTGCTGATCATGGTGGAGCGTCGGTACTTCGTGTCTCCTCGCTGATCCAGCGCAAGTATTCGGCACTGCCGGCGACGACCTCTGTCGCGATGATCTCGGGCGTCACATAGGAATGGTTCGCCTTGATGTGCCTCTCCACCTCAGCGAATAGAGCCGTGGTGGTCTTCACCAGGAGCTGCCATTCCTCGGCCTCGTGCATGGACCCCTGCCACCAGTACACCGATCTGATCGGGCCCAGGATCTGCACGCCAGCAGCGAGGCGCTCGACTGTAAGGCCACGCGCCAGCGCCAGCGCCTCCTCTGGTCGCGAGACGGTGGTCAGAACCTGCACGTGCCCCATCACACGAACCTCCCCAAACGCCCATGTCCCGCACTAGCGGCTTACGTGCCGCCGCTCACGACAGGGATGATCACATACCTCTATATACAGGGCGTAGCTACGGCTGCTGCCGACCTGGACGGATGGAGGTGCCGCGCATGAGGCCGTGGCAGGCGATCGCGGCGGCGGCCACCACGTTGAGCGAGTCCACCCCCGCCTCCATCGCGGCCGGGCTCATCGGGATGCACACCTGCTCGTCGGCCTCCCGCAACCAGCGCGAGGACAGCCCGTCCCCCTCCGACCCGAGCAGCAGCGCCACCCGATCACCCATCTCGACAGTATCTATAGGCGTGACGCTCTGATCAGGGGTCAACGCCAGCATCTGGTACCCCGCCGCGCGGATCTCCTCCAACCCCTCGTACCAGTTGTCCATCCGCGCGTAGGGGATCGCGAAGACGGCGCCCATCGACACCTTGACCGGCCTTCTCTATAGAGGGTCAGCACAACGGGGCGAGGGGATGATCGCGTCTATCCCCAGAGCAGCGGCGCACCGGAAGATGGCCCGACGTTTCCATGATCACCAAATCTTCCAGGACCAGGATGCGGGACGGGTGTTGTTTGGAGACCTCGACGTTTGGCATGCGGCGACCAGGTCGACATCGGGCCGGCTGCCGCGCCTCGCTGCACGACCGGCCGCCGCGCGCCTCGCTCCACGACACCCAAGGCGATCGGACCAGGAAGCGGGGGCGCCCCAGTCGAGGTCACGCTGCCGCATGGCAGCATTCTTATGAAGATCGGCATTCCTGTTACTCGCGGTGGGCGCCGCCGTGGAGCAGGCTGGCGGCAGCGCCTGACCCCGATGGCGAGGGTCCATGTCCGACGAACGAAGAGGAAGGACCCTCATGCCTTTCGCGCCCGTGCGTACACGTGCCGCTGTCTGCGTTCTGCTGCTGATGCTCTCGCTGAGCTCCTGCCGGGAAGAACCTGAGCGGCGGACCGCGCCGGCCTCCCCCACCACCGACCTCGCCGTCTCCACGTCGCCGGCACCCAGGAAGAGCGTGCCGGAGCGCGGGCCCGTGCTGGCGGGGCCGGGCACCGTGTGCGGTGAGATCCAGCCGCCCAACGGCGGCCCGATGGCCGCGGTCGCGATTCTCGAAGGACGCGCCGACTGCCGGGCGGCCGTTCGGACCTTCCGTTCCTATTACCAAGCCGACACTCCCAAGCAGGGCAGTGCGGGGGTGGCGACCGTCGGCGGGTGGCGTTGCGCCAGCAACTCCGCCGCCCAGGCGAACACCACCGGGCGGCTTTCCTCCTGCCGGAAGGCCGCCGCCACCATCGTGGCGGACGTCATCCCCTGACCGCCGCAGGTCCACGATCCGCCGATCATCCTGACAGGGCTGTCCCGGGCGGGCCACGGCCGGCGGCCCGCCGTACGGGGGCTACGGTTCGCCCTGTGGCGGAGCCGCCCTGGGTGGCCGCTCCGGGCCCTGTTCCGGCGTGGACGTTGCGCGGAAGCCGAAGACGGCCGCCTCCAGCGCGGCCATGGCCAGCAGGAAGGCCAGGCCCCCGACCGGGAGCGCCACCAGGATGACGAACGCCATGGTGAGCATGCGCCCATCCCCCTCAGGCCTGCCTCTCCGCAGTCGTCGCTCTACCCGAACAAATCCGCATCAAAGGGACATCTATGTAGATAACCCCTCTTGTTCGCGGAGATATCTGCGGAGGAGCGCCCAGCAGCAGACAGGGCGGCCGACGTCAGCCGCCGGCGAGCGGGTCGCGAGCCCGTCGCCGACGAGCGGGCGGCCGGGCGGACGGCCCCCAAGGCCGCCCTCCTGCGGCCGTGGCCGTAGGAGGGTGGAAGGGCAGGTCGACCGGCTCCCGCGGCCACGCTGGGCGTCTCGCCGAGCGGCGGCTTCGTCAGGGCATCCGGGGTTACGCCGCCGGGCAGCCCTGGCGGCGGTATTTGCCTGGGGCCGTGCCGTACTCGCGTTTGAAGGCGTTGGCGAAGGCGAACTCCGAGCCGTAGCCGACCGTGGCGGCGATCTCGCTCAGCGCGGCGTCGGAGTCGCGGAGCATGCGCGCGGCCGTGCCCAGCCGCCACCAGGTCAGGTAGGTCAGCGGCGGCTGCCCGACGAGCTGGGTGAACCGGCGGGAGAACGCCGCGCGGGACAGCCCGGCACGGCGGCCCAGCGACTCGACCGTCCAGGGGTGGGCGGGGTCGCGGTGGATGCCGTCGAGTGCGGTGCTGATGGCGGGGTCGGCCAGCGCGGCGGCCCAGCTGTCGACCTTGCAGTGCTCCGTCGAGGCGTCGAGCCAGGCGCGCAGGATGTACAGCAGCAGCATGTCCAGCAGTGCCGACACCACCGTGTCCGCGCCGGGCCGCGGGTCGTCGATCTCCTTGCCGAGCAGTTCGACGGCGGCGCGCAGCTCGGTGTTGTGCCCCACCCTGGCAGGCAGGTGGATCATCTCGGGCAGCCCTCTGAGCAGCGGATGCGCGCGGCTGGAATCGAGCTGGTAGCCGCCGCAGAGCGTGACGGTGACGGGCCCCGTGCCCTCCATGGAGGCGGACGCGAACAGCTCGGCCTCCCCGTACGGGTCGCAGTCGGGTTCGGCGATCGGGCTGGTGGGCGAGTCGGCCAGCGCGTAGCCGTGCCCGTGCGGGAAGAACAGCACGTCGCCCGTGCCCACGGGGATCGGTTCGTCCTCAGGCGGGACGGCCCAGCACGACCCCTGCAGCACCACCTGGAAGCCCGCCGAGCCCGGGGCTGACGGGAACCGGAGACCCCAGGGCGCCGACCATTCGACCCGGGCCGATCGCGGCCGGCCCATCCGCATCGAGGCGATCACGTCGCTCAGCACGTCCACGGAACGAAGTCTAGCTAGGAAGACGATGGCGTATGAATCGGAGATGGAAACGTATTGGCTGTCTTCCACCGGCCTCCTACGGTTGACGGCATGACAAGAGTCCTGGTCAGCGGGGCGACCGGCACGATCGGCCGCCCGCTGGTGACCCAACTGGAACACGCGGGCGCCGACGTCCGCACGGTGACGAGGCAGTTGACCGACCCGGCCGCGCTCCGGGCGGCTCTCGACGGCGTGGACGCGGTCTTCCTGCTGTGGCCGTTCGCCTCGGCCGAGGGCGCCCGCGAGGTGCTGGAGCTGATCGGGGCCCGGCGGGTGGTCTACCTGTCCTCGGCCGCCGCCCGCCCGCACGAGGTCGAGATCGAGCGCCTGATCGCCGGGACGGCGCGGGAGTGGACGGTGCTGCGCCCCCACGCGTTCGCGGCCAACACCCTGCGGTGGGCCGAGCAGGTCCGCGCGGGCGTCGTGCGGCAGCCGTACGGCGAGGCGACCCTTGCCCCGATCCACGAGCGGGACGTCGCTGCCGTCGCGGTGCGCGCGCTGCTCGATCAGGGGCACCACGGCGCGGTCTACACGCTGACCGGACCCAGGCCGCTGACCCGGCGCGAGCAGGCGAGCACGATCGGCGCGGCGATCGGCCGGCCGCTGCGCTGGGAGGAGGAGCCTCCGGAGGAGTCCAGGCAGCGGCTGCTCGGCCTGGGCCTGCCGCCGGCGGCCGTGGACGAGATGCTGCGCGGTCTGGCCGAGCCTGGCCCGACCACCAGGACCTTCCAGGAGATCACCGGAGCGCCCGCGAGCACGTTCGAGGCGTGGGCGAGCGAGCACGCCGCCGGCTTCCTCGGCACCATGCGGGCCGCCCGCATCCACGAGTACGGCGACGCCTCGGTGATCTCGCTGGACGAGGTGCCGGTGCCGAGGCCCGGGCCGGACGAGGTGCTCATCAGGGTGGCCGCGACCTCGTTCAACCCGTCGGAGGTCGGCCTGCGCATGGGCCTGTTGCGGGGCGTGTTCCCCGTCACGCTGCCGTACACGCTCGGCTTGGACGTCGCGGGCACCGTGGTCACCGGGGCGGGTGACTTCGCGCCCGGCGATCGGGTGATCGGGCTCATCGACGGGGCGGCGGCGGAGTACGCGGTCGCGCCGGCCGGCCTGCTGGCCAGAGCGCCGGAGCGGATTCCGCTGGCGGACGCGGCGGCCGTCCCGGTGGCCGGGCTCACCGCGTGGCAGGCGGTCTTCGAGCACGCCCGCATCGGTCCCGGCAGCCGGGTGCTGATCAACGGGGCCGGTGGCGGTGTCGGGTTGTTCGCGGTCCAGCTGGCCAAGCACGCGGGGGCGCACGTGGTGGCGACGGCGAGCCCGCGCAGCGCCGCGGCCGTACGCGCGCTGGGCGCCGACGAGGTCGTCGACTACACCAGCACCGGCCTGCCGGGCGGCAGCGACGTGCTGATCAACCTGGTGCCGGGGGTGCCCGCGTCGGTGACCGGGCTGGCCAGGCGGTTCGTCTCGATCACCGAGCCGATCGAGCATCCGCGTGCCGTCCGGTTCGTGGCCCGCAACGACCCGGGCCAGCTGGCCGAGCTGGTGGCGCTGATCGACAAGGGCGTGGTGAAGGTCGAGGCGGACGCGCGCCCGCTGGAGTCCCTGCCGGACGTGCACCGTGCCGCCGAGCGCGGCGCTGTTCGCGGAAAAGTCATCCTGAAGGTAGAGAAATGATCAGAATTGGCATCATTGTCGGCAGCACGCGGCCGGGACGCAACGGCGAGGCCGTCGCCCGATGGGTCCACGACCACGCGGTCAGGCGCGGCGACGCGCACTACGAGCTGGTCGACCTGAAGGACTACGACCTGCCCCACCTCGACGAGCCGCTCGCCGCTGCCACCGGTGTCTACGAGCACCCGCACACCAAGGCCTGGTCCGGCACCATCGCCGGCCTCGACGGCTTCGTCTTCGTGACACCCGAGTACAACCACTCCACCAGCGGCGCGCTCAAGACCGCCATCGACTTCCTGTTCGCCGAGTGGCACGACAAGGCCGCGGGCGTGGTCGGCTACGGCGTCAGCGGTGGTGTCCGGGCGGCCGAGCACCTGCGGCAGGTGCTCGGCCAGGTCAAGGTGGCCGATGTGCAGGCGGCCGTGGAACTGCACCTGCACGCCGACTTCCAGGACTTCACCACCTTCAAGCCCGCCGCGCACCAGGACGACATGCTGAGCAAGCTGCTCGACCAGGTGGTCTCGTGGAGCACGGCGCTGCGACCACTCAGAGCGTGAGGTGCCGCGTCACTGCCGCCGGTGGCGAACGGCCTCAGCCGAGGCTGACGTGTTCGTGACAGAACCGCCTGCTTCCTTGACCAGGAGGCGGGCGGCTCCCCATGTGCGTGACCGTCGCCATTCCCGGCGAATACTCGCGCATGTGATACGTCAAACAAAGGTCTGCGCATGCCCCTTTATCGGAAATCCACAGCGGTCGCGGAATAGGGGCCTCGACCACATGGTTGCAACGCTTATCACGAAATAACCGGATTCATCACACAATTCCGGTACACCAGCCCGGGTCTCACACCCAGGGCACAATTGATTCGACATGGAGTGATCTCGATGACCAGCCTGAAGCACGTTCTCGCAGCCGGAACAGTAGCGATGTTCGCCCTCGCCGCACCCGTGACGCTGGCCGCCCAGCCCGCCAGTGCCGCCACCGTGCCCGCTCACGTGGTCCAGCTCGACGGCGGCGGCAGCGCCAACGGCGCAGCCAATGGCAGCAGCGGCATCCACTGACAAAGGATGAACATTCGCAACCCAAGAAACAATTACCGAAAAGGTGAAAACCCGCCGGCAGAGAAACGCAGAGGCGTCGGAGGCCATGCCTCCGACGCCTCTTCGCATTCCTGTCGCCGGCGGTCGACATCATCCGCGAGTGACGCAGGAAAACGGGCCCCGAGGAATCGGGGCTCTTCGCATGGAATCATGCGGCCACCAGGGCCCTTCGCCGACGATCGCGGGTGCATGAACCTTGATGTCAGAGTGCGTTACGTGAGCTGACGCCCTTTTCTGATTCCGTAGGTCTGCTCGACGACCCATCGTTTCGGCTGGGGCACGAAGCCTTTGTCGGCGGGGTTGCGTTCGACGATGTCCACGGCGATCCCCAGGCTGGCGCCATGGGCGACGACCGTGTTCTTGAACCCTTGGTCGACCAGCGCTTCGGTCACGCTGCCCTCGGTGACGACGGCGGACTGGTCCAGCAGGGCGATCCCGGCCGTGTTCTCGTGGGCTGAGGCCGCGAGCACGACGACCGCGATGACCAGGCCCAGCACGTCTACGGCCAGGCCTCGCTTGCGTCCCGGCACCTTCTTGGCGACGTCCCGGCCGGTCGCGGCGGCGGGGACGCCAGCCGCGACGTGGACGCTTTGGGTGTCCAGTACGACCAGGCTCGGGTCGGCTGATCGACCCTTCTTCTCGCGCAGGTGCCGGCGCAGCAGGTCATGGATCGTCTTTTCGGTGCCGTCGTCGCGCCATTTGGCGAAGTAGTAGTACGTCGCGCCCTTGGGCGACAGATCGTGCGGGATCCCTGGTAGCGGATCGCGTTGACGATCTCCCGCAGCGCGTAGTTGCCTTCGAGGCCGCTGACCGAGGGGTGCGCGGCCTTCCATGCCGTGAGGACCGGTTCGATCAACACCCACTGAGCGTCGGTTAAGTCGCTCGGGTACGGCTTGCGCTCAGTCACCGCGCCATCCCAGCACAACTGGACCCGCAGGTAACACTACAAATCCACACGATCACATAACGACATCACGGATGGAGGCTCACGTGAGGCACTCTCAGGGGCTCGAGGGCGGCTAGGACGAGGTCGAGGCCGAAGGTGAACTCCTCCGCCGGGTCGTAGCCGGCAGCGGCGAGCACCGCGGCGGACTCGTTGAGGTAGGGGAACTCGTCAGGAGGAAGCTGGGGCAGGAAGACGTCCTCGGCCATGTCCGCGAACTCATCGGCGGTGTCGAACGGCAGGCTGGCTTCCTGCAGGGCGAAACCGTAGACGTAGCTGTCGAGCAACCAGTTGGCGTGCGTCGCCATCAAGACCGGGAAGCCGGCCCTCCGCAGGCAGGCGGTGACCGCTTCGCGGTGGCGGAGGTTCGCGGGCCCCGGCGATGTCCGCGACTCCATCAGGCCGATCGCCCACGGGTGGCGTGCGAGAACCTGTCGGGCGGATACCGCCCGCCGTCGCATCGCTGACTGCCAGTCGGTCTCTTCAGGCGGGAGCTCGATCTCCTCGAACACGACGTCGATCATGGCGTCCAGCAACTCCTCCTTGCTCGCCACGTAGTAGTAGAGCGACATCGCGCCCGCGCCGAGCGCGCGAGCCAGCCGGCGCATGCTCAGCTCGCCGACCCCCTCGCGGTCGGCGAGCCGGACCGCCTCGACCACCACCCGCTTCTTGCTCAGCCCCGCATCTGACGCGACCTGGCGTCGTTCCCTTGCAGACAACGGGTCTCCTCGCTCCCTCGAATGGCTTGACAATCGTTCAGCGTACGGTCATGGTACAGCGTACTACTCGTAGTACAGCGTACGACGTACGATGTACGAACCAGCGAGAGTCGTAGCTCGGACGTGAGGAGGCTTATGTGGGAATCGAACAGCGATCGAATACCGGAGCACGCCTGGTGCCGGGGGCGAGTCCGGCCGGGGCGACGACGATGCGGGCCGCCCTCAGTGCTCGAGTCGTCCGAGGTCGGGCTACCGCTGCCCGATCGAGGCGATGTGCTCGTTCAGGTGGGCGCGGCCGCGGTACATCCTGGGGACTACTTCGTCATGACCGGTGAGCCGTACGTGGTGCGCTTGGCGTTCAGGCTCCGCCGGCCGCGCCACGGCATCCCTGGCAGGGACCTCGCTGGCGTGGCGACAGCGGTCGGGAAGGATGTCACCGCTCTCCGCCCCGGCGACGAGGTGTTCGGCCAGAGCACCGCTGGAACGCTCGCGGAGTCCGCCTGCGTCCCGGCGGACAACCTCTTGTCCGTGCCCGCCAACCTGTCGGCCGTGGACGCGCCAGCGGTGCCCACCTCGGCCACGGCGGCGTTGCGGGCATTGCGCAAGATCGCGAACGTTCGACCGGGCCAGACGGTGCTGGTCACGGGCACGTCGGGCGGCGTGGGCTCCTTCGCCGTACAGATCGCCAAGGCGTTTGGCGCCGAGGAGACGGGTGTGTGCAGCACCCGCAACGTCGACGAAGCAGCCGACGCCCTCCGCTACGTCGCGGCCGGCCACACCCGGAAAGGTCGTCGTCACCGTCTGACGACCGGACCGACGAGAACGACCCAACCCGTGCGTATGCACGCCCCAACCTGCCGCCACTCCGGCGGACGGACCGCTCCTCTCGGAAGAAGAACCGATGACCATCCGAACGAACACCCCGAACCTGCTCGACAACCCGCCGATCCCCGTGCAGGCCAAGCTCGCCGCCGCATGGACCAGCTTCATGTTCCTCTACATCTACATCGACTACTTCCACCTCTACAAGCCTGGCACCGTCGACGACATCCTGGCTGGCGTCGTCTTTGAGTTCGACATCAGCCCGATGTTGTTGACCATTTTCACCGCGTCCGTGGCGATCCCGATCCTGATGGTGATGCTCTCCATGACGCTGCCCGCCCGGGTGAACCGCGCCACGAACCTCGTCGTTGCATTGCTCTACATCCCCTTCTCGGTGTTCAACGCGGTAGGGGAGTCCTGGGACTGGGCCCCCTTCTACGGCCTCTCCATCGGAATCGAGGTGCTGCTCCTGGCCTTCATCCTGCGCTCCGCCTGGGCATGGCCTCGAACCCCCGCCGTCCCAGCCGGTCCCGCGACGACCGACCTTCGACAGGACCTTCGACAGTAGGTATCCGTGTAAGGCCCTACGGCGTGAAGCCCGCCGCCGCGGACACCGGGCCGACCGTGACCAGCTCAGTCGCGGTATACGCAGAGAACCTGCTCACGAGCGGTCCGGTGTCCGCGCCAGCCACCCTTGGTTCCGCCTGTCAGGACCGTCTGTGCGGTGGGCTGGAGGCGGGCGAAACGCCGGCCTCCAGCCCGCGGGCTCGCTCGAAGGCTGACACGCGGAATCCCCCGCCCGCCGTTCTCCGGCGGGCGGGGGCTCACATGTCGGGACACCGTCGACGCGACCCTGCCCGGCTTCCCCGGCCGTCACGGGCGACGCATCGCCCCTCTCCCGTGTCTCGGGCGGGCTTGACGTGAGGAACGCCGGCTGCCGATTCTGGCTGTCATGAACCGTTCGGCGCGCCGCCGGTTCGTCGCCCGTGGGATCGCCCCAGCCGGGCACGAGCCATGAAGGTCTCCTACATCGTGGCGATCGCCGTGCCCGTCGAGGAGTTCCGTGAGGCTCTGGCAGACGTGGCCGGTGCCCGGTTGTCGCGGGAGCTCCGTCCAGGCCAGGTGGTCGTCGTGTGTGACGGGCCCGAGGTCGAACTGGCCGGCGTGCGCGGGGTGACCTGGGTCCGCAGAGAACGGCCCGAGCACCTCGACAGGTGAGGGGCCCGGCGGGCCGGGCCCCTCGGCAGGCTACTGCACGGTTATCTTGTCCACCTCGACGGTGATGCCCTTGACCTGCGGCGTGGACGTGGCGGTGGTGACCGAGCCGAGACCCGTCGCCACCCCCTTGATCCGCATCGTGTAGGTCAGCACCCCGCCGGGCGCGCCTGGCGTGCTGGTCACGCGCAGGTCGGTGGTAGGCGGTCCGGTGATCTGGCCGCCCGCCGTGCCTTCGTCGTTCTCGGCGCCGACGGTCAGGCCGGTGCCGGCCGGCGGTTCGCCGGGCAGGTTGGCGGGATCGTAGGTGTAGGAGATGTCCTCGGCCCCGTTGAGGCCGATCCACTGCTGGAAGACCTTCAGGCTGGTGGTGCCGAAAGCGTTGACCCGCCACTCCAGCACGAGCCACCGGTTGACACCGTCGCTGAGCGTCGCGGCGTAGACCCCGGGCGTGCCGGAGCCGTCGAGGTCCGTCCAGTAGCTCGCCAGGACGTTGTTCGGGCGGGCGGGGTCGGGCAGGGTCTGCGGCTGGAAGGTGACGTCCTCTCCGCTGGTGGTGCCGCCGACCACGCTGTAGCCGTTGGAGGTGATGCCGATGCGGTTGTAGGTCTTACCGGCGAAGACGAACGCCGGCACGGTGAAGTTCAGCGCCTGCTCGTCCCCGATCGGGCTGGGCGTGATGCCGAAGGCATCCAGCGGCAGGTAGCCGGCCGGGCTGGCGCCGGGCGCGATGGCGGGCTTGTCGGGCTGGCGGGCGGCCAGCGTCTGCTTGGCCGTGGCGATCTGGGCGCCGATCTTGGTGGCGCCGGTGACGGAGTTGAGGCGCAGCTTGCTGTCGAGCGTGCTGAGCGCGGTCACCTCGGCGTCGGCCAGGGTGTTGTTCTGGACGGTGACGGTGCAGACGGACTCGCCGGTGTCACGGGGAATCGCGGCCGGCGCGCAGGTCTGGTCGATCGGGACGGCGCCCTCCTTGCGGACGAAGGCCACCGGAAGGTGCAGATCCCGCTTGCCACCGACCTGCTTGAGGTTGACCTGGCCGAAATACTGTCCGTCCGGCAGTTCGGGCGCGGTGATCACCACGCTGATCCTGGCGCTCTTGCCCGGCTTCACGGAGATCAGCGGCGGCACGACCACGATCTTGGCGCCATCGACCGTGGTGCCGCTCGCGGTGTAGGTGAGCGTCTCGTTCGTGACGTTGGTGAGCGTGCGCTTGGCAGTGATGACGCCGGGCATGACCGGCGCATTGACCGAGGGCAGGTTGAGGTCGATGCGGTTGAGCGTGTCGGTCTGCGCGGCAAGGAAGTTGGCCGCGCTCTCGTCCATGGTCAGGCCGGGGTCACCGGCGCGGGTGAGGTCGATACGGCCGCCGCCGAAGTCGAACGGGTCCGCGGGGGTGGTCCGGTCCTGCTTGGTGACCTTGGTGGTCGCGGTGCTCTCCAGCGCCGACTTGACCTGTCCTGGCGTCCAGTCGGGGTGCAGGGCGAACACCAGCGCCGCCGAGCCCGCCACGTGCGGCGACGACATGGACGTGCCGGCGATCGCCTGGTAGAGGTTGCCCGGCGGTCCCTCCAGCGGGCTCTCGGGGGTGGGTGTGGTGCCGGCCAGGATGTGCAGGCCGGGCGCGGTCACGTCAGGCTTGAGGAAGTCGCCGCCGGGACCGCGCGAGGAGAACGTGGTCATCGCATCGCCCTGCCAGGTCGCCTTGGTGCCCTGAGTGAACGAGGCGGTGGCGCCGGGGTTGGCGGCCAGGAAGGCGCGCAGCGCGTCGCCGTCGGGCTTGTCCAGGTGGACCGTCGGGATCCAGTGGTTGTCGGTCATGATGTCGAGCGGGCTGGAGTTGTACAGCAGCATGCCGGCCGCGCCGCCCTGCTTGACGTTGAAGCTCTTCAGCACCCGGTTGGGGCCGCGCTCGCAGGCGACGATCTTCCCGGCGAACAGGCCCGCGGGAGCCGGCGTCGTGCACAACGCGTTGGAGTACGGCGGAGCCGACGCCAGTACCACCGGCAGCGGCGCGTCGACGCCGCCCGTGACAGAGGCGCCCTTGACCGTGGCCGTCACGCCGCCCGCACCGCGCAGCGTGACCGTGGACTGGAAGGTACGGCTCTGCGTGGAGGCGGCCACCGTGGTGACCCAGGGGCTGAGGTGGTTGACCGTGCCCGCACCGGGCCCGTCGTTGCCCGCCGAGGCCGACACCAGCACACCGGCCGCGTAGGCGTCCAGGAAGGCCAGCTCCACCGGATCGCTGTAGGGGTCGGTGCCGCCGGAGATGGAGAAGTTGATCACGCGGACGCCGTCCAGGATCGCCCGGCCGACGGCCTGCGCGGAGTCGGACGGGAAGCAGCCCTCCGCGCCGCACACCTTGTAGACCGAGACCTGCGCGGCGGGCGCGATGCCGTGGATCGGTCCGCGGCTGATGCCCAGCGGGTTGGCGTCGGCCACCGGGCCGCCGGCCGAGGTGGTCGCGGTGTGCGTGCCGTGGCCGTTGGAGTCACGGGCCGAGTCAGGGTAGACCTCACCGCCGAAGACCGCGTTGTACGTGTCCAGGTACGGCGCGCCGCCGATCAGCTTGTTGTTGCAGGCGAACACGTCGGGAGCCGGGGTGAGCGGGTTGTCGCCGAAGTCGCACACGCGGGGCGTGCCGTCCTTGGTCGGGCCCGGCGCGGGCAGGCCGCCGGGGTCGGCGAACTGCGGATGCTCGGGCCAGGCCCCCGAGTCCAGGATGCCGACGTTGACGCCCTTGCCGGAGGCGGCGCTGCCGCCGAGCTTGCTGTAGATCGCGGGCGCGCCGATGAAGGCGGGGCTGGAGTCGGTCAGCAGCTGCTCGGCCTTGTCGGCCTGGACGGCGGCCACACCGGGCAGCTTGACAAGAGTCTTGGCCTGGTCGGCCGGCAGCCGCAGCGCGATGCCGCCGTAGACGACCCGCAGTTTCTGGCCGACCTTCGCGGCGGGCAGCGTACGGCCCAGCGCCTCAAGGAACTCGCTCTCCACCTGCTCGATGTGCTTGCCGTACTTCTGGGCGTCGGCGCTGCGCACGTCCAGGGATCTGCCGGTCACCGCAGGGCTGGTACCGGGCAGGCCCTTCAGCCCGCCCTGGTAGGCGGCCAGCGAGTCGTAGTCCAGCTTGACCACGACGTTGACGGTGTCGTGCGTGGTGGCGCTGAGCACGGCCGCGTCGCTCCTGGCCAGCTTGCCGGTGGCCGACTTGGCGCCGTCCACCAGCTCGCCGCCCGTCACGGGGGTCGCCGTCCATTTCGCCTTGTCGGCGGGGGTGGGGGTGGGGGTGGGACCGGCGAGGGCGGGCGGAGCCGCGGACGCGACCAGGGCTAACGCGGCCGCCGAGGTGATCAGGAGCCTGATCGAGGGTAATTGGGGGTTGCTCGGCACTGAGAATCCTCCCTAGGGACTGCATGGACACCAGGAAGGCTCGTCACCCACCGCCGGGCAGGCCGGAGGGACCTCGACGACCCTCCCCGGCGGGTGAAACGTGAACGGGCACCCGGTCAGGGCACCCGATCATGACTCGGAGACTAATTCGAAGTCGGGATTTGGCCTATAGGGGGAAATTGCCAATCTTGCGCGGCATGTCTGGCAGCTATCGTCACCGACCCCCGGGCACGGTGTGGCGCGCGGCGCGCCTCGCCGACGAGCAGACGGGCGCGCCGCGACCTGGCCGGACCGCCGTCGCCGCCTGCTGGTGACGAACGGTCATGGTTTTCGGGACCAAAGACCTTCGCCGAGCCAAGGACGGAGCGCAAGGCTCGAACCGTCGCGCCCGAGCATGCCTTCCCCGCCCGCGTCAGGCGTGGCCCTTCAGAAGCAGATGGCGTGGGCGCACCTGGGACGCAACGTGAGGAGCAGCATGACCGAGCCCTTCGACACCCGCTCGGGCGTGCGCCGGGTGATCGAGGCCGCCATCGCCGCGCCCTCGGTGCACAACACCCAGCCGTGGCTGTTCTACCACCTCAAGGACAGTGTTTCCGTGTACGCCGACCTCCGCCGCCGGCTGAAGGTCGTCGATCCCCTCGGGCGCTGCCTGGTCATGAGCTGCGGAGCGGCGTTGTTCAACATGAGGCTGTCCATCCGGATGAGCGGGTGCGAGGCTCGCGTCCTGCCGTTGCCCGCGCCGCGTTCGGCGCCCGATCTCCTGGCTGTCGTCCGTACCGCCCCGGGGGAGCCGCCGTCGGCCGAGGAGCGACGGCTGCATGCCGCGATCCCCTGTCGGCGCACCAACCGTTTTCCCTTCGGCGATCGCTCGCTGCCTCCTCACGTCGTCGCCGATCTCGTCGCCGCTGTCCGCCAGGAGGGGGCGAGTCTCGTCATGCTGCGCGGCGGGGCGGCCCGTCGCGTTCTTGACATGATCGCCGCCGCCGATCGGGCGCTGTCCAGCGATGACGCGTACCGTGGCGAGCTGTCCCGCTGGACGGGCGACGGCCCGCGCGCGGACGGCGTTCCGAGCCACGCCTTCGGCCCGCGTCCGAGAGACAGCGGGTTCCCCATGCGTGACTTCAGCCTCGGGACCCGGCTGGAGGTGGCCGCCTACGAAGGCGATCCGCAGATCGCCGCCCTGTTGACCGGCGACGACGGCCCGCGCGACTGGCTGGCCGCGGGGCAGGCCCTGCAGCGGCTCCTGCTCACCGCCACCGCCCACGGGGTGTCGGCGTCGCTGTTCAGCCAACCGCTGGATCTCGGCGACGACCGGGACGGCGGGCTGCGGGCCGGGACGCCGGGCCAGGTGCAGATGCTCCTGAGGCTGGGATACGGTCCACCGGTCCCGGCCGTGACGCGCCGTCCCCTCCACGAAGTCCTCGACGCACGGCCGTGGCGCCCCTGACGCGGCACCGTCCGCCATGGCAGTCCGTGATCCGTCGCAGCGAAGGCGGTGACCGCCTGGCCGGTGCCGGGATCTCCTGTCCCGACCACCCGGCGATTTCACGAGGGCCGAACGACCCTTCGGAACGGGTCTGTCGGCCCTGCCCGCACGCTGTATGGGCGGGCATCCTTGGCCACAAACCACACGATGAGGTCAGAGATGTGCAATTACTGCGGATGTCGGGAGTTCCCGTTGATCGGGCAGCTCACCAGGGAGCACGTGGAGATCCAGGAGATCGCCGGCGCTCTGCGCAGGTCGATCAAGGACGGCCGCCACGACGAGTCCCTGGCGCTGCTGGACGCCCTGCTCGCCCGATTGGTTCCGCACACCGCCACCGAAGAGAGCGGGCTTTTCGCGGAGCTGCGAGCGGATGGGACGCTCGCCGGCGAGGTGGACCGCCTGTGCGCCGAGCACGCCGACATCCATGAGGCGCTCCTCGGCGTGAACCGGGCGGTCCCGGACTGGGCGCTGGTCCTCGCCGCCGTCCAGCGGCTGCACCGGCACATCGACAAGGAGGAGCACGGCCTGTTCCCCGCTGCCGCGATCATGCTCCCCCTTCCCGCCTGGGACAGGATCACCCCTGAACAGCTCGTTCCCGAATGACCGGCGAGGACAGGCAACGGGCACGAGCCCGTCCGCGGACCGTTCAGGCGCGCCGGCGGAGGACGAACCAGCAGTAGACGAACGCCCCGCAGGCCATGGTCGCCAGCAGCATCAGCCCGATGGCGTAGGAGCCGGTGGACTGGAAGATCAGGCCCATCACGATGGGCGGGAGGAAGCCGCCCAGACCGCCCGCGGCGCCCACCACTCCCGTGGCGCTGCCCACCATGGACCCGGGGACGCCACGGCCGAGCAGCGCGAAGACGGCGCCGTTGCCCAGGCCCAGCGCGGCGGCCATGACGAGGAATCCCGGTGTGGCCACGACCATGACGGGGGCGAAGGAGACCACGATGGCGCAGCCGACCACGGTGGCCAGCACCGCCGACAGCACCTTCTCGCCGCCCATCCGGTCGGACAGCCAGCCGCCCACCGGGCGGGCGAGCGTGGCGAGCAGCACGAAACCGGCCGCCCTGGCGGCGGCGTCGGCGGTGGTCAGCCCGTACTCGGCCTTCAGGTAGAGCGGCAGGTAGACGCCGAAGGCGACGAAACCGCCGAAGGTCAGCGCGTACATGGCGGCCAGTTCCCGGGTGATGCGCAGCCTGGCCGCCGTCACGAACCTGGTCAGGAACGGCTCGGCGGCGGGCCGGGTTCCGGGCGCGTCGCGGCCCATCACCAGGAAGGCCACACCGACGGCGACCATGGCCACCGCGACCACGAAGAAGGGGGCCGGCCGGCCGTACTGAGCCGCGATCCACGGCGTCGCGAACCCGGAGATCGCGGTCCCGATGTTGCCCATGCCGAAGATGCCCAGGGCCAGGCCGCGCCGCTCGGGCGGGAACCACCCGCTGACGAACGGCACGCCGATGGCGAAGGTGGCGCCGGTCAGGCCCAGGACGAGCCCTCCGGCGAGCAGGGTGGGATAGCTGGAGGCGAAGGCGAGGAATATCACGGGGACCACGCCGAGGAGGCTGGCCACGGCGAACATCAGCCGCCCGCCGTACCGGTCGGTCAGGGCGCCCAGCACGATCCGGCCCAGCGAGCCGATGACGACAGGGACCGCCACCAGGATGGAGACCTCCAGCGGGGTCAGGCCCAGCAGTTCCTTGTACACCGGCCCCAGCGGGCTGAGCAGCGCCCACGCCCAGAAGTTCACCGCGAAGCCGGCGGTGGCCAGCAGGAGCGCCGTCGTCCTGCCGCTCGTGGCGGCCGTCGACGCGCCTGCGGGTGCCTGCACGGTTGTCATATCGTTCCTCCTGTGTCGCGCGCCCGGACCGTGCCCGCCCAGGTCAGAAGATCGAGGTTCTTCTCCAGGGCGGCGTCGCGGGCGGCGAGAACGTCGATCACCTGGTCGCATGACAGCGTCTCGGCCATGAGCGACAGCCCGTCACATTCGCCGACGTGCGACAGGACGCGCCGGGCGAGCTCGATGCCGCGCTCGGCCCGCAGCGGGTCGATCCGCGTGCGGTCGGCCAGTTCCAGCAGCCGGCGCACATCGCGGATGACGGCGTCGTGCTCGGCGAAGAGCCGGTCCACGTGTTCCTCGCCGACGACCGGCATCAGCCGCGGGAGGAGCGATTCCTCCTCGTAGCGGAAGTGCGGGCCGATGACGGCCGTCAGAGCCGCGACCGCACGCCGTGCGCGCGTCGTGTCGTGGGCGTCGAATGCGGCCATCAGCTCGAGGAGGTGGTCACGCGCGTCGCGGTGCTCCTCACGGAACGTCTCGGCGAAGTCGTCACACACAGCCACCACGGAACCCCTTCCCGTTCATGGCCGCCTGCCCTTGCGGCCGCCTCTGTCGAGAGCACACACATTGCACGCGAAGGACGTCGCACCGGCCTAGGGACCAAGGTCCCTGTTCGCCGGACCGAGCGTCCCTCGAGAAACGGCGGGGAACTCAGGAGGGACTTTGGTCCCGCGCTTCGTGGACTTTCGCCCGCCCTCCGGCCCAGCGCCGTTGCCTAGCCTGACGACGACCGTTGGACGAGGCCGGCATGGTTCCGGCTTGCCGCGCCGCGACCGCGGCGCGTCCGGCCTGCCCGAAGCGGTCCGGCGTGCTGCCGCGCGCAGGTGCCGCCGTTCGCCGGATACGTCGTGCCTCTCGTCGCGTCCTGGGCTCGGAGCGAAGGGAAGCCGGCATGCCACCCGTCGAGGTGATGATCGGTAAGAGGACGGACGGCGCGCCGCCGCGGCCGCGCGCGTCCTGGCATCTGCGGGCGAACGCGGTCGTGGTGGCCTGGTTGGGCTTGACCGTGGCCGCCGCCCTGGCCCAGCCGCAGCTGCCCGCGCCGCGCTGGCTGGTCATCCACCTCTTCCTGCTGGGCGCGGTCAGCACAGCGATCCTCATCTGGAGCGAGCACTTCGCCGCGGCGATCCTCCGCGCCCCGGCGCCGGGCCGGCGCGGCAGCCTCATCCGGCTGGGCACGCTGAACGCCGCCACCGTGGCGGTCCTGGCCGGCGTGTCCGTCGGACCGTGGCCGGTGGCAGCGGCCGGGGCCGTGGCGGTCGTGGCGGTGGTCGTCTGGCACGCGATGGTGCTGGCCGGGATGACCAGGCGGGCGCTGCCGGGGCAGCTCGGCCACATCATCGGCTGGTATCTGGCCGCCATGGGCGCTCTGGCGGTGGGCGGAACGCTGGGCGGCCTGCTGGCCGCCCACGTCGGGCACGGCGTACTCCACGAGCGGCTGCACGCCGCCCACGCGCAGATGAACCTGCTCGGCTGGGTGGCTCTCACGGTGCTCGGCACACTGTTCATGCTGTGGCCGACGCTCCTGCGCACCCGCCTGTCCGTGCTGACGCGGTGCTGCTCGCGCATCGCCCTGTGGCTGGCCGTCGCGGGTCTGGCGCTGACGTTGTCGGGCCTGCTGCTGGGGCTGCGGTGGGTGGCCGTGGCGGGACTGGCGGTGTATCTCGCCGCCGTGGGTGTCGCGCTCACCCCTCTGGCCGAGACGGTACGGCGGCGCCGCCCGCACACGGGGGCGGCCTGGACGGTGGGCGCGGGGGTGGCCTGGTTCGGCGTCGCACTGGTCGTCGACCTCGTCCTCGTCGTCATGCACGGTCCCGACGATCTCGCGCCCGCGCTGGAGCCGCTGCTGCCGCTGATGCTCGCCGGCTTCCTGCCGCAGGTGCTGCTCGGCTCACTGATGCACCTGCTGCCGGCCGTGCTCGGGGGCGGGCCGGTCCGCTTCAAGGAGAACGCCGACCTGTTGGCCTGGGGCTGGCGGTACCGGCTGGTCTCCGCCACCCTCGGCGTGGCGCTGTTGGCTCTGCCGGTTCCCGCCTTCTTCGACGTGGCGGGCTGGGCCCTCGTCCTCGCGCCCGTCGCCGCGTTCGTCATGCTGGCCGTGACGGGGTTCGTGCGGGCGCGCCACCGGGAGGGGCGAAGCCGGGCCACGCCGCTGGGCGTGGCCGTCGGCTGCCTGCTGACGGCGGCGGCCGTGGCGGTGGCGATGTCAGGAGGCGCCACCACGCCCCAGCGCCAGGTCGCTCCCGGGGCCGCGCGGACGGTGGAGGTGACGTTGTCGGGCATGCGGGTGCGGCCGGCCGTCATCACCGCCGCCCCGGGCACGGTGCTGACGCTGCGTGTCACCAACGCCGACGCCCAGCGCCATGACCTGCGGCTGTCCACGGGTGAGAGCACGCCGATGCTCCGGCGGGGACAGACCGCCGTGCTCCGGCTGACCCCGCTGGCGGCGAGGGTGGAGGGCTGGTGCACCGTCGCCGGGCATCGGGCGGCGGGCATGACCATGCGCATCGAGCCGACCCCCGATGTGGCCGGCGGACCGGGCGGCCAAGGCCGCGCCGGACCCGACGGCACCGGGCACGACGGCACCGGGCACCAGCAGGCCACCGGGCAGCCAGGTGGCGGGCAGTCAGGTGGCAGGCAGGGCGCGGCTTCCCTGGATCCGGCCGCGCCGACGTCGCAGGGCTGGAAGCCGTACGACGCCGTGTTGCCGCCCGCGCGGGGCGGAAGGGAGCACCAGGTCGAGATCCGGGTGAAGGAGACCGATCTGGAGGTCGCGCCGGGCGTGCGCCGCAGGATGTGGACGTTCAACGGCACGGTTCCCGGCCCGGTGCTGCGCGGCAGGGTCGGCGACACCTTCGTCGTCACGTTCGTCAACGACGGGCTCATCGGACACGGGATCGACTTCCATCCCGGGGCACTGGCTCCCGACGGACCGATGCGCACCATCGAGCCGGGAGAGCGGCTGACCTACCGCTTCCGTGCCGACCGGGCGGGCGCCTGGCTGTACCACTGCTCCACCATGCCGATGAGCCAGCACATCGCCCACGGCATGTACGGCGCCGTCATCATCGACCCGCCGGGCCTGCCGCGGGTCGACCGGGAGTTCCTGTTCGTCCAGGGCGAGCTGTACCTCGGCCGGCCCGGAGACGCAGCCGAGGCGGCCAAGATCCGGGACGTGCGGCCCGACGGCTGGATGTTCAACGGCACCGCCGCCGGATACGACCACGCCCCCGTCAAGGCCAGAGCCGGGGAGCGGGTGCGGGTCTGGGTGGTGGCGGCGGGCCCGACTTCCGGAACCGCTTTCCACGTGGTGGGCGTGCCGTTCGACACGGTCTACAAGGAGGGCGCCTACCTGCTGCGCAAGGGCGACCCTGGCGGGGCCCAGGTGCTGGACCTGGCGCCGGCGCAGGGCGGCTTCGCCGAGTGGGTGTTCCCGGAGCCGGGCCACTATCCCTTCGTGGACCACGGGATGGTGCGGGCCGAGGCCGGCGCTCACGGGATCTTCTCGGTGGGCGCACGGTGACCCGGTGGCCGGTCGCCCGCCGGCCACGTGATCCGTGGCCCGTCAGGTGATATTCCGCACCACCGCCGCCAGCTCGACCCGCGTCAGGCCGATCGGACGTGCGGAAAGGGACTTTGGTCCCTGCCGTCACGTCCTCGACCACCGGAACCCTTGAGCATGCCTGTTGCTCTTCGCGATGAGGATGATCCATGACCACAAAGCCCGATGGCCTACCTCGTATCGGCAGCGTCCCCGGCATGGGACCGTTGCTCGCCGCCCGCACGTTCTTCACCAAGGCCGAGGTGTCGGCCGACGGGCGCACCCTGCACCAGATAGACCCCAGCGCGTGGGACCGCTTCTACCGCGACCGCTGGGCCCACGACAAGGTGGTGCGGTCCACGCATGGCGTGAACTGCACCGGCTCGTGCTCGTGGAACGTGTTCGTCAAGGACGGGTTGATCACCTGGGAGCACCAGGCGACCGACTACCCGTCGGTGGGGCCGGACTCGCCGGAGTACGAGCCGCGCGGTTGCCCCCGTGGCGCGTCGTTCTCCTGGTACACCTATTCGCCCTCGCGCGTGCGCTACCCCTACGTGCGCGGGGTGCTGCTGGAGATGTGGCGCGAGGCCAAGGCCAGGCTCGGCGACCCCGTGCTGGCGTGGGCCGAGCTGACCGGCGACCCGGACCGGGCGCGCGCCTACAAGCGGGCCAGAGGCAAGGGCGGCTTCATCCGCTCCACCTGGGACGAGGTGCTCGAGCTGATGGCCGCCGCGCACGTGCACACCATCAAGGAGTACGGCCCCGACCGCGTGGCCGGCTTCTCGCCGATCCCGGCCATGTCCATGGCGTCGTTCGCGGCCGGCACGCGGTTCCTGTCCATGATCGGCGGGACGCTGCTGTCGTTCTACGACTGGTACGCCGACCTGCCCATCGCCTCCCCGCAGGTCTGGGGCGACCAGACAGACGTTCCCGAAGCCGCGGACTGGTGGAACACCCGCTACCTGATCATGTGGGGGTCCAACATCCCGGTCACCCGCACCCCGGACGCCCACTTCATGACAGAGGCGCGCTATCAGGGCACGAAGGTGGTCGCAGTCAGTCCCGACTACGCCGACAACGTCAAGTTCGCCGACGACTGGCTGGCCCCGCACCCCGGCACCGACGGGGCGCTGGCCATGGCCATGGGGCACGTGGTGCTGACCGAGTTCTTCCGTGACCGGCAGGTGCCGTACTTCACCGACTACGTCCGCAAGTACACCGACCTGCCGTTCCTGGTGACGCTGGAGCGCCGCGGCCACGCGTACGTGCCGCGCCGCTTCCTCACCGCCGCCGACCTGGGCGAGCAGAGCGAGAACGCCGAGTTCAAGACCGTCTTCCTCGACGACGAGACCGGTGAGACCGTCGTGCCGAACGGCTCGCTGGGCTTCCGGTGGGGCCAGGAGGGCGAGGGCCGCTGGAACCTCGGCCTGGACGGCAAGCAGCCGGTGTTGAGCCTGATCGATCGCAGCACCCAGGCGGTGCCGGTGGACCTGCCCCGCTTCGACGAGGGCGCCACCGAGGGCGGCTCGGTGATGCGCCGCGGCGTGCCGGCGACCGAGGTCGGCGGCCTGCTGGTCACCACCGTCTTCGACCTGCTCATGGCCCAGTACGGCGTGGCGCGCGACCTGCCGGGCGAGTGGCCGGAGTCCTACGAGGACGCGGCCCAGCCGTACACTCCCGCCTGGGCGGAGGAGATCACCTCGGTCCCCGCCGCCACGATCGCCAGGATCGCCAGGGAGTTCGCCCGCAACGCCGAGCGCACGGACGGCCGGTCCATGATCGCGATGGGCGCGGGGACCAACCACTGGTTCCACTCCGACCAGATCTACCGGTCCTTCCTCACGCTGGTCCTGCTGACCGGCTGCCAGGGAGTCAACGGCGGCGGCTGGGCGCACTACGTCGGCCAGGAGAAGGTGCGCCCGGTGACGGGCTTCCAGCACCTGGCCTTCGCCTTCGACTGGCAGCGGCCGACCCGGCACATGGCCGGCACGGCGTTCTGGTACCTGGCCACCGACCAGTGGCGCTACGAGCGCATCAAGGCCGACGAGCTGGCCAGCCCGCTGGGGTCGGGGATGTTCGCCGGCAGGTCCTTCGCCGACTGCAACGCCCAGGCGGCGCGGCTGGGCTGGCTGCCCTCGCACCCCACGTTCAACCGCAACCCGCTCGAGCTGGCCGACGAGGCCGCGGCGGCCGGTCTGCCGGTGGCCGAGTACGTGGTCAACGAGCTGAAGGCGGGCCGGCTGCGGTTCGCCGCCGAGGACCCGGATGATCCGGCCAACTTCCCGCGCGTGCTGACGGTGTGGCGGGCCAACCTGCTCGGCTCCTCGGGCAAGGGCAACGAGTACTTCCTGCGGCACCTGCTCGGCACCGACGCCGAGACCCGCAACGAGGAGACCCCGGAGGGCCTGCGGCCCGCCGAGGTGACCTGGCGGCAGGAGGCCACCGAGGGCAAGCTCGACCTGCTCACCACGATCGACTTCCGGATGACCTCGACCGCGCTGTTCGCGGACGTGGTGCTGCCCGCGGCGACGTGGTACGAGAAGCACGACCTGTCCACCACGGACATGCACCCCTTCATCCACGCCTTCAACCCCGCGATCGCGCCGCCGTGGCAGACCCGCAGCGACTACGACGCCTTCCTGACGCTGGCCGACCGCTTCTCCGAGCTGGCCGCCGGGCACCTCGGGCGGCGCACCGACGTGCTTGCCGTACCCCTGACGCACGACACCCCGGACGAGCTGGCCCAGCCGGGCGGGCGGGTGCGTGACTGGAAGTACGGCGAGTGCGAGCCGGTCCCCGGGCGGACGATGCCGAAGATCGTCACGGTCGAGCGCGACTACGCGGCCGTGGCCCAGCGGGTGCGGTCCGTGGGGCCGCTGTTCGCCGAGCTGGGCCTGACGACCAAGGGCATCACCTACCGGGTCGACCCCGAACTGACCTACCTGCGCAGCCAGAACGGCGTCACCCCGGAGGGGCGGATCTCACTGGCCACGGCCGAGCGGCTGTGCGAGGCGATCCTCGCCCTGTCGGGCACCACCAACGGCCGGCTCGCCACGCAGGGCTTCGAGACGCTGGAGCGGCGCACCGGCACGCGGCTGGCCGACCTGGCGGCCGAGCACGAGGGCAAGCGGATCACCTTCGCCGACACCCGGTCGCGCCCGCAGCCGGTCATCACCTCCCCCGAATGGTCGGGTTCGGAGACCGGCGGGCGCCGCTACTCGGCCTTCGTCGTCAACGTCGAGCGCGACAAGCCCTGGCACACCCTCACCGGACGTCAGCAGTTCTTCCTCGACCACGACTGGATCACCGAGCTGGGCGAGCAGCTGCCCGCCTACCGCCCGCCGCTCAACATGCACCGCCACTACGGCGAGCAGGGCGACGGCGGCGCGGCCGAGGTCACCGTCCGCTACCTGACCCCGCACTCCAAGTGGTCCATCCACTCCGAATACCAGGACAACGCCTACATGCTGGCGCTCTCGCGCGGCGGGCCCACCATCTGGATGAGCGTGGCCGACGCCGCGGCGATCGGCGTCGCGGACAACGACTGGATCGAGGCCTACAACCGCAACGGCGTGGTCGTCGCCCGCGCCGTCGTCTCCCACCGCATGCCCACCGGGACCGTGTACATGTACCACGCCAAGGACCGCAACGTGAACGTGCCGCTGACGGAGAAGTCGGGACGGCGCGGCGGCGTCCACAACTCGCTGACCCGCCTGCTGCTCAAGCCCAGCCACCTCATCGGCGGCTACGCCCAGTTCACCTACGCCTTCAACTACTACGGCCCGACCGGCAACCAGCGTGACGAGATCACGGTGATCCGCCGCCGCGGCCAGGAGGTGACCTACTGATGCGCGTCCTCGCCCAGGTGGCCATGGTGATGAACCTGGACAAGTGCATCGGCTGCCACACCTGCTCCGTCACCTGCAAGCAGACCTGGACCAACCGCGACGGCGTGGAGTACGTCTGGTTCAACAACGTCGAGACCAAGCCCGGCGTCGGCTACCCCAAGCGGTACGAGGACCAGGACCGCTGGAAGGGCGGCTGGCGGCTCGACCGCCGCGGACGGCTCGAACTGCGCGCCGGCGGCCGGATCAGGCGGCTCGTCAACCTGTTCGCCAACCCCGACCTGCCGAGCCTGGACGACTACTACGAGCCGGCCACCTACGACTACGACACCCTCGTCAACGCCCCCGCCGGGCCGCACACCCCGGTGATCCGCCCCAAGTCCGCCGTCACCGGGCAGGACATGGCCATCACGTGGGGCGCCAACTGGGAGGACGACCTCGGCGGGGCCCCCGAGCACGCCCCGGCCGACCCCAACCTCGCCGCCATGACCGAGCGGGTGAAGATGGAGTTCGACAGGACCTTCATGTTCCACCTGCCGCGCATCTGCGAGCACTGCCTGAATCCGGCCTGCGTGTCCGCCTGCCCGTCGGGCGCGATGTACAAGCGGGAGGAGGACGGCATCGTCCTGGTGGACCAGGACCGCTGCCGCGGCTGGCGCATGTGCGTCTCGTCCTGCCCCTACAAGAAGGTCTACGTCAACCACAAGACCGGCAAGGCCGAGAAGTGCACCTTCTGCTTCCCCCGGATCGAGGCCGGCCAGCCGACCGTGTGCGCCGAGACCTGCGTCGGACGGCTGCGCTACATCGGCCTGATCCTCTACGACGCCGACGCCGTCCTGGAGGCGGCCGGCGTCCCCGACCCAAAGGACCTGCTGGAGGCCCAGCGCCGGGTCTTCCTCGACCCCCACGACCCCGACGTGATCGCGGCCGCCCGGGCCTCGGGGATGAGCGAGGACTGGATCGCCGCCGCGCAGCGCTCGCCCATCTACGAGCTGGCCATGCGGTACCGCGTGGCGCTGCCCCTCCACCCGGAGTACCGGACGCTGCCCATGGTCTGGTACATCCCGCCGCTGTCGCCCGTGCTCGACGCCGTGACCGGGTTGGGAGCCGACGCCGACGACCCCGACAACGTCTTCCACGCCATCACCGACCTGCGCATCCCCCTGGAGTACCTGGCCGGCCTGTTCTCCGCCGGGGACACCGAGGTCGTGGCCGGGGTGCTGATGAAGCTGTCGGCCATGCGCGCCTACATGCGCGACCGCACCCTCGACGGCACCGTCGCCACCGACCTGCTGGAGGCCACCGGCATGACCGCGGCCGAGATGGAGGAGATGTACCGGCTGCTGGCCATCGCCAAGTACGACGATCGCTACGTGGTGCCCGCCGCCCACCGCGAGGACGCCGCCGCCCTGTCGGCCCAGGCCGACGGCTGCAGCCTCGACGTCGAGGGCGGGCCTGGCATGAACGACTTCCACCCCACCGGCGTGACCGGCCGCCGCTCCGACGGGCGCATGGCGCTCAAGCTCTTCGTCAGGAAGGAACCCACGTGAAACTGCTGTCACGCCGCCCGGCGCCGGTCGCTCAGGACCGCGCGACGCTGCTGCGGCTGGTCTCGCTGCTCCTGCAGTACCCCGACGAGCAGTTGCTCGCCGCCCGCGCCGACCTGCGGCAGGCCGTCGCCGCGCTCCCGCCCTCCCCCTCACGCGAGGCGCTCGCCGAGTTCACGACCTGGTACGGCGAGGCCGACCCGGCAGCCCTGGCACGCGCCTACGTCGAGACCTTCGACCTGCGCCGCAGGTCCAGCCTCTACCTCACCTACTACCTGCACGGCGACACCCGCCGCCGCGGCATGGCCCTGCTGACGCTCAAGCAGCGCTACCGCGTCTCCGGGCTCACCCCGCCCGACGACGAGCTGCCCGACTTCCTACCCCTGGTGTGCGAGTTCGCCGCCCTGGCCGGACCCTCGACCGGTGAAGCGCCGCTGCGCCAGCACCGCAAGGGCCTCGAGCTGATCCGCACGGCGCTGCACGAGGCGGCTTCGCCGTACGCGCTGGTGATGGACGCGCTCTGCGCGGCCCTGCCCGGCCTGACGGCGGCCGAGCGGTCCGCCGTCGCCGACCTCGCCCTGGCCGGACCGCCCGACGAGGAGGTCGGCCTGGCCCCCTTCGCCCCACCCGAGTACCTCACCGGAACGGAGGTGCGGCCGTGAGCGTCGCGCTCTGGGTCGTCATCCCCTACGTCGCCATCACGGTCTTCGTCGTCGGCCACGTCTGGCGCTGGCGCACCGACCAGTTCGGCTGGACCACCCGCACCACCCAGGTGCTGGAGAGCAGGTTGTTGCGGCTCGGCTCGCCGCTGTTCCACCTCGGCATGTTCGCCGTCATCGGCGGGCACGTCATGGGCCTGCTGGTGCCCAAGAGCTGGACCGAGGCGGTCGGCGTCTCCGAGCATCTCTACCACGTGGTGTCGATCGCCGCGGGGACGGTCGCCGGGGTGATGGTCATGGCGGGCCTGGGCCTGCTGCTGGCGCGCCGGTTCGTGAACCCCCGGGTACGGCGCACCACCACGCGGATGGACAAGGCCATGTTCGCCGCGTTCGCGGTGGTCATCGTGCTGGGCATGGCCGAGACGGTGGGGCGCAACCTGCTCGGCGGCGGGTACGACTACCGCGCCACCGTGGCCGTGTGGTTCAGGGGCATCCTGACGTTCCGGCCCGACTCGGAGATCATGGCCGGCGTGCCGTTGGTGTACCAGCTGCACGCCCTGGCCGCGTGGGTGTTCATCGCGATGTGGCCGTTCACCCGGCTGGTGCACGTGTGGTCGGCGCCCGTGGCCTATCTGTGGCGGCCGTACGTCGTCTATCGCCGCCGCCTGACCAGGCCCGCGCGGTCGTAGGTCCGCTTCAGGCTCTCGTCAGAGAGACCTGCCGGCGCAGGAGGGTGCCGCCGTCCTGGCGTGGTTCGACGGTGAAGCGCCCTCCCAGCCGCTCGGCCCGGTCCCGCAGATTCCGCAGGCCGCTCCACCGCCCCTTCCAGGCGCAGGCCCGGACGGTGTCGTCCGGTGCCGGACAGGGTGGGTGCTCTGGATCGGCTCCGACCGGCCGTCGAGACGCTCCCCGGGGGGAAGCCGGAGGAGCCGGGATGCCGGCCGGCTGGGCAGCGGCCGAGGTGAACGACGAAACGCCCGCCCAGGCTGGATCAGCCGTCGGGGCGGGCATCCGGCCGCATCGGGTCCGTCAACCGTGATGTCGCAGATCGTCCTGGTAGGGGAAGCTGCCCGGCTGGTAGGAGCACCACGGCTCCTCGCCGAACACGTCACCTCCCGACGCGTAGGCGCGTGACCGGGAACCGCCGCAGATCAGCCTGAACTCGCAGGCACCACAGCGTCCCGTCAGCCGGCTCGGATCGCGCAGCGCGAGGAAGAGCGGCGACGTCCGGTAGATGTCGGCCGGCGGCCGCTCCCGCACGTCGCCCGCCGTCAGGGGAAGGAAACCCGACGGATGCACGGTCCCGGTGTGGGAGACGAACACGAAGCCGCGACCGGCGTCGACGTCGATCGGCGGACGGCGGACACGCCGCTCCCCGATGAGCCCGACCCTTCCCGCCGAGCTGCGCAGGCCGACATCGTGCGGAGGAACACGCCGTCGTAGCCGCGGAAGTCGTCGTGCCGCCGCGGTGTGGCGCCGTCGAGGCTGAGCGAGATCGCCGCGGCACCCGCGTGATGGAGCCGGGCCAGGTTCCCGGCCGTCAGCGCGGGCGTGGCCGAAGGGGAGACGGCGGGGGCCGTCATGCCGGCACTCCCAGCAGGATGCGGTCCACCACGTCCGCGGCCGAATGATCCGCGGGCAGGCCGTCCAGGAAGCCGACGTCCTGGCCGAGGGTCACCAGCGCGGGCTCGACGTAGCCGTCGGCGCGCTGCTGGCCCAGGCCGATGGCGGCCAGCAGGCCGTTGCACAGGCACCGCCGGTCGGCCGCCTCCTGCTCAGGCCGTCCCTTGCGGACGTAGGTCTCGACCGGCTCGGCCGGGCAGCGGTAGCCGACGGCGCCATCGGGCCTGGTGTACGGCACGCGGAGGTAGCCCAGGTCGCACAGCCGCGGCCGGGCGGCATGGACGTCCGGGTCGGACAGGGTGCCCGGCAGGTCGGCGACCTTGAACGGGAAGCCGGTCGGCGAGGCTCTTGGGTCGTTGCGCACCGTCAGGTCGCCCTCGGCGATGCGGCGCAGCAGCAGGCGCCGCAGGTTCGGGTCGAGGCCCGACTCGCGGCAGAGCGCGAAGGCCGAACCCACCTGGACCCCGGCGGCTCCCGCCGCCCGCGCCCGCGCCAGCCCGTCCGGCGTGCCGTACCCGCCGGCCAGCCAGAACGGCAGGCCCAGCGCGGCGACCTTGGCGGTGTCGGCCTCGTCGCGCGGGCCGTACACGGGCTCGCCGGCCGCGTCGAGCCGCATCGGCCCTCGGGGTGGCGCGCTGTGCCCGCCCGCCACGGCCGACTCCAGCACGAAGCCGTCCGGCCGGGTCCGCGGTGACCGCGCCAGGTAGGCGGCCAGGACGTGCGAGGAGACGATCGCGAGCAGCCGGGGACGCCGGAGCGCGGGAAGGCCGCGGCCGAGCAGCCGTTCCGGGTCGAGACCCACCGAGTGCCGCGTGTCCTCCGCGCCCGCCACGGTCACCGAGATCCCGGCCGGCCGATGTGCCGCGAGAGCGTCGAGGAGACCCGGGATCTCCGCGGGAATCCCCGCGCCCATCAGGACGTGGTCCACACCGGCGAGCATCGCGCCGTAGACGGCCGCGGGCGTGGCCAGCTGGATCTTCTCCAGGTAGTTGATCCCGACCTGACCGTCGTGCCCCTCCTTGGCCAGCAGGACCTCCACGTAGTTCGCCACCACGGTCAGCTCGTCCCGCGACCGGTTGCCGCGCAGCCCGAGCCGCGGGATGGGCCGGTACGGCACGCCGGCGCCCGAACCGCCCGGGACGAAGTAGCGGCCGAGGACCCGATCGGCGATCTCGGGCACCGGGAACGCGGCCAGCGCCCGACGCACGTGGCCGCCCGGGTCACCGAGCTGCAACCGCCTGGCCAGCGTGGCGTCCAGGGCGGTCCCCGAGACCACACCCAGCTGCCCGGTCCGCGCCACGGCCCGGGCCAGCCGCCATCCGGACACGCCGACGCCCATCCCGCCCTGGATGAGGACCGGCCGCGGCTCAGACACGCCGACCCCGCACCTGGTCCGCCCACGCCAGCACGTCGAGGTCGCGTTCGACCACGGCGTCACGGGACGCCAGGATGTGCACCACGTCGTCCTCCGGCATGACCTCCGCCATGAGCGCCAGCCCGTCGGAGTCGCTGACGTGCCGCAGCAGCGCCCGCGTGAGCCTGATGCCCCGCTCGGTGTCCAGTTCGGCGGCTCGGGACACGTCGTTCAGCTCGCGTAGCTCCCGGATGGCGCCGTCGTGGTCGGTGAACAGCTTGGCCACGTGCTCCCGGCCGACGATGGGGACCAGGCCCGGATACATGGCCTCCTCCTCGTAGCGGAAGGACGGCCCCGCCGCGGCCGACACGCACGACACCAAGGTCCTGACCCGAGCCGCGTCCCCGGACCGGAAGGCGTCCACCAGCGACAGCAACAGATCGCGGAGCCGGCGGTGCTCGGCGCGGAAACTATGGGTGAAGTAATCGGTGATCGACACGGTGTCGCCCTTCGAATCTCCAGGCAGTGGACGGTTCCTGAGTCCACCACCGGTGCAGTCGACACTCCAGGGACAAAGGTCCCTAATCATCCGGGTCCGGGGTCCTTGACGGCCGACGCTGACGAGATCGAGGCGACGGTCCTGTCGGTGATCGAGGACGGCCCCGGCACCGGGAAGAGCGGAGCCCGGCCACGTCCACATCCCCCACGCGGGAAATAGAGTGGCGATCATGCAGCCTCTGTCGAGGATCACACCGGCTACCGCGGACGTGGTCGAGGCCCTGATGGCCGACCTGGACGCACGCTGGGGGCTGGAGATCACCAAGGCGTCAGGTCGGGCCCCGGGCACCGTCTACCTCGTACTCGACCGGCTGGAGCGCAGCGGATGGGTGGTCTCCACCTGGGAGCCGGACTCCGAGCGGGAAGGGCCCCGCCGGCGCCTCTACCGGCTGACGGGGGACGCCCTGCCCGCCGCGCGTCGCGTCGTCGCCACGTACGCGACCGCGCGCCGGCCGATCGGCCAGAGCTTGCCTCAGCCGCAGCCGGGCGTCTGAGGTGGACGCGCTGAGCCGGGGCATCATCGTCACAGCCGCGGCCATCCTGCCCGGGAAGGCGCGGCGCGAGCGCTACCTCGAGCAGTGGCTCGCCGACGGTGAGGGGGCGGCGGAGCTGGGGATCAGCGCACTGTCCGTGGCGTTCGGGGCCGTCAAGGCCGCGGTGGCGATGAACCTGACCCGCCGCTCGGCCGTGGCGCTCGGACTCGCGGCCGTCCTGGTCGTCGGCGGGATCCGGCTGACGATGACCACGTCCAGATGGGTGCCCGGCGCCGCCATGGCCATGGCGGGCGTGGCGTTGCCGTTCCTGTTGCTGATCATCCGCAGGTTCACCGACCGCGACACGCTCGCAGACTGGGAGGACGCCCTGGCGGCCAGGCAGGCGCGCCTGTCGAAGCGGGCGTCCCCAGGCGCCGAGCCGGCCAGGAGACGGCTGTTCGCGCTGTTCCTGGGCGCCGCCCTGGTGGCCCTGTTCGTCCTGCTGCTCTACGTCATGGTCAGACGAACGTGACGGGACGCCTGGCCCTCGCCGACGCCGGCTCGACGCTGCCGTCACCTTGACGGACCTGCGCTCGTCCGACCCTGCGGTGGCGTCGCTGGAACGCATCCGATCACGCGAGTGCGACCATGGACACACCTGTTCCGCAGGCGTTCGACGCGGTCCTGTGCACCCCCACCGCGACAACGGACGACACCACCCGCGCGTTCCTGTACGGCGGGCTGAGCGCCCTGATCCCGACCGATGAGGAGGGCCGCCGGATCGTGCTGGCCTATCAGGCGCACTACGTCCTCACGCTCACGCAGCCCGAACTCGCGCCGGAGGGGCTGACCTACGCCAACGCGCTCCGGGACTTCGTGGCGGAACGGATCCGGCAGGCCCACGAGGCGGGCCAGGTCACCGCGGGCGAGGATCCGCACACGGCGGCCGCCATCCTCCTGGCGCTGATCACCGGACTGCAGTCCAGCGTGCTGGCCGGGCAGTACGCCGGTCAGACGGCCGTGGACCTGCTCACCGCCCATCTCGACCGGCTCTTCTCCCGGTGAGACCGGCACGTCTCACCCCGCTCCATGGCCGTCGCCAGGCGCGGCACCGCCCGCCCGCGGCGTTGACCATTCCCGCGCCAGAGCTTTACGGCTGCCCGCCGGAGCCGTCCGGCTGAACCGGCGGGCGACCGGTTACGTTGTGCTTCCATGAGGAAACTACTCGTGCCGGCTGCCGCCCTCCTCGTGATCGCGGGCTGCGGCGGCACAGCCGAGCAACGCACCTCCGAGCAGGTCGCGGTCCACCCGGCCGTGGCCACGCCGATGCAACCGGCCGCGGTCCGCGTCGCGTCGTCGAGCATCGGCAAGATCCTTGTCGATGACAAGGGCATGACGCTCTACATGTTCGAGAAGGACAAGGACGGCAAGCCCACCTGCTACGACGCGTGCGCCAAGGAGTGGCCGCCCTACCTGACCAAGGGCGAGCCCAAGGCCGCGGAAGGCGCCAAGGCCGACCTGCTCAAGACCGCCGACCGTACCGACGACGGCACCCAGGTCGTCTACGGCAAGTGGCCGCTCTACCGCTACCACGACGACAAGAAGCCCGGCGACGTGTACGGGCACGACAAGGAGGCGTTCGGCGCCGAGTGGTACGCCCTCAACGCCAAGGGCGAGAAGGCGCACTGACCGCACGCCGATGACGGGGCGCTGCCGGCCCGCGCCGCGGTCCACGACGGCCTCGCTCAGGCCGACCCTGATGCCGACCCGCTCGATCCGTCACCGATGTGGCTGAACTCGAGCCGGTTGTCGTGCAGACCGAACGTCGTCCGGACGCTCGTCGCGACAAGGACGCCCGCGGCCGAGCGCCGCCGGCTTCCCGCCGGGACTCGCCGGCCGTTCGCGCCGACGTGCGGAAGGGCGCCGCCGGGCCGCAGGTGGGGTCCTGCCAGAGGGGACGGCACACGCCGCTCTCGCAGGGGGACGCGGGCATCGACACCGACCCGCTGCCGGCGTACGGCAGAGCAGCCGTCCCCGGGCTCGTCATCGGCTAGGCCGGGCTCGGCCGGACCGCCTGCGCGACGCGATGTCCCAGCTGCGCGTAGCGGTCCAACCGCATGGGCTCGGGTGCCGGGAAGCGGCGCCGTCCCGGTAAGAGTCAGGGGGCTTGGGCGACGCGCGACCGGCGACTCCGCGGCCTGGAGGAGGCCGGCCTCACCCGCCCGAGCGCGCCCGGGAGCCGGTGGAGGCGGCCCTCCGCTTGGCGGAACCCCGCGCGGCGGTGGTCTTCGCCGTGCTCGCCTTCGCCACCTCGGCCTTCTCCCTGTCCGACATCCCTGTGTCGGCCTTTCCTGTGTCCGACTTCGCGATATCGGCCTTGCCTGTGTCGGCCTTCGCCGTCGTGGCCTTCGCCGTGGTGGTCTTCGGTGCTGCGGTCTTCGGCACCGTGGTCTTCGGTGCTGCGGTCCTCGGCACGGTGGTCTTCGGCGCGGTGGTGTCGGCGGTGCTCGTCGCGGTGGGCGGCAACGCCTTCACCTCGCGGTCCCGCTCCTCGCGCCTGCGCTGCGCGATCATCGTTCCGGCGCCGATCGCGGCCGCCACCGGCCACTCGAGCACGCCGAACGCCGCGAGCGCGCCCAGCGCGCCGTAGTAGGCGATGCGCTCGGGCGGAGGCAGGAACGTCCGGGCGACATCCACGGCATGACCGACCTCCTGGCGGCTGGGCAGCTCCAGATGCGGCAGCTCGATGTGCGGCATGGCCGGCATCCGCAGCGCCGGCCGGCGGACCTGGATGGTGACCAGCGGCAGGTCGAGCGTGAGCTCGCCGGACGGGCGCGCCTCAGACGGGCGAGTCTGGGTATCGGTCATGATTCCTCCCCGCATTGTCATGGCGTCTCCCCCACCCCGACCCGTGCCCAGTTTGTGCATAGATATCCGTTCAGCGCAGGTCCTGGTGATCTGTGATCCACATCACCGGCATGTCGTGTCACAGCCGCTCTCGTCCGGCCCGTCCTGTTCGTGGAAGCCCAACGAGAGGAACCATCGTGCGAGATCTCTTCATCAGGATCGCCATCGTCGTCTCGGCGGCGACGATGCTCGTCACCGGCATATGGATGCGCATCGACCCGGCCGGTTTCGCCGCCTGGGCCAACTGGCCCAACCACGTGCACTTCCTGCATGACGCCGGGGTGTTCCAGATGGGCATCGGCGTCATGATGCTCGCCGCCCTGTGGTGGCGGGACGTCATCGCCGTGGTGCTCACCGGGTTCGTCGTCGCCAACTCCTTCCACGCCGTCAACCACGCGCTGGACCTGAAGCTCGGCGGTGGCCGTCCCTCCGACTGGTGGGTCCTGGCGCTCTTCTCGGCCCTGGCCGGGATCGCGCTCGTCGCGCGCCTGCGCGCGCTGCGCAAGGGGGGTCAGGCATGAGAGTGCTGCTCGCCGGCGCCACCGGCACCCTCGGCACCGCGCTGGTCGCCCAGCTTCGCGAGGCCGGCCACGACGTGCTCGGCATCACCAGGTCCGCCCGCGGCGCGACCAGGCTCGTCGCCGCCGGAGCCACGCCCGTCGTGGCCGACCTGATGGACGGCGACGCGCTCCTGGCCGCGGTCGGCGGGCTGCGGGCCGACGCGGTCATCCACCAGGCCACGGCCATCACCGGCATGCCGATGTTCCACCGGAACCTGCACGCCACCGACCGGCTGCGCGACCAGGGCACGGCCCACCTGCTGCGGGCCGCCCGGAAGGTCGGCGCGCACCGTTTCGTCACCCAGTCGTTCTTCCTCGGGTACGGCTACCGCGACCACGGCGAGGAGCCCGTCACCGAGGACCGCCCGTTCGCCGAGCCCGGCCAGGGCAGGGGCTTCGACGTGCACATGCGCTCGATGCGCGCCAACGAGGAACAGACCTTCTCCACCCCGGGCATCGAGGGCGTGGCGCTGCGCTACGGCATGTTCTACGGCCCGGAGGTCTCCACCTGGACGCTCATGGACATGGCCAGGAAGCGCCTGCTGCCGGCCGTCCGCCCCGCGGGGGTCGTCTCGCTGATCCACATCGGGGACGCGGCCTCGGCCGCCGTCGCCGCGCTGGAGCGGGGTACGGCGGGCCGGCCGTACAACATCGCCGATGACGAGCCGGTGGCCTTCGACACGTATGTCGGCGCGCTGGCCGAGGTCGCGGGCGCGGCGGCGCCGATGCGGCTGCCCGCGTGGATGCTGAGGGCGACCCCTTACATGCACGCGCTGATGGCCGGCACCCGCATCAGGATCTCCTCGGAGCGGGCCAAGCGTGAGCTGGGGTGGACGCCCGCCTACCCGACCTACCGCGAGGGACTGCCGACCTGCCGTAGGCCGTGACACGGACCCCGGCAGGAAGGTTCCCCTGCCGGAAAGACCGGCATCCCAGGTTTTCGGACATCTGCTCGTCCGGATCGGCGGCCGGGGCCGCGCGCCGGGGCACCGTGGACCCATGAATCGTCCTGCTCCGGTATCAGCCGGCAACGGCACGCACCCGCTGTCCCGTCCCGGCCAGATGGGGAGGGCCCTGGCCGCGCGCTGGCCGACCTGGTTCGCCCTGGCCTTCGCCGCCGTGAACCTCGCCGACCTGAAGGACGGCCGCGAGCTCGCCGTGGTCGTCCTGCTGTCGGCGATGGTCTACCAGGCCTGCGCGCTGGCCGGCAGGCGCGGCGTCGCGTGGCCGGCTCTCGGCGTGCTGGTCGCGGTCCTGTTCGGGTTCCGGGTCCTCGACGTCGATCCGTGGCCGGTGCTGGTCAGCACCGCGCTCGTACTCGTCGTGGGGTCCCTGCTGGCCGGCCGGTTCCGCGGCGCGCCGCCCTCCGGATGGCAGGTGCCGGCCATGCTCGCCTTCGGCGCGCTGGCGGTGACGGCCGAATACGTGGTGCCGGGCTCGGCGGGATACCTGGTGGCCGGCGCCCTGATCGCGCACGCCGTATGGGACTGGCACCACTGGCGGGCGAACGCCGTCGTGAGCAGGTCACTCGCCGAGTGGTGCGGCGTGCTCGACCTCACGCTGGGCGTGGGCATCCTGATCCTCCTGTGAGGGTGATGCCGGAAGGCCGGCGAGGCGCCCTAGGGTGATCTCATGCGGGAACGTCCGATGGCGGTGGTGGCCTACGAGGATGCCGAGTTGCTCGACATCGCCTGCGTCACCACCACGTTGGCGATGGCGAACGTGATCGGCTCGTTACGGGAGCCGTACCGGACGGTGGTGGTCAGCCCGGGCGCCCGTCCCGTCGACTGCGCCACGGGCTTGACGCTGAACGCCCAGCAGGCACTGGAGAAGGTGACCGGGCCGCTCGACACGCTGTTCGTCTCCGGCGGCTGGGGGCACACCCGCGCCGCCGCGAACCCGGTGATCGTGGGCCACGTGCGCCGGTTGGCGGGCGTGAGCCGGCGCACCGCTTCGGTCTGCACCGGCGCGAGCATCCTGGCGGCCGCCGGGCTGCTGGACGGCAAGCGCGTCACCACGCACTGGCGTTTCGCGCGCGACCTCGCCGAGCGCAGCCCGAAGGCCGTCGTGGACCCCGCGCCGATCTACATCAGGGACGGCACCGTGGCCACGTCGGCGGGCATCACCAGCGCGCTGGACCTGACGCTGGCGCTGGTCGAGGAGGATCACGGGGCCGGCCTGGCCCGGCTGCTGGCCCGTGAGCTGGTGACCTACCTGCAGCGGCCGGGCAACCAGGCGCAGATGAGCATCTTCACCGAGGCGCCGCCGCCCGACCACGACGTGGTCAGGCGGGTCGTCGACCACGTGCACGCCGACCTGGGCGGCGATCTCAGCACGGCCGCGCTGGCGGCCGTCGCGAACGTCGGCGTGCGGCATCTGACGCGCCTGTTCATGGAGCACCTGGGCCAGGCGCCCGGGCAGTTCGTCCGCCGTGCCAGGATCGAGGCGGCGGCCCACCTCCTGGCCGAGACGTCGCTGCCGATGCCGGTCGTGGCCGCACGGTGTGGATTCGGCTCGGCGGAGTCGCTGCGTCAGGCCTTCGTCGGCCGGTACGGCATCCCGCCCTCGCACTATCGGACGGCCCATTCACGCAGCCTGACGGGCCGGCACACCCCGTCCTGAGCATCGCCGATACGGCAGGCGCGCTCACCCGTCCCACAGGCGGGCCCGCACCCGCTCCAGGTGGTCCGGCCAGCACGGGGATCAGGTTGAACAGCAGAGCTGTCTCGCCCATCGGCAACACGGCGACGGCCTGGTTGAACAGCAGCCTCGGAAAGCCCAGCAGAAATCCGCCGGCAACGGCGGCCGGCCAGCCACCAGGCCCGACTTCTGAGTCGCCTGCCTGGACAGGGTTTAGGGAACGAAGAAGACCTCGGTCGACATCGAACCGGCATCCAGAGGGCGTTCTTCGACATGGACGACCACACCGACCAGAAGGAGCTCGACCGCCGTTACTTCCTGCAGAGAGTCTGCCTGGCAGGCGCCTCGAACAAGGCGCTCGGCCGCCCGCTGAAGACGAGTCCGAAGGGCGACGAACGCCGCTGGTTCGAGCGAGGGGCCAGGCAGGCGGCCCCGGCGCCTGCAACACCTGGACGGTGCCCAGCTCGAAGGTCTCCTCATCTGTGTAGACCGTGCCAAGCTTTCCCCCCTAACATCCCGCTTCATGATGATCCGCGTGCTGGCTGCCACGGCGGCCGGACTGATGGCGTTCTCCGGTGCGGCAGCCGCCTACCCGGTCAAGGGCGTCCCCGAGCTGACCCACAACGCCCTGTACAAGAAGGGCAAGCTCCCCAAGATCAGCTGCAAGCTGAGCAAAGGCACGACGAAGTCCTCGACCACCAAATATCTGAACACCCTCGTCGGCTGCCTGAACGACGCCTGGGGGCCGTTCATCCCCGACTTCAAGCCGGTCAAGACCGATATCAAGGCCACTCACGACAAGGGCTCCTGCTACAACGGCATAGAGATCACCGGCTCGTTCGTCACCAGCTGCTACACCCAGCTCCAGATTCAGCTCGGCGCCGACTGGATCAGCGCCAAGGACGACCTGCCGATCCTCACTCAGGTCGCCCAGGCCTGGAGCGGCGTGGTCATGGGCCAGACGGGCATCGGTGCGGCCTACTGGGGCATGCCGAACGACGCCGATGAGAAGCAGCTGGAGGAGCAGGGGCGTCGCTTCGACATGCAGCGGCTGTGCCTGTCCGGCGTGACGCTCAAGGCCCTGGGCGGAAAGTCGAAGAACTGGAAGGCCACGCTGAAGGCCGAGGAGCCCACGCCGGAGGATAAGGACTGGCGCGACCGCTTCAACAAGGACAAGCTCAGCGCCAACGACCTCTACTGGTTCACGCAGGGCTACACCAAGGGCACTCCGGGCGCGTGCAACACCTGGAAGGCGCCGGAGTCCAAGGTCGCGTGACGAACTCCTCCAACGCCTTATCGTAGGCGGCGGGATTCACATTCCCTGACCCACGTGCCCTCCGCCGCAGGTCTGGACGAGGGTGACGAGATCGGGCCGGGCTCTGGCGCTGGCCCGATCGGCACCCCCGTGTCGTCCGTGTCAGCAAATATCAGGATCGGTGGTTTGAAGGCCGAGGCGTGCCGTACATGGTTGAGCTCGTCGAAGGACAGCCCGGTCCGGCGCTCGCGCTGTTGTTTTGATTTGGCGGGCAGGCATTGGCGGAGTCGTCCATACAGTGACGCCTTGGCCTCATCACCGTAGTCGTCTGCACATCCGGCTTTAGGCGGTCCGGCGCCCTGCCCGCCGAGTTGCAGCGG
This sequence comes from Nonomuraea sp. NPDC003754, assembly GCF_053605785.1. Classification (NCBI taxonomy): domain Bacteria; kingdom Bacillati; phylum Actinomycetota; class Actinomycetes; order Streptosporangiales; family Streptosporangiaceae; genus Nonomuraea; species Nonomuraea sp. NPDC003754. The sequence continues at coordinate 38,259 of NZ_JBSGJX010000052.1, forward strand.
CGCAGGATCACCAGCGAGCCGGTCACGGCGGACGGCCTGACCGCCCCGGCGAGCGCGGTCCGCTCCGGCACGTCGACCTGCACCTGGTCGCCCTTCGGCTGGACGCTCTGGCACGACGACGGCGTGCCAGGCCTGCCGGCCAAGTCGTACAGCACGTTCGACTTCGGCGGCTTCAAACAGAGCATCGCCGAGAGCTACGTCGCCAACTGCACCCCGCAGAGCTCGTCGAGCAACCTCTGGGCCCGGCACCGGATCTACTACAGGAACATCCTCGGCAACTTCGTGAAGCACTTCGAGGGCCTGGTGCCGCCGGGGCACCACCAGGCCGTGGTGAAGTCGGGCGCGATCAAGCGGCACCGCACGGTCTCCTACGACGACGCCTGGAACGCCGACCCGTCCTGCGGCGGCGGCACCTGCGTCTACACCCGTGAGTGACGTTTCCGCAGCTAGAAGCTCGGCGGCCGCTTCTCGCGCAGCGCGCGCACGCCCTCCTGCACGTCAGGCCCGGAGAACCCGAGGAACGGGAGCGGTTCTGGGCGCGGACCTTCGTGCTGGGCGCTCATGCCTGCTGGGCGCGCTGGTGGCGGCCGCCGCTTACGGTCAGATGAGCGGCCCCTGGCCGACGTTCATCATCGGCGTGGGCGCGCCCTCCGGATGTCTTCTCCACCATGATTGGCACCTTGCGGGCGCCTAGCAAGGCACGGCCACAGGTTTTGGCTCTGGCGCAAAGCCCGTCGGAAGCGGTGCGGTGGCCACGGCAGCGGGTCAGCTCACCCCGCCCACGATGGCCTTGCCCTCTCGTGCCGCCGCCGCGTAGAACGGCCCGAGGTCCTCGAACCCCTCATAAGCGCCGTCCGCCGCGTCCCGTCGAGCGGCGCCGAATCCCCATCCCTCGCCCATCAGGCCCTGCGCGATCGCCGTCACCTGGCCGGGATCGAGGACGAACGCCGGGCCGTAGTCGAACTCGTAGCCCTCCACGTCGTTCTCACCGGTCTCGCCGGTCGCCGCCGCGAGCCAGGGATAACACTCCCGCCACTGCGCACTCTCATGCTCGGCCTCGGCTCTGCTCTGTGCGACGGCATCGAGGGTTCGGTAGTCATCTCCGAACATATCGGCTTCATGATGGAAGCCGACGGGCGCCTGCCCGTCGTCGAAGAAGATCGCGCCGATCAGGTCGGGGTTCGCCCGAACGGATTCCAGCAGCTCGACATCGATCTTCGCCAGGTGCAACCACATCGACACGATCATGAATGATAGCGCAGGCGGGAGTGACGTTATGCCGGGCTGGCGTGGGCCGTGCTCGTCGGTATGCACCCAGGTGCGGGTGTAGCGCAGCCGCATGGCGAACGGCGTGCCCGCGAACGTACCTTCCAACGCATCGTTGTGCGGGAGTGCGCCCGGCTACCGTGATCGGTATGGGCTCTCCTCAGCCGTCAGACTGGGGATTTCGCTGTCCGTGGCGGCTGACCCTGCTCGAGAGGACTGCGTTCAGGGGAAGAGATTCGGCCAGTTGTCGCCGCGAGCCCGTACGTCCGCGGCCACCGCTTTCACCGACCGACCGTCGGTGTCAACGCGCAGATCACCTGCCCCGGCGCTGTCGAGCACCTTGGCCTCGAACGCCGCTCGTTCGGCGATACGGTGCAGGGTGTCCGAGTTCAGCCCTTTCAGCTCATCACCCGGTAGGGCCGGCCCGCCTCCCCGGCCACGCTGCGCGACGCGCTCAGCCAGCGTTTCTGGCCCCGCATGCAAGCGGCACACGGTCAAGGCGGTTCCGGGCAGCGACTCGGCGTAGCCGCGGACAATGTCGTCGGAGTCGGCTTCCCCGGAGACGATCAGGCACTGGGCACCCGCCGCACGATATCCCGCCCAGATGGCCGCAAGGTTGCGGGCCTTGAGGCGATGGCTGTCCACGTCGTCGTCCGCGACGGGACGCAGCGCCCCGATCTGCTTCACATCGACATAGGCGGCACGCACGCCGGTCCGGTAGACCTGCATGAAAATCTCGTAGCCGACCGTCGACTTCCCAACCGCCGTAGCACCGCACAGCCACAGCACGGGTACCGGCACGGAAACGGGTGCGGCATCCACCGAGGTCGGGGGGTGCTGCGGGTCGACGACACTGTGGAACGTCGCGGCGGGGAGGATACCCGGCCATCCCCCCACACGCTCACAGACCAGCCGGGCCGCCTCTGACACCACTAAGCCGCCCGTATCCACGCACACGTCGGCGTAGTCGCTGCGTTCCAGGGTTTCCGCTTCAACGACCGCCTCCTCTACCAGATCCGGACGCCATCCCCGCGCGAGGAACCGTTCCTTGAGCTCAGCGCTATCGACGCGCAGTCGGCACACGGTGAACGTGGCCTCAGGAAGAAGGACGGTGTACTCACGAACCTCCTCGGGAGTGTCAACGAAGCCCGCAAGGACCAGACATTGCACCCCTTCCTGCCGGAAGTTCGGCCACATCGCAGCCAGATTCCGCGCGCGCAGGCGATGCGTCACGCCCTCTGGCATGGGGTAGCACAGACTGATCTGGTCAGCGTCGACAAACGCCGTCTTGACGCCGGCACGACTCAGCTGCGCAAACACCTCCCAGCCAACCGTGGACTTCCCGACTCCCGTAGGCCCCGACAGCCAGAGCAGCGGCAGAGAAACGTTGCTCATCCGCGCGACACTAGCGGGCCCCCGGTGGGTCGAGCGAGTGCATTTTTGCCGCTGTCAGGGGGCGGGTGAAGCTCCGAACAGGACACGCGGTTCCAGGTCCAGCCGGTTGGCGGGTGCCTGGTCGGCGGGCTGAGGTTGAGGGTCCGATTGCCGAACCGGCGGATGGTGTGGGTGATGTAGAGCGAGATGGTGGCCAGGTCGTCCAGGTCGACGGGGTGGCCTTCGGCGGCCAGGGCGTTGGCGGCGTCGGTGAGGTCGCAGGCGTTGGAGTATTGGAGTAGATGACGCAGTTGGCGAGCAGCTCGTGAACTTGACGACCTTCTCGTGGTGGTCGGGGTCGTTGTGGCTGATCAGCTTGCCGCCGAACATCAGCCAGTCGGCGAAACCGTGGAAGGCCTCGGTGCGGTTGGTGATGGCGGTGATCTGCTCGCGCAGGGCCGGCTCGGACAGGTAGCGCAGCAGGGTGATGGTGCGGATGGCGCGGCCGAGCTCGCGGAAGGCGCGATACAGGCGGTTCTTGCGGGAGTGGTCGCCCAGGCGGCGCAGAAGCGTCACCGATGACAGCTTGTTCTCGCGGATCGAGATCGCGGTTCGCAGCAGGTCGCTCCAGTGGGTCTCGGCCAGCTTCCAGTCGACCGCCTCCGCCCCGAACAGGGAGTCGATGTGCTGGTAGTGGACCTGCTCATCCGGCTGGTAGAAGACCAGGTCATGCCAGTTGCGGATGCTTGGCAGCAGGTCGAACCCGAGCAGGGCGCCGAGACCGAAGGGACAGTGGCGGGCTGGATGTCGGAGGCGTTCTTCAGCAGCCCATCGATCAAGTAGACCGCCTGCCGCACCCCGCAGGCGATGAAGCGGGAGAACAGCGCGATGTAGGTGTTGGAGACGAGCCGGTAGGCGATGCCGCCATGGCCGCCGTAGCGGATGGAGGTCTCGGCCAGCAGGTTGTCCTCCCAGGTGCCGATCTGGGAGCCGTCGGCCGCGACCGTCTTCCCGTCACCCCAGCTTCGCGTCACCCCGGACGCCGGCGACGTCGAGCTGGTTGAGGGCGTTGATGACATCGACCGACGCGGCGTCGATTTTGCTGGCGGTGGTGTGCTTGTTGCCCGCCAGGCTCAGCTCGTGCACGCTGACCTGGCCCCGCATGTGCGCGGCGACCTGGGTGGGGCCAACAGGGTGCCGTGGGAGAAGGCGGTCAGCACATAGCGGCCCGTCGCGTCGCGGATCTTGGGATCAGAGCCCGAAGCCGGTCCGAAGTGGCGGTGCCATCTCAGCAGGTAGGCGGTGCGCGTGAGGATGTCCAGCAGCGCTCGCTGAGGCAGGCGCTCGTGGATCGCCGCGAACCACCCCCGCCGCGCGATGCCAAGGCCACAACCACGCCGAACTCGCGCCCGAGGCAGGCGACGGGCTCGGCTACCGCTACGACTTCGGTGACTGCTGGGAGAAGAGCATGCTCATGCGGCGGTGCTCGGGCTGATCGACGGCTTCCGGTCGAGCCGGTCATGACCAGATCGACCGGACCCGGTCGACGCTGATCACTGCCGTGGGCGGCGGCGCCACCGGCGGCCAGCCTGCCGTCCGCCACCTGCCGCGCGGGGCGACCTCGGCCAGGGGCGCGCGATGAGCATCGAGCCGGCGGAGACGCTCCAGAGCATCGCCCCGCCTCCGACCCCGCGCGGCAGGCGAGCCGGACGCCCTCACCACGTCCGGGATCATCCTGCTCGACCGGCCGCGAGCCGCGCCGGACGACGGCGACGAGGACGCGACGACGTGAAATCTTGGAAGGGTTTCTTATTGGGGCCGTCAGGCTACGCGGTTGCAGAGTTCTCTCGGCTAATCCGGTTATGTGGCCGTACGTGACCAGGTTTGCGGTACCTGACTGTTTGGCGGTATGTGGTGGTGGGGGGTAGGCAGTTGGACGACGATACGGAGTCCGCCCGCAGGGCGCGGGACGATGGTGAGGGATCCGTCGTGTGCTTGGGTGATGCTCTTGACGATCGCCAGGCCGAGGCCGACGCCTGCGTGGTCGTTGCGTATTCGTTCGGTGCCGCGCTGAAACGGTTCGGTGAGTGTCGAGACCAGCCGCGGGGAGAGTTTCTCGCCAGTGTTCTCGACAGTGAGTACCACGGTCTCGGGGCGGACGCTGGTCTTGACCCAAACAGTGCCCTGTTCGGGCAGGTTGTGCACGATGGCGTTGTGCACAAGGTTCGTCGTCATCTGCAGCAGGAGCGCCTGCGACCCGACAGCCGGGGTGATGTCACCGGAGGTATCGATGGTGACACCGCGTTTCTCGGCGAGCGGGAGCAGTGTTTCGGTGGCCTCTTCCACGAGTAGGGACAGGTCGACAGGTTCTCGGGTGAAGGACCTCTGGCCGGCGCGGCTGAGCGCGAGTAGCGCCTCAGTGAGGTCGATCGCTCGAGCGTTGACGGCGTGAAGGCGGTCGACGAGTTCGCCATGGTCGTGTGTCGGATCATTGCGGGCGACATCGAGAAGTGACTGCGAGATCGCCAGCGGGGTGCGCAGTTCGTGCGAGGCGTTGGCGGCGAATCTCCGCTGTTCGGCGACGTGTGCTTCAAGCCGTACGAGCATGGCGTCGAAGGCGTCGGCGAGTTCGCGGAACTCGTCTTTGCGGCCTTCCAACTGGATCCGGTGGGAAAGTGACCCGTTCGCGGCCATGCGTGTAGCGTCCGTGATGCGGGCCAGGGGAGCGAGCATCCGGCCGGCGAGAATCCATCCTCCCAGGAGACCGAATACCAGCAGGAACGCCGACATGATGGCCGCGACCGGAGTGAACGAACGCAGGATGGCGGAGCGGTCGATCATCAAGTCACCGGTGGTGTAGATCGCATCATCGGGTAGGCCTCGCAGGAAGTAGACCCACACGGCGGCGAGCAGCAAGACGCCAGCGAGCATGAGGAAGCCGGCGTAGCTGAGGGTGAGTTTGAGGCGAACGCTCAACCCAGGCGCTCTGTCCACGGTCTCCTCCCTCACGTCCGGGTGTCTGGTTGAGTGCCGATGCGATACCCGGCGCCGCCGACGGCGGCGATGATCCCCGGTTCGCCGAGCCGTTTGCGCCGTGCCGAGACGGTGATGCGGACGGCGTTGGTGAAGGGGTCGGCGTTCTCATCCCACGCTCGCTCCAAGAGTCCTTCGGCGCTCACGACACCGCCTTCGGCCGCGACGAGGACTTCGAGCACGGCGAACTGCTTCCGGGTGAGCGCGACGTAACGGCCGTCGCGGTAGACCTCGCGGCGAACGGATCCAGCCGCAAGCCGGCGATCTCTCGCCCGGGTGGCCTGTTGTGGGCGTGCCTGTGGTCGAGCCCTCTGAGACGGAGCACGAGTTCTTTGATCGCGAAGGGCTTGGTGAGGTAGTCGTCGGCGCCGATCGAACCCGGAGGCCTTGTCGTCGAGCCGGTCGGCAGCGGTGAGCATGAGGATGGGCATGCCGCTGCCGGAGGCGACGATGCGTTCGGCGATCTCGTCGTGGGAGGGGCCGGGGATGTCGCGGTCGAGGACGGCGATGTCGTAGGCGTTGATGCTCAGCAGTTCCAGAGCGGTGTGACCGTCACCGGCGAGGTCGGCGGCGATCGCTTCCAGACGTAGGCCATCGCGGATGACTTCTGCCAGGAAGGGCTCGTCCTCGACGATCAACACGCGCATGCCCCCGAGGCTACGAGCCGACGCATATCGTCGGCATATCGAAAACCGCATACGCGCTGGCAACACCCACGCTGGCTCAACTTATGACATGAACCACAGCGAACCAGCACGAACATCGCCCCGTCGGACTCCCGGAGTCCTGTGGGCGGAGGCCACATGCGTGTACTGAGGACGATTCTGGTCGGCTTGGTGGCGCTGGTCGCCGCCGCGCCGCCGCCGGCCGCCACGGCGGCGGCCGACGGCGGCCGGCACGAATGCGCCACCGCGACCAGCCGGTGCATCGGCACCCTGACCGTCCCCCTGAACTGGCAGGATCCGCACTCGGAGAAGATCACCATCAGGTTCGGGTACATCCCGCGGGCCGACCGATCGCGCCCAGCCCGCACCTCGATCCTGGCGATGCCCGGCGGTCCGGCCCCGCTCGGCCCCAACGCCGAGCGCGTCGACGCCTTCCGGAAGGTCTTCCAGCCTCTGCTGGACCACTCGGACATGATGATCGTGGAGTTCCGCGGGTTGGGCGAATCCGCGCCGCTGCGGTGCAAGGCGCTGCAGCAGGGGAAGCCGGAGTCGGTCGGCCAGTGCGCGCGCGAGCTCGGCGACAGGGCCCAGTTCTTCAGCAGCGACCAGTACGTCGCCGATGTGGAGGCGGTGCGCGCGGCTTTGGGCCTGTCCAAGGTCACCGTCGTGGGATCGTCCTGGGGCGCGCTGAGCGGACAGGCCTACACGACCCGCTACCCGGACCGGGTACGCGCCCTGTACATCGAGAGCATGATCGGCCCAATCGACCAGGCCGGCCGGTGGCAGCTCGGCGAGTCGGAAGGCAAGGAGATCCAGGAAGCCATCGACCACTACGCTCGCGCCTGCCGGCGATCGTCGGCCTGCCGCCGAACCGCCGGCGGCGACCCGCAGGCACGCTGGGAAGCGGTGGTGCGGAAGACGCGCGCCGAAGGCGACAGCGCGCTGACCCCGCAGCGACTGCTCGGGGCGCTGCGGTCGACCTCTGATCCAGCCCTCGCCACCGACGCGACCGCGGCCACCGCCGCATACCTGGACGGCGACCCGGCCCCGCTGCGCCGCGTGCTCGACCGGGCCGCCCCGCTGGCCGGCAACAAAGGCGCAGGATCCAAAGCGCCGTCCAAGGAGTCACCGGACAGGGCCGGTACGACGGCGTACCTGTGTTCCGACCCGCGCTGGCCGTACGACCGCACCGCCGACGAGGCGACCCGGCGCCGCCAGTTGGAGACCTGGCATGCCGAGCGCAACCGGTACGCGCCATTCACCCTCGCCGAGGCAGGCAGCGGTGCAGACTTCTGCGCAGGCTGGCCTACCCCGCGAGAGAACAACGCGATCGTGCCGCACCGGCCGGCGGTGCCGATGCTGGCCGTCGCCGGCGAGTTCGACCCGAAGGCGATCATGGGTGCACGCACCGCGGCGCGGGCATTCCCCCGCGGCCAGGCGGTCACCGTCCAGGCCGGGTACCACAACCCCGCGGTCGAGGGCCGTGGGCCGGGTGGCGAGTGCGCGCGACAGATCATGCACCGGTTCATCCAGAACCCGGGGCGGGTGTCCGACACGTCGTGCACGATGGCCAACTACCAGGCACACGGTCACTTCCCTGCGACCGCGGCAGCAGTACCGCCCGCCCGCGGCGGCGGGCTCGACACTCCGCAGCGCACACTCGTGGCGGCTGCGTTCGCCACCGCCGCCGACACGGTAGCTATGCACAACCCGCATCGCGCCTCGCGGCCGGACACCGAGCCCGGGCTGCGCGGCGGGAAGGTCACCAACGGTACAGACGGCACGATCACCTTGGACAAGGTCCGCTACGTCGTCGACCTCGCCGCCACCGGCACCGCCAAGGTCGCCGGCGACAAAGCCACCGCCAACCTCACCGTCACCGGCCCCGACGGCGCGACCCACAAGGTCACGCTGCAGTGGAAGGCCTTCACCGCTACTGACACCACCCCCGTCACCGGCTCCCTCGACGGCCGGCCGTTCCGGGTAAACGTCCCCGGATACTGATCCACCCCACCCCTGGGGCGCTCGCGCCCCGAGCGCCCCAGGGGTCCCGATGGCGGCACAACCAGCCGCCGAGGCACCGGGGCTCCACGGAGGGACGTCGGTGGGCCAGGACGGCTACATCCGCGACGTCTCCTGGTGGCTGTGGTGGATCCAGGCCCGCGGCCTGGACCTGCGCGACGTCTCCTTCATCGAGGCCGACACCTACGCCGCCGCCATGCGGCACTCCGGCCTGGCCGCCGGCACCCGGCGCCGCCGCCTGTCGGCCTGCTCCAGCTGGTACGCCTACCTGCAACGGGCCGACGCCGCGGCGCGCAACCCGTTCCATCGCATGGAGCTGCCCAAACGCGCCGGCAAGCGCAGCCGCTACCTCACCGAAGCCCAGCTGGACGACCTGGTCGTCCACGCGGTCGCGCACGAATCCGCCCGCACCGCCGCCGTCGTCGCGGTGCTCAAGGCCACCGGCTGCCGCATCGGCGAGCTGACCGGCGCCCAGCTGGACGGCCTGGGCCACGCCGGCGACAACCGGATCCTCACCCTGCCCGCCAAGGGCGGCCGCCCGCACCGGGTCGTCCTCGACGACCACGCCACCGGCCCCCTGCTCGACGCCTACCTGGCCGAGCGGGGCGCGGCACCCGGCCCGCTGTTCATCACCCGCACCGGCGCCCGGCTGCACCGCTCCTACGTGCTGGACCAGCTGCAACGGCTCGCCGGCGCCGTCGGCATCCCCGACCCGCACACGCTCACCCCGCACGCCATCCGGCACAGCATGGCCACCGCGCTGCTGCACGCCGGCGAACCGCTCGACGTGGTCCAAGCCCTGCTCGGCCACGCCGACCCGCGCACCACCCAGGCCTACCTGCACGTCGACCAACTGAACCGCAGCCCCGCCCACCGCGCCGGCCGGCGCCTGGCCGCCGTCGCCCGCCGCCTCCGGCCGCGCACCGAACCGGGTCCCCAGCCCGCCGCCAGCCAGGAAGAGCACAACGTGACGTCACTGCACCGCTCAACGGCCGACGCCGTGGGTCGTTGATGGCTCGCTACCCGGGGTCTCGGTAGCAATGGCAAAAGATCCAACGGATATACCCCTGACCTGCGACGACGATTCAAGGACAGGCGGGGACGGCCAGCGGCGAGAGCCGCCGCGCGGCGGTGATCGCCGACTTGGCCGGAGGAGGGTTTCGGCCAAGGATCGTAGCGGGAGATCTTGGTCCGAATCCGTACAGGACTCGACTTCAAGGCGCTGACCAGGGGTGATGTGCTCCTCGAGACCGGACAGAGTCCGAGTTCTGTCCGGTCGGGCACCATCCTCGGGTTCACGCTCGCTGAGGAACCTTCACCGGACGCGCCCTGCTCCGCATGATCATCGCCTCACGATCTTCCGCTACCCGGCCCGCGCAGCCCGACCTCGCGAAAATCGAGGACGAGGCTCTGGCTTGGGCTTGCGCAACGGGATAACGGCCAAACTCGAGCAAGGAATCAACCTAACCCTCAAAAGACCCGCGGACGAGCTGCGCCCGGCTCGGGCGCATCAGCCACACGGCGGCGGCGAGCGTGAGCACCCAGCCGATCACTTCGATGAGCAGGTGATCCGTTGCATCGGGGACGGATTGCAGCAGGTATACCCGGACGCTGTTGATCGCTCCGTGCGTCAAAACCGCGGGCCAGACACTCCCCGACTGCCAGCGAAGTGCGAGCAACAGCGGCGCCCATGGCAGCATGCCCGCGTAGTAGATAACGATGTCCCAGGGTGGTCGATCACCGATGACGGCGAGGACCGGCAGGTGCCAGACGATCCAGACCAGACCGCTGACAAGGGCCAGCGGCCAGAATCCCCATGACGCGGCGCGCGTCGCCAGCCAGCCGCGCCAGCCGAACTCTTCGCCGATGGCGAAGACCGACTGCATGAGGAAGACCGGGACGATCCACATGGTCGCCGTGAAGATCTGGTCAAGCGGGTTGAGCTGCCAGATCCCCAATGCCAGTGCGATGGCGGTTTGGATCGCGGCGATCGCGGCGATGAGGCCGATGCCGATGCTGGCCCACTTGGGTGTGCCGCGCCACCTGGTGGCGAACGTCTCTCGGAACGTTCCGGGTCGTCGGGCAAGCCACATGATGATCGCTGCGAGCAGCGGGGTCTGTTGCATGATCGGAGTGATCAGGTTGTAGAAGTCCGTCGGGACGAGCCGGAAGACCATCGGAACGGACAGCGCGAAACACAGCAGGACGGCGATCGCGAAGAACCACGTGACATCGGTAATAGTTGATCTGGCAGAACTGGAGCGCGTGGGGGACGCAGTCATGATGACCTCGTTTCGTGCGGGCGCGAGGGTCTAGCGCGATGAGCGTACGGTGATCTTGGTGTCGCGCGGATCGGCCATCTTGAACTCGGGGAGAACCTTGACGACCGGGTCGTCCACGGAGAATCGGTCCGTCAGCAGCATGATCGCCGTCGCCGTCATCGACTTGCTCAAGGACGCGATACGGAACGGCGTCCGGGGCGTCACCGCGTTGTCGTCCCCATCCCGGCCGCGGACGATCGTCTCGACGGACGACCCGTCGATCACGGCAGCTGCGACGCCCGGCGTGCCGTAGACGGAGCGGTAGTCGTCGATCAGCTCCTGGTCACCGGCATGGGCCGGTGCCGTCCAGCCGAGCAGCACGGCGAGCACGAAAAGGGAGATCACCAGCGGAAGGCGCAGACGTGGAAAGGACACGACATCGAACCTAGGCCGGACGTCACCGGCAGACATCACCCCAAGGTGTGAGACGGCACCACCCGGCAGGATGGAATCTCAGTCAGGCAGGTCGTTGCGACCCACGAGCCCGTTCTCGTAGGCGTGGATCACCGCGTGCACGCGGTCGCGCAGGTCCAGTTTCTGTAGGACGGCCCGGACGTGCGACCTCACCGTGTTCTCGCTCAGCACCAGTTCCGCGCAGATCTCGCCGTTGGACCTGCCGCGGGCGAGCAGGCCGAAGATCTCGACCTCGCGCGGGGTGAGGCCGTCCAGGGCCGCCATCCTCGACGAGGCGGCTGGGCCGGCGTCCGGACCCGGATGAAGGCCGCTTGGAAGGCGTTCCAAGCGGTTACAACCCGGTTCAAAGGGGCGTGGCGAAGACTGCCGCTCCATGCGTGTTCCCGTTGTACTCCAGCACAGCATGGTCGAATGCGGCGCCGCGTGCCTGGCGATGGTCCTCGGCTCGTACGGGCGCCGCGTCCCGCTGCCCGCGCTCTCCGCCGAGTTGAGCGCGGGCAGGGACGGCGCGAGCGCGCTGGCCCTGGTGCGCGTCGCCCGCGCGCACGGACTCGACACCCGCGCGCTCGCGCTGCCGGCCGCCCAGGTGCCGCGGATCGTGCTCCCGGCCGTCGCGCACTGGCAAGGCAGGCACTTCGTGGTCGTGGAGCGTGTGGCCGGCGACCTGGTCACGATCGTCGATCCCGGTCGTGGGCGGGTCAGGGTGACCGGCGAGGAGTTCGCCCGCGACTACAGCGGCGTGATGCTCACCTTCACCCCGGGGAACGGCTTCGTACGCGGGCGCTTCGGCGATCGGCGGCCCTGGTGGGCGCGTTACGCCCGGTTCAGCGTGCTGGACCATCGCGCTCTCGTGGCCGTCCTGGTGCTGCTCAGCCTGCTCCTGCAGGGGTTCGGCCTGGTGCTGCCCGCGCTCACGGAGTACGTGGTCGACCGGGTCCTCGGCGCCGGCGAGATGGGCGCGCTGCCGCTGGTGGGGGCGGCCGCGGCCGGGGCCGCGCTCGCCCATCTCGCGGTGGGCGGGCTGAGGTCGTGGGCGCTGGTCGTGCTGCGGGCGCGGGCGGACACGGCGTTGTTCGACGGTCTGGCCAGGCGGCTGCTCGCCCTGCCGTTCCGGTTCTTCGCCCATCGGGGGTCCGCCGATCTGGTCTCGCGGATCAACTCGGCCGGCGTGCTGCGCGAGGTGCTCACCGGGCAGGTGCTGTCGGTCCTGCTCGACGCACCGCTCGCGGCCGGCTACCTGATCGCGGTCACCGTACGGTCGCCGCTGCTCGGCTCGGCCCTCCTCGTCCTGGTCGCGGCGCAGGTGGTGGTGCTGCTCGGCACCCGGCGGCGGATCCGCGAGCTGGCGCACCGCGAGCAGGAGGCGCGCAACGAGGCGCAGGGCCTGCTGGTCGAGGCCGTCAGAGGCGTCGAGACGGTCAAGTCGGCCGGGGCGGAGACCCAGATCCTGGAACGCTGGACAGGACTGCTGACCGCCCAGGCCGAGCGGGCGCGACGCAGCTCGTCGGCGCAGGGGCTTCAGGACAGCCTGCTCGCGGCGCTGGCGTTCGCCGCGCCGCTGGTGCTGCTGTGGGCGGGCGCGTGGCAGGCCACGCAGGGCCGGCTCACTCCCGGCGCGCTGATGGGCACGCTGGCCCTGGCCGCCGCCGCCCTCGCGCCGCTGACCTCGCTGACCAGGAGCCTGCGCGGCCTGCAGACCGCCCGTGCGCAGGCGGAACGGCTGGCCGACATCTGGGCGGCCGCGCCGGAGCCCCTGTCGCCGCCCCCTCCCCCCGTCAGCAGCCCGCGGACCTGGATCGAGCTGGCCGGAGTCGGCTTCCGTTACGCGCAGGAGAGCCACTGGATCGTGCGCGGGGTCGATCTGCGCATCGCCCCCGGCCAGAAGGTCGCTCTCGTCGGCAGGTCGGGGTCGGGCAAGACCACGCTGGCGCGCCTGCTGCTCGGCCTGGTCCACCCCGTCGAAGGCCGGATCAGGTACACCGGTACGGTGCGGCCCAGGTTCGGCGTGGTCACGCAGGAGCCGGCGCTGTTCACCGGTTCGATCGCCGACAACATCCGCCTGGGCAACCCGGACGCCGGCCAGGACGAGGTGGTCCAGGCGGCGAGGCTGGCGTGCGTGCACGACGACATCGCCGCCATGCCGCTCGGCTACCACACGCCGCTCACCGAGGGCGGTGGGCTGTCCGGCGGGCAGCGCCAGCGCATCGCCCTGGCCAGGGCCATCCTCGGCCGGCCTGAGATCCTGCTTCTCGACGAGGCCACCAGCCACCTCGACACCAGGACCGAGGCAGCGCTGAGCGCGAACCTCGGCACCCTTCCGCAGACCAGGATCGTGATCGCCCACCGCCTGAGCACGATCAGGGACGCCGACCTGATCGTGGTGCTCGACGGAGGCCGGATCGTCGAGGGCGGCACCCATGACCGGCTGGTGGCGGCCGGCGGCCTGTACGCGTCCTTGATACGCGCCCAGCTGGCCGACAACGCCTCTCAAGCCGGTTCAAGGTGATCACAAGTCAGGCTCGGCAGGCTGCTCCACGACACCAGAAGGGAGGGAAGCGCATGAACGTCATGCCGCGTACCGAACTCGGGGACATCACTCCCATCGGCGCCGAACTCGACGAGAGCACACTCGGCGCCATCAGCGGCGGAATGTACGACGAGGAGCAGTGCAAGCGCCTGTCGGTGTTCGACCCGCCGGGCATCTGCCAGCACGACTACTGAGAAGGAGGGTTGCGTGAACGTCATGCCGCGTACCGAACTGGGGGACATCACCCCCATCGGCGCCGAACTCGACGAGAGCACGCTCGGCGGCATCAACGGCGGTCAGGACCCCGTCTGGGGTGACGTCATGATGTGCTACTTCGACCCGCCGGGCTGGTGCGGGATGGACTGATCCCGCGATCACCCGACCGCTGTCCCCGCCCCCACGGGGACAGCGGTCCCTATTCCTTCCGCACACTTCGAGGAGTTCCGTGTCCCGCCCCCATGTCCTCATCCTCACCTGCGACGGTGACACCCACGCCGACCGGGTCAGGGAGCTGCTGGCCCGGCGCGGGGTCCGTACCGGTGTCTTCGACAACGGGGACCATCCCGCCCGGGCGCAGATCGAGCTGGCCTACGACGGCGGCGGGGCCACCAGGCGGCTGCTGCACACCCCGTCGGGCACGCTCGACCTGGACTCGGTGACCGCCGTGTGGTGGCGGCGCCCCCGTCCGCCGTCGCCGCACCCGGCGATCACCGATCCCGCCGTGGCCGGCCACACCGTACGGGAGTCGGCCGCCGTGCTCGCCGGCCTGTGGGAGTTCCTGCCGTGCCGTGCCGTTCCCGGCAGGGAGTCGGCGATCACGCGTGCCAGGCACAAGCCGTCCCAGCTCACGCTGGCCGCCGGACTCGGGTTCGAGATCCCGGAGACGCTGGTCACGGGCTCGGCACAGGCTCTTTGGGACTTCCACAACCGGCATGACGGGAACGTCATCACCAAGCCACTGGGGCAGCCGTGGGTGGAGGACCTCGCCGCGGGGCACACGGTGGTGCGCAAGTGCGAGTTCGTCTCGGGCCGGGACGTGGCCTATGCGGCGGGGCTGCGGTTCTGCCCTGTCATCACGCAGACGTACGTGCCCAAGCGGGTGGAGCTGCGGGTCACGGTCGTCGGGCGGGCGGTGTTCGCGGCCGAGATCCACTCCCAGGACAGCAACCGGGCCGGCACCGACTGGCGGAACTACGACCTCGGCGCCACCAGGCACGCCGTCCACCGGCTGCCCGGCGAGGTCGCCGACCGCTGCGTGGCGCTGACCGAACGCCTCGGCCTCGTCTACGGCGCCATCGACCTGATCCTCACCCCGGACGGCCGGTACGTGTTCCTGGAGATCAACCCCAACGGCCAGTGGTTGTGGATCGAGGACCTGACCGGCCTGCCGATCAGTCAGGCGCTCTGCGACCTGCTGGCCGGGCCATGACATCCAACGAGAGGACTGACGTGAACCTGCTCGCCGACGCGCTGGAATGGCTTCGCGGCCTGGACGGCGTACCGCCGCAGGACGCCCGTGAGCGGCTGGGGTCGCTGCGCGCCCGCCATCCCGGGACGCCGATGCGGCTGCTGTGGCAGCGCGAGGAGGCCACCGGCGACTTCCACTACGACCTGCTGTTCCCCGCGTTCGGCGAGACCGCGCCCGGGGAGAGTGCGTGCGGCGAGACCGTGTCGCTGTCCGTGGCGCCCGACCGCGCGATCCCGTGGCCCCTTCGCGGAGGTCAGCGGTCGGGCAACCATGTCCTGCTGCGCGTCAACGGCGCCGAGGTCACGTGGGAGGAGGCCGTCTCGGCGCTCGACGTGTTGTGGGAGGACGGCCGGCTGGCCCGCCGGCTGGTCGACGCCGTCCTCGTCGACCACGTCCTGGCCGCCAGGGACACGGAGCTGCCCCCCGACCGGCTCCAGCACGCGATGGACGCCTTCCGCAGGGCCCGCGGCCTGCTCACCGGCGAGGCGACGCGCCGCTGGATGACCGAGCGCGGCCTGAGCCACGCCAGGCTGGAGCAGATCGTGGCAGGTGAGGCCGCGGTGGCCGAGCTGCGGCGCGACGTGGTCGCGGATCTGGTCGAGGAGCACTTCGCCGCCCATCGTGCGGACTTCGACCGGCTGCGTCTGGTCCGGCTGCGTTACGCCGCCGCCGATGGTGCGCGGGAGGCCGCCGCTCGGCTGCGCGACGGCGCCGACCCGCTCGCGGCGGCGATGGAGGGCGTGCTCGCGGGCGTGGCCACGTGCCGGATGGAGGCCAACCACAGGGACGAGCTCGTCATGTTGTTCGGCTCGGCCGCCGAGCGGGCCGGCGCCGGGGACGTACTCGGGCCCGCGCGGCTGCCGGACGGCGGGTTCTGCGTGGCGCGGGTGCTGGCCGTGGAGCCCGCCGCGCTGGACGAGCTCACCCGCCTGCTCGTCGAACGGCGGATCTTCGACGAGTGGCTCGCCGACCGGCGGCGGGAGGCCCACCTGGAGTGGTTCTGGGGCAGCAGGGCCCGCACCGACGCGGCCACCGCCGAACTCACCGGCCGGGGCCCCGCCGCTTCGTGAAGCATCGCTTGGCCTGCCCACCCGCCTGGAGAAATCCGCACCAGGCCAGGCGGGCCACGGTCGTACGCACATGCCTGGTGAACCAGGGGATGCCCGTCGGGGTGGACCTGGCTCTCGCCGCGGCACACGCCGACGAACCGAACGACCTCGCCGGAGCACGCTGGGTTTGGACGGAGCTGAAGCGGTGTTGAAACGTCGCGCCCTGACCGCCAACGGTCATCTCGACGCTCACTGGAGCTACCACACCGCGACGTCCGACCTATGAAATGTGCTGATTCTATGCCGCTGCCCGATCTAGGGTGCGGGCATGTCGTACGTGCTGCGCGGTGTTGTCGGTGACTTCGACCATCTCCGGTTCCTGTCGGATGATGTGCCGCGGGCTGTGGTGGTGCCGCTTCGGCAACGCTTGGGGCTGCTGCCGGTTACCGACGGGGTTTTCAACGAGCTGACCGACGTACGGCGGGAGGCCGGGCCGTTCACGTGTATGTCCCCGGCGTTCGCCGAGAGGCTGGAGGACTGGTCACGCGGCGGTCGCGTCGCCTACGTGGAGGCGGACTTCTGGGGTGGTGACGGCAGCCAGACCGCTGCCCTGTGGGAGAACGGCCGTCAGACCTGGGGTCCCGAGCACGCCTGGATCCCTGCGACTGCGGGACCGTGCGAGGACTGGCCGATCAACGCCATGCTCGCGCGCCTCGGAGCGGTCGGAACGGCTGCGCTGGACCTCTTCGACGCGGTCGGCTTCGGGCAGGAGCGCGACATGGAGGGGTGGCGCTGGGCGGGCGTGCGTGCCCTGGACGCCGCCGACTACGACGCCTGGGAGGCGGCGCGCCGTGCGAAGGAGGAGGCCGATACCCGCGCCGCCGCCGAACGTGACAGGTACGTCAGGCGTGACGATGTCCCCGTCGTACTCGACGGCAGGGCGGTGATGGAGGTGCTCGGCATCCCGTCGTCCCCGCTGGTGGGGGCCGCGATCCGGCATCTTCAGGAGGTTCACCTGGAACGCGGCTCCCTTACCCCCGACGAGGCCGCCACCGAGCTTCGCCGCTGGGCCCAGAGCCTGTGAAGTGCTCGATGAGGTCAGAGCAGCCGGGTGTTGACACCGCGGTGAACGCAGTGGCGAATGCCACAAGTCGGCCTGCGGCGCCAGATCGCCTACCTGCCAGGTAATCGCCCTGCCTACGAAGGGGGTGGCAGGATCGGCCGCGCACCGAACAAACCCCACCGGGAGGACACCATGCCGGCCTACGTCATCGCCCACCTGCAGGAGGCAGCCCCGCACCCGGAGATCGCCGAGTACATCGAACGACTCCCCGCCACCTTCGAGCCGTACGGCGGCCGGTACCTCGTCCACGCCACCCAGCACGAGGTGAAGGAGGGCAACTGGCCCGGACATGTCGTGATGCTCGGGTTCCCAGGGATCGCCGAGGCGCGAGCGTGGTGGGATTCTCCCGCGTATCGGGAGATCGCGCCGCTGCGCTCGCGGCACATCGAGACCGACCTCATCCTGGTCGATGGCGTGCCTGAGAACTACATCCCGACGGCGGCCGTCACCGCCATACGGGAGACGGCGGCCATGGCCGTGTAGGTCAGCGTCTGGAATGACAGCTGTCTTTACCTCCGCCACTGACCCCCGAACGACTTACCGGCGGGACCACTTACAACCTCGTGCATGGTTAGCCGTGGCCTGCGGCGTGAGTGATCGTTGATCTACGTGTGGCGAGAATCGTCAGGCGTTCGATCGTGGTGAACGACAGGCGCCCATGGCGTCACCCACGATGTGCTGGGTTGCTGGTTCGGCGTTGATCGCTCCACCATCACCCGCGCCATCGGGCAGATCCGCCCGCTGCTTGCCCAGCGCGGATGCCGCATCGCCCCCGGCCACAGACTCACCACGTTGGCCGAGGTGATCGCTTACCTGAGTGACAGCGGGCAGAGCGCCATCTTGGACGCGACTGAGATCCGCGTGCGCCGCCCGGCGGCCGGTACCGCGGACCGTGCTCGTTTCGTCTCGGGCAAAGAGCCGGATCAACGCGATGAAGGCGATGGTGCTCACCGATGCCCATGGCGCGGTGCTCTACTGCGGTCAGGTACGTCCCGGATCGGTCGCCGTATTACCCAGGCACGGCAATCAGGACTGCTAGAGCTGCTGTCCGCCACCCGCAACGTGGAGATATTGGCCGATGCCGGCTATCAGGGCCTGAGCAGTCAAACCGGAGGCCAAGTCGTGAGGCGACTCTGAGGGAGGGCGGCGCGGGAGGCGAGCGTTGGCGGTGGCTGGGCCCGGCAGGTCAGTTGGTCCAGCTGGTGATCAGGTGGGGTCCGACCCATCCGATGTAGACGAGGCCGGTCCGGCCGGTGCCGCGCTACGGCAGGAGCCTGCCGTCCATGGCGTACGAACAGCTCGAAGAGCAGCGCGGCCCGCTCCGGCAAGTCGGCGGGGTGCCGGACGAAGACCGCCAGGCGCTCGAGCAGGCGCTGTTGAGGGCTGGCCGCAAGGCGGTCGCCACGCTGGCCGCCGCCCTGCACGGGTCGCGATGAAGGCACTGGGCAGCGGCTACAGCACGGGGCCAACTTCAAGGTGTCCACGTGGGTGCCCCGCCAGTCGCGATGAAGGCACTGGGCAGCGGCTACAGCACGGAGGTGCTGATTGCTGGCCGGCCCGGCTCGTGGGAGTCGTCCACGCTGCTCGGCCGGCAGATCGGCGGCGAAGTCTCCGCGGGTCGGATCGACGCGGAGACGCGGGCGGTCGTCGAGGAGATCGTCGGCCGGTGGGTGCTCGGCTCCGTGGTCGACCAGGCCGGTGGGTGGGAATCCATCCGCACCATCGCCGCCGGGTGAAGCTCCCCGTCGGCGTCGTCCACAAGACCCTCACGGCCGCTGCTGAGGGCAACCCCGCCGACCAGTCCCCGACTTCCTGAGGAGAACGCCGTGCCGCTGCCGAAGATCCCGCTCGACGACCCGCGCGTGCGCTGCTCGTGGCCTGTCCGGCGGATGGACCGCCCTCAATCTCGTCGCGGCGTGCGACGGTGAGCCAGAGGTTGACTCACGGGGGCGCTGAGGTCATCGCCAGCCCGCCCACTCCCCTATGTTGAACTTTCCCGCGGCAGCTGCGCGGCGCTGGGGCTGCGGCTACGCCTTCACCGCCCGCCGCGCCAGGGTGTGACTGGTGGTGCTCACCGGCCGGCGCGACGGCTTTGGTGGACGGTTCTCCCGCCCCGCGGCCCTACCTGAAGGATGCTGGCTGGCAGCGGGAGAACCCCATGCACGGCAACGGCATGCAACCGCGATATCAGAGGTAGCCGAGACGGCGCTCCGTCGAGGCGATCAGATGTCGGTTCAACCGCCGGTCGCGACCGCGAGCACGGCCGCGCCGAGCCCGGTCACGTGGGCCGGATAGTGGCGGACGTCGCCAAGCGGGATCGGCTAGTGCTGTGACCGGGATGGGTCACCGTGATCGGGAGACGGCTCACGGGCCGACCGCGTTGCGCGAAGCGACTGGTATTACTGGCATATGCAGGAAGAGACCGCGCGGTCCGCGATCGACACGTTCATCTCCGCGTTCAACGCCTCGGACGACAGCCATGTGACTGCGCTGCTCTCCCAGGCCCTGACCTCGGACGTGGTCTTCTGGGGGCCGTTGGGCCGCAGCGAAGGGATCGAGGCGGTCGAGCGGTTCGTGCTGGACATCCGGCGCCACCCGGCGGGGACCGGCACGATGGTGCGCTGCTCGGCGGTAGACATGCCTGACGAGTGGGCCCGGTACCAGTGGGTCTTCACCACGCCGGATGGAGGTCCCCGCCTGGCGGGAACCGACGTCGTCCATCTGCGGCGGAGCCTCATCGACCAGATCATCGTCTTCGCGGGGGAGATCAAGCCGTCCGCCTCCTAAGTCATCCTTCTCTGGCGCCGTCCTTCTCCTGAACGGCGTTCGGCGGCCAGGACGTCGCGGTGGCGGGCGTTGGCGTTGCGCCAGCGCAGGTAGGCGTGCAGGGCCCGGGTCTGCACGGTGTGGTTGGGGTGGTTGGAGTTGGCGATGGTGAACTGCCTCAGGGGTCCGAAGTGCGCCTCGATCGGGTTGGCCCAGGACGCGTAGGTCGGGGTGAAGCACAGCTCGACCTTGTTCGTCTTCGCCCAGCGGCGGATGTCGGCGCCTTTGTGGGCGGACAGGTTGTCCAAGATCTCGTAGATCGGGGCGCCGTCCGGGCGGGCTGCGCGGATCGACTTCAGTGCGGTCAGCGTGTTCGCGGCACCCTTCCTGCGGTGGTTGACGCCCCACAGCCGGTTGTCGCCGATCGAGTAGCAGCCGTGGAGATACCGGACGCCGTGGGTGCGGTGGTAGGTGGCGGGCAGTCGGTCGGGGCGTTTGCGCTCGGCCCAGCCCAAGCCCACGGTGGGACGGATCCCCAGTGGCCCGAACTCGTCGAAGGCGAACACCCGGTCGGGAAAGCGGTCAAGGACCTCCTCGATCCGGTCCAGCTTCGCCTCGCGGTCGGGGTCGGGAGATTCCTTCCAAATCTTGGTGCGCTGGAAGGTAATGCCGCGGCGGGCGAGTAGGCAGCGTAACGCCTCGCGGCCGATGTGGATGATCCGGCCGTGGACCTTGCGCAGGTAGGCGACGAGCTTGCGCAGGGACCAGCGGGTGAAGGGCTGGCCGAGCTTGGTGGGGCGGGTGGTGGCCGTCTGGATGACGAAGTCCTCCTCGTCAGAGCTGAGTTGGCGGGGACGGCCTCCCGCCCACCGAGGGTCCAGGCAGGCCAGGCCGATCTCGTTGAAGCGGTGGATCACATCCCGGACGGTGTCCTCGTCGGCCTGCACCAACTGGGCAATCACCGGCACCCGGTTCCCGCCAGCCGAGGCCAGCAGCATCATCGCGCGCCGGTAGCGCACCGAGCTGGTGCTGCCCCGACGCACGATCTGCCGCAGCTTCTGCCCCTCCTGGTCGGTCTGCGCACACGGACAGGCTCGGCCACCGCGCCTCCAGCGGTCGGATCGGACGTCACCGCCCATCCAACCGCCACGATCACCAAACCGGCGACCTATGCGGTCAGAGCACTAGTGTCATGCGCCTGAAATTCGTCGGCAATATTTGGCGAGGGATGCAAGAATCTCTTCGGCGGTCTTGACCCACACGAACGGCTTGGGGTCTT